>NZ_CATNHH010000015.1:0-50856 GCF_950098555.1 Citrobacter sp. T1.2D-1
CGCGATCAACAACCTGTTTGACTGCTTCAATTTTAAACTCTTCGGGATAACGCTTACCGCTCATGGGCACCTCTCTTTAAGCCATCTTAAATGACTCTGAGGTGTCTGTTAAACCCGTGGCGATTCATTTCATTTAGCCATCCCTTACTCCCTCGAGTTATGAACCAGCCATTATTTGAACGTATGTCGTTGTTAGCCGTTATTGTATTTCCTGCGGTGACGTTTGAACCGGCAGTAACATTCTGTCCTGTAACAGTTCCATTCGCAGTTATATTTCCAGTGGCCGCCACATCGCCACTGAAATTACCCGTTACGGCATTAATCGTGCCTGCGTTATTAAGATTGTTACCTCCCATATCAATACTGGTATGCATCGTGTTGAGGTCTGGCTTGCCGGTTACCGAAAAACGATAAAGGCGATCATTTTCACCGCGAGCAGCGCCCAGTTCATCTGTGGTCAGTAAAGCCGCAATATGTCCCTGAGTTGTACTTATCCCAAACTGTGAAAGAGGAATAGTCCAGCTGCCCATAGCGCCGGTAGCAGTTCCTGATGTCCATATATAGCCGCCCATACCAGAGGTGATATCCATTGATATCTGGCGCAGTGCGAGAAAAGGCAGTGCCGCGCCGTTTTGAGTGTAAACCAGTGCCTGCAGCTGATCTGTATTAGTGGCATTACGAACAACAGCAGCCAGGTAAGCCTGTCCGTCTACTGTCGTCTCGCTGAACCCCTGCTCCAGAAATCCGGTGTTTTTCAGCATAGCGGGTGTAACCGTAACCGGGGTCGTGGTGGTGGCACTTGAAAGCAAAGTATCGTAATAACGGCCAGTGTAGCTCTTCACAGCTTGTGTGAAGCGAGATACCTGTGACGCGGTATTCAGCCAGGTCCGTTTTTGCATCCAGTCACTGATAAGGGTAAAGCCCCAGACGCTGACCACCAGGAGAATAATCAATGAAGCACCAGTGCTGAGGATAGCCCAGCCCCGGTCAGTCGTTTTATATGTGAACACAGGCATCACCATGTAATAAGCGGTTGATACAATTTAAACAGGGTCACAGAAATCGCGCCGGCGCACAGCCAGGGTCCCATCGGCCCTCCTTCAGTTATGCGACGAACAGATATCTGCCAGAGCACAAAGAGCACCACGCCGATCAGCAGAGCATAAAGCCCCTCTCGCCCTCCCAACCAGGCCGCAATAGCACCGGCCAACCAGACATCGCCAAGCCCCAGACACTCACGGGCATGAATCCTAAAGGTGACATAACGCCAGACGCCAAAAATCACCAGCGCAGTGGTAGCTGTGAGGAAGTGCCCTATAAAGCCGGGAGCGATAAGAGCGGAAACAAGACCGGCAATAAGACACCTTATCGTCAATTCTCGGGGCAGAAATCCTGTGAACGCATCGGTAAGCGTCAACCTGAAAAGAAAGAGGCAGAACAACAGAGACATCAGTCGCTCCAGTAGCGGCACAGGGGACAGCATCATGCCAGTTGCCGCTGTAGCGTAAAGCCAGATGAAGCCGGTGGATGCAGGGGCGAAAAAAACAGCAAACCATTCCTGATCATCATCCAATATCATCAGGCTGAGACGAACCAGGCTCCTCATAAAACTGAATAAGCTGAGGCATAGAGGAAAAATGATAATGACAGTTGGCCAGGGCATACTCAGCGTCAGCAGTGTCACAGTTTTATTCCCCGTTCATTAAGTAAAAGCCGACGATAAATGGCATAAATCCGGTTGGCATAGGACTCGCGAGTTTCATGCCGGTCCTTACGAAAACCTGCGTTATAAGAGCCAAGACAGTTCCAGCTTATGCCGCATACCTGAAAATGCTTCGCCAGTATCCAGGTACCTATCTGAACGTTGAGGCACGGACGGTTCAGGAGGTCCTGTGAGCTGCGAATGTAACCCTGCGCTATCAGCGAAGCGATATGCGATGAATTGACCTGCATCAGTCCATAATCGGTACTGAGTGCCTGCCCGGTCTTTTTGTCACGATTAATATTTGTGACATCCGGTCGCAGGCTGCTTTCACCTATGGCTATTGCCTTAACCAGTAGCGGGTCAATGTGGTATTTAGCGCCCGCCGATTCAAAGCAGAATGCATCCACCCGTGGGCAAACCAAAATCAGCAGCAGAAAAGCGGACAGGCGCAGCATGTCATCAGCCGTTATGGGTGAAGACCAGTGTATTGTTACCTGTCATTCCGCTGTCTGATGAGCAGGTTTTGCCTGCCTCTTCTGCACTGACCAGACCGTCACTGTAATCAGTACTGTTAATGGTGATAGCACTGAATGCTCCACCGGAACCGAGCTGTGTAGTGATAGAGATGCAGTCTGCCTGCGGAACTTTCTGCGTTGTAACTGAAAATCCATTGTTAAATCCATTCGATGCCACAGGAGCCAGAACGACCTGACCACCATAACCGTTCCACATCGTAGCGGTACCGGAACTGGCTGTTCCCTGGATAGTCCAGCCAGCCTTTGGTGCGCCCCCCTGCTGGATAAGCGTTCCCGTCATAGTTGTACCGCTCGTAAAGTTATATCCCCCCTGCGCCTGCTTAAGCGACTGCGCGTTTGTCACGACGGTCTGGAGATTTGAAACCTCAACGGCAACGGACTTTTTCCCCCAAAGACTCCAGACCAGAGCACCAACCAGAGCCAGTACGATAATCGTCCCGATCGCAATGGTACCGTGTTCAAGAATGCCCCAGCCCCGGTCAGGCTGATGTTGGCGATGTGGTAATGTCTGAGCTGACATGGCGGTTCCTTAATGTAAGTTGAAAGTGTTCATGTCCTGAATCTGCATCACCATCATCAGGATGAGTAAGAAGAAACTCATAATCAGAACGAGAGAAAAGAGTTTGGTGGCATTCGCCCGACGCGCGACGCGCGCGAGCGCCTGCTCCAGCCAGCGGTCCGCATAATTGGTGATGAGCGAAGCAGCACCATCCCCCTTATCCAGAAGAGAGAGATAGTTCACAGCCTCACGGCTCGGAAAATCATATCCGCTGTTACGCAGAGCTCTGCCAAGTGAATCGCCTTCACTCATGCACTCCATCGCGGCCTCGATGCGTTCCTGCAGCCAGGGCGGTGCAAAACCGTTAAGGATCTGCAAAGCTTTGAGTTCCTGGACACCCGAACCAAGAAGCGCGCCAATATTCATAAGAAATACAGCTCCCTGCAGGTCTTTATAAACAGACCATGGTAGTAACCAGTCAGCACAGCGCCTGAGACGGCCGCGCCAGCGGGGCAGCGACCAGAAAGACAGCAGCACAAGCCCTGCGGCTGTAGCGGCAGAAGCAACACCCCACTCGGAACTCCACTTCGCTACTCCATTCATAAACCCGAGTGCACCGGTCCAGCGAGCTGGATCGGACATTTTGCTCATGGTGGGAACAAGTGCGAGATTGTTGGCCAGTAGTAGCCCCGTACTCAGGATGGCAAGCGCGGCAGGAAATACTGAGGCAAAAATTACCTGCCCAAGAATTCGCCGACGGGCAACAATCAACTTATCAGCCTGCATCAGCGCGGCAGGAATATTACCGGTTTCCATCCCGGCGCTGATAAGCGCGGCCTCTTCGTAAGGTGCCCAGGCAGCCAGAACATCCTGCAGCGCGCGGCCAGGACGGTTGTCGTTCACACCCTCGATGCAGTCCTGAACAAGTTCATAATAAGGATGCCAGCGCCTGCCAAAATCAGTATGTACATCGCCGATCATGGTCAGCGCGTCTTTCAGGGCCTTACGGTTTTCAAGAAGAAAGCGCAGCGTTTCGTAAAATGGCTGGCGGTATTTCCCAGTAAAAGTGGCTCTGACAAGCCGGTAGCGAATCCTTTCAGGGAACGACATTTCCCGGGATGGATAAAAATGGCTGTCACTTTCCATCAGGCACCTCACAATCCATGATGTCATCCTCATCCAGCGGACAGATGAGATCGCCTTCCAGCGGATCAACAAGACCCTCTGCCAGATAACGCAACAGATGCATGCGGCGAGTAATCCCACCCTGGTTTACCCAGTACTTTCTGGCAACTGAAGGCCCATGTGAAAGCCAAAGTTGCATCAGGCGAGCATCTGTCCGGACAACTTCGGCAATAGCTGTTCGCCCTGTAACGCCACGACTGATAATGCGTCCGGTCAGTGGTACCGTTTTCCGGCAGTGTTCACATCCCTCATAGTTGCGGAAGAAGAGATTTTTCGGTTCGCACAAGCCCGCGACAGAACAATATTTTTCGAGACGCGCGCGGGTTTCTTCATCAAGCTCAGGGACTTTGACTTCCCACGGTACCCGGCAGTGTTCACACAACAGCGGCACCAGACGCTGGCCAATCAGGCCAGTGATGAGTGCAGCATCCGCCAGAAGGTGGCGATCAATACCGAAATGCTCCATACGACGCAGGGAGCCGATAGGGCTCTGGGTGTGCAGGGTCGACAGCACCAGGTGGCCGGTTTCACTGGCGAAAATGGCGGCGAGAAGGGAATACAGGTCACGGATCTCACCGTTCAGGATGGCATCCGGATCGAGACGAAGTGCAGAGGCGTTTCCGTTACTCCAGGCGCGGCTGATGGCCTCCGGTGAATTGTCTTCCGGCATAACGGGGGTCTGAATACCACCCGGAATACGCCCCTCGGGCGGGTTTTCCAGCGTGAGCAGGCGCTTTTTACCGCCGGTCAGTTTCAGCCAGATATCACTGAACACGCGCAACGTGGCGCTCTTCCCTGAACCAGTAGGCCCGGTCAGCAGCGTCATGCCTTCCGGCATACGCAGGATCTGCAGGATGAGCTTAATCTGCTCAGGCAAAAAACCCAGTTGCGGCAGCGTCGGTATATTGTCCCCGTCATCCGGGATCAGACGCATGACCACTATCAGCCCATCCGGAGTAGGACGGTGTTCGTAGCGGGCGCCATAGAGGCCGGCGCGGCGGGCGAACTTTGCATCGATGCGCCCTGACTGCTCACGACCGGCAAAGAATGACTGCTCGCGCACGTCGCACATGGAAAGATAAGATGTGGAGGCCAGCGTCATACCCTCCACATCTTTCACTTCATCCACCACCTCCAGCTCGCCGTGAATACGCAACTGAACGATGCAAATCTTGCGATCACCGCTTATTTCCATATGAATATCAGAGGCATTAAAGTCGTTACCCAGCCTCATATAGCTGATGACCTTATCCTGCGACACACTGACGTCACGGTTACTTAGATCCGCCTCGCTCACACCCTGGTTAAGCCCACGGCCCTGACGTTCTGCCACTTCACGCCGCCGGTTCAGTTCGCTGAGTGTAACAAACTCAGTTTTTGCATCAGCCCATGTCCGGGTGACATCCATAACCCAGCGCTGTATGCCAGGGTCTTTTCGCCGGTTGCCGTCGATGAGTAGCGTAACCCCTCCAGACGGATGCTGCTCGGCAAAGACAAAATCCATGATTTCTTTATCAGAAGACATCATCACCTCAAAATGAAAGTTCAGAATTGTCGCTGAGGCGTACGATCGTGGAGGTAACCTCCGTGACCCGCTTTGAGGTTCCGGGAAGCTGATCGCCTTTTGCTACTTCTGTGACTCCGCCATCCGGCAGAACAATGCGTGCACGCAACTGCGAGCCACGGCCGTAAATCTCCTGAAGGCGCACACCACCGGTCCGCTTTTCACCGACTGCACTGGCAGTCTGTTGTGAAGGAGCTGGCTGCGCCATAAGCGGCATGGCAGGCTGGGCGGCAGTAGACAGATAATTCCTGTCAGTACTCTGTCCGGACTGGCTTTCACGCAGCTGCTGCTCCAGACGCGCCGTCTGCACTTTCTGCTCCAGAATGAGGTTGCGCGCCTGAGCTGCTTCAAGTTCGCCAAGCGTAACGTTCGGCGGAAGCGCATCACTGGTTACGGTTGCCACTGCCTGCCCGCAGAACAGAGCGGACAGCAGCAGGCCCGTTCCCGCGGGATTAATTCTGCGCATAAATGCTCCCCTTCATGGTGTAGTCGAACTGCCCCTGCGGGCTCATGGTGATTGACACGCTGTTCAGGCGGAGCCCGGTCGCATCAAAATCCTGCAGCAGACGTTCAGGCTGCAAACGCGAGCTGACAGTAAAAGTGAATTCGCGCCAGTCCTGTACGGGCATGGTTTTCTCTTGTCCTGGCGCGACCGCTGGCGGTTTCACTTCACTGAACTTGACTTCCAGGTTGCGGCGCTGCAGGTGCGAAATGAAACGTATCAGTTGGGCATCCGCGCCAGGCAAGGCCTCGTCGGTATACTCACTTACGCTGTATTTCCGGAAGGGAATGAATACGTCGCCGTTTTTACCTCCTTCCTGAAGGTTGAAAACAGCAGAATGCCCAAGAAGCACCCTTGCGCGGTGGGAGAAATCCTCCACCGTCGCACCAGGTGTGGCGAGGTAACGCAAGCGCAGGCCTTCAGGGACACATTCACCGTCCGTAAAGCGCCAGCCAGCCACCGAGGCGAAAAGTGGTTCGCGTGTCAGCCAGCAATTACCAAGTAAAAGCGAAACTGGTGGCTGAGAGGCCCACGGATGCGGCGCTCGGGCTGGCGCAGCTGGCTTATCAGCAGACATCGCCATTCGGGCGCGAAACTCTGCCATTGCAGCAGCCTGTTCCGCTTTTTGCTGAACGTCGTCGTACCAGTAAATTCCTGCTGCTGCCACGAGTGTAATAAGCGCAGCAGGCATAATGAGAGACATCGTCGTCAGGCGCTTACCCAGGCGGCAACGCTTCAGTTGCGAACGGTTCAGCCTGTCAGTGAGCGAGGTTGCATCACAATTATCATCTGCGGTTGCAGCACAGCGCAGACCCGGTGTATCAGCATCGTTAAAACGCAGGAAGTTTTCTGCTGCTGATTCTATCTTCGCGCGTGAACCGGTCACATCACCCATGACAGAAAGTTGCCCACCGCTGGCTGCAAAGAAAACCCAGAGATCTTCGTTGTGGCTGAGACGGTATATCCCCCATGTATTTCCCCCTTCAGACAGCAGGAATGCTACTGCAAGAGAGTAAGGGCTCCGTCGCACACGCCCGGGGGAAACGACCCCCATCATTGATGCGTTACGCCTGCCGGCAACTACTACATGCGTGTCAGGTGAGGCTTTTCCCCGGAATCGCGTTAACAGTGCGCTCCGCTGCTGCTCCCAATGAAGTCCTGCCATCCAGTCGCGACGGTGGTGGGTGACTCGAATGCCGCTACGGAGTGAAGATTTTTTCTTTGATGACATGGATTACCTCAGCAGAACAGGGGTGATCATAATCACGAGCGTGTTACGACCGCGCGTACCGTTCTGGCCACCGCCCAGGATAAAGTTGTCGGGTGTGAATGTTCCCTGCTTGTTTGCAGAAAGGTTCTGTTGCTCAGATCCGGTTAATACCAGTGTCTGGCCTGAGCGCAGGTTAACTTTACGTGCCAGCCCCTGTGTCGAGGTATTCGGTATATCGTTACGGGTATTCCCGTCCCTACTGATAAATTTCTCTATCTGCGGTGGACTGGTATAGCTAAAAGCGAACTGCAGTTGCACGTCACCGTTTTCCTGGATGAACGGCAGCATGGTCATGAACAAACCGGTGGTGATTGTGGTTACGGTCTGTGAGGAAGTAACCCCGACGTTAGCTGTTGCAGTTGAACTGGAACTTGTCAGAACGCCCTGTTGGTTTGAGAGCTGATAAGCTACCGGCGTCAGATTTGCTGTTGGGTCGGTCTGGTTCAGCGCCATGCTGACGTTGCCCTGCTCGGAAAGCGCTTTAATCAGCAGGCTGGAGCCGGAAAATTTGGCGGCATTGCCTGTTGCCGTGTCGAGAATCGAAATGCCGGCACTGCCTGCTGAAGTCGAAGCATTGGCCATTGAACCGGTCAGAGTGGCGCCAAAATTGTGCAGGGATTTGTATACGAGCCCCCAGTCAAGACCCAGTTGCTCATTACGCGTCTGGTTGACGCTGACAATCTGTATGTTGAGCTGGACCTGCCTGCTTAGAACCTTATTCTGATACTCAATGTAACGACCAATACGATCCAGAACGTCCGGTGTGTCAGTAACACTCAACGTGCCAGTAGCTGCTGAAAGCCAGAAACGACCAGATTTTGGCGTCAGCATCTGCTCGATGGTTTTACGAATGTCGTCGTACAGGTCGCTGTTCATGCCATAATCGGTCTTCTGATTAGAGCTAATGTCTCCGCTCGTCCCCCCCGATGTGCCGCCACCGCTGCCCAGCTGATTGCCAGAGCCGGAGTTAATTGATGCGCTACTGTTTACTTTCGTATTCAGGATAACGAGCTGAAAAGTGCGGGTATCCTGTCGATAAAAATAAACTCCGTTTCCGTCACTGCGCCATGACAGCCCGTACCCGCTGGCTTCGACATCGAGCAGATCACGAACATCTCCCTGGAATTTAAGGCCACGCATGAGCGCCGGTGATGGCTGAACGGAGACGGGCTGAGCTGACGTAGCCCCCATCTGTGCCAGGGGAACCCGACCATTGTCATCCGGCGCCGGCAGTTGACCACTCATCTGAGAAGTTACCACGCTGCCGGTACTCACGTTGCTCAGCGCAGCAAATGCATCTGGTGTGATGGAGACTCGTATACCACATAGCGCAGTGATGCGCTGTCCCAGCTCAGGCAGTGAAATGCCGTCAGGACGATTAATCGTTATCTGACAGGGAGGCAGATTCTTTTCGTCCGGAGTGGAGACCACCGGCGTGACTGGCTGCAGGTTTACCCAGGGCTTATCCATCCAGACAACAGTTGGTTGTGATATGGACTGACGACTCTGCAACACTCGCTGAGCCGTATCGGCCTGCCCAACGGCTTCCTTGTCTATTTTGCTGATTTCATTCAGCGAACATGATGACAGCACAAACGCAGCGGTAAGTACTGTCAGGCAGAAAGGTATACGCGGCATCCGCAGCTCCCTGATTCTGTTAGTTAAGATAAACAATGCTGCCTTCCGTCACACCGGACGGCAGAGACAGGTTCATATCAGTGCCATCCGCCATCCGCAGATGACCGCCGCTTACGGTCAGGGCAAGCGCAGAAGTCACTGAGCGGGCGCGCAACGCGGCATAAACACCGTCTGTTTCAGGTACCCAGATCCACAGGCGACCGTTCTGAATAATGCTTTTGATGCGACTGTCTGGTAACGGCAGCATTCCAGTCAGTGCGGTTGATACGGGGCCATCTGTTATGGACCGCCCGTGACGCCAATTATTTACGACATCAGCAGTCCGAAGCATGTCTGCTGCAAGCTGTTCAGGCTGAGTCTGCTGCAGCGCAAGCCGTACATGCTCTGATGAGTGGTGCTGTGCATCACCGGCTATCAAGATGATGACAAGACAAAGCGCGAAAACTGGCAGCGCATATCCCATATCATTTCCCGTCCTGAATCGGCTTATCGTCCACGAATACCAGGCACTGAAGACGATTTGGTGCTGCATAGAGGGGTTTTTCTGCAGGGCGATATAACCTAAACAGCTGCACGATAATCGACTCGAAATTACCGCGCAGCGTAAATGGTACATCGATGCGGTAGTTCACAGGCGTTGGCCAGATAACTACCCAGGTAGGACTACTGCCACTCTCACAGCGAACCGATGTAGCCCATTGGATCAGAGTCTCTTTTAACGTAGTGCCTGCCTGCGCGGTCCAGGCCTGTCCGTCTGGTAACGAGGAAAGCAATGCTCCCGGAGTGAAAACAGTTTTTCCGCTGACCGGAGCAGTAGGAGAGATGACAGTGGACGGTGGATTACTGTTCTGAACCGTTCCACCTGGTTTCACTGCACCAGATGGAGTTAAAGGCACACCAAGTGCAGCTTTATTCAGAGGTGTTGACGCAACTGACAATGCTGACGGCGCAGGCGCAGGAGCCAACTCTGTTGATGGTTTTACCTTGCCAGATGTTAACTTAGCTGCGGGACCTGCCTGTGTTTTCTGCACCGGAACCGTAGATTTTTCCCCAGGCTCGCTGGCAGAGAACGGGTTACGAGGTGTTTTTGCTGTCGTTGCAACAGATAAAGGGGAAACAGCTTGAGAGGTAACTTTTGGTGTCCCTGGTGACAAAATGGAACTTTCTGGCCGAGCCGGAGGCAACGGATAGCTATTATTTCCAGTACCAGAAAGTCCCTTAGAACTGTTAAGTAGTGTGCCTGTAGAAGCAGATTTCCCTGTTCCATGACTTGCTACACTCGCCTGCAAGGGACCTGTTGTTGAGAGGGCAAGATGTCGATATTCATCACGCAGAACAAAACAAATTTCTCGATTCAGGTCATCTACGCGCATACGCCAGGCAGGCCCGGCGAGGATTTGTAAAGCATCTCCAAGCTTCACAGGTCCTATTGAACGCTGCACAGCCGGTAATGGTTTAACGAACAATTCAGAGAATACACCCGGTTCGCCTGAACACAGTGAATAACCTGATTCAAGCATCACGTATCGCATACCTTCCCCAATGGTATTCACCATCTGCAAAGGCATCCTGATATCGATAATCTGATTCAGTGGGTCACGCTGAGCATCTACAGGTCGCGTACTCGCAAGTATGTAACGATCGTATCGAACAACTTCAGGGGAACGGTTTTGATAAAGATCCTGAACACGGGGAGAGCCCTGAAGCCTGCTCATGGGTTCAGAGCGAGAACTAAAGTCTGTGCAGCCAGCGGCAAGCAGACAAAGCGTGATGGCCCCAAGCCGATAACGTGTCTGCAGGTTTATTTTTACCATCAGGAATCCCCAGGAGTTGTCCGAAACAAGTCGGATATTCTGGCGGGGATGCCTTTTCGGACAATGCAAAACTATTACTGCGAACTGAAGAAAATTTCCTCGGTGGGGCAACCGCGAAAGACCAGGATATCCAGTTTCAAGGGTTATCACCGTATTCGGGCGCAGGGAAAGGAGCTACACGAGACCGATTTATCCAGCCAGTTGGCAATACCTTAAAAAGAAAAGCGCCGGAAAATCCGGCGCCTTAGTCTGCGACTTTATGATTATCAGGCTACGCGATGTGGAACATGGGTCACGTCACCACGGCCAGCGAGCAAGCCATCGACTGAGATATCCTCATCGAGATTATCCCAGTGAATACCACGTTTACTCAGTTCATAGTCATTACGTTCTTTGTCTGTGGCATTCAGCAGACGAGGAAACCAGGCGATTGGTACGCCCATCACCCTGCCATCGTTTAATTCGACCCACATGGTGGTCTCATCAAATCGTACATTTTTAGCTGAAATAGTCATTCCAGGCCTCCACAAACATCGTCTGGTTATGTTGAACCATCTTAGTCAACTCTTTAAGAGTCCGGGCATCGAAGCCATCGTTCCTGCTCAGTTTAACTTCATTTTCAAGCCAGAATTTCGCTTCACCATCAGCGTTACGGACATGAATATGAGCGGGTTCTAGAGGATTTCCCTCGTTCGAGTAAAAGAAAAATTTGAATCCGTTAATTCTCAGTATAACTGGCATTAAAAAAGTACCCCGCTCCTGCCATGATTATCTTGAATAAAAAAGCGCCAGTCAAACTGGCGCCTCTGTAAAATCCAATCAGGAAATGGCGTAGATCGCTTTTCGGCAGATCCCATAACCATGCCCCAGAAACGGTATGTCATCATCAAAATCCATCGGAGGTTCATTAGCAGGATTGTGTGGCGCAGCTGACTGCTGAGGCTGAGGCTGCTGAGGCTGCCCCCAACCTCCTTGCGCCGACCCAGGCTGCTGAGCATTACCGGTACCTGCTGGAGCATTACGACTACCCAGCATCTGCATCGTACCGTTCACACCAACCACAACTTCTGTTGTCCAGCGTTCAACCCCGCCGTTATCAGTCCATTTGCGGGTCCGCAGATGGCCTTCAATGTATACCTGTGAACCTTTTTTCAGATATTCACCGGCTATTTCGGCGAGTTTGCCAAACAACACAACGCGATGCCACTCAGTGTTTTCCTTCATTTCACCGCTTTGTTTATCACGCCATGACTCCGACGTTGCAATACTGAACCCTGTAACAGCTGTGCTATTGGGCATATAACGTACTTCGGGGTCCTGACCGAGATGGCCAACGAGAATAACTTTGTTAATTCCGCGACTTGCCATGATGTAATCTCCTGTACCTAATCATATTCACGCTGCGTCCATTCCCCTTTTTCAAGAGCAATATCGGCCTGCAGACTGGTTTTGTAGTATTCGACTGACTCACGGGACACGGGTCCCATTTCGTTCGCGGTTCCGATATAAAAACCGCGCTGACTGGACAGAACCTGGATCTGTAATTGATACCCAGCTTCTGAAGCCAGTAAACCGAATGGATTTCCCATGCGAGAGCTCCGTTACGTTATCGAGAGAGGTAAATCTCCCGAAAGAGATTTACCGGATGTAAGAAAAAAGAATTAAAACGAGTTCGGATCGTAGTCTTTAGGAGCCGCAGAACCTTGTTCCGGGGTTTGAGATGCATTTGGCGCTGTGTAAACGACTTCCTGGCCTTTCTTAATGAACTCGACCTTAATCAGGCGAGCCTTCAGAGAAGGTCTGGATTCACCGGAATGTTCACCCGACTGAAGGGTAAACACGTCAGCTTTCAGGCCGCTCAGCACAAACCCCAGCAATACTTTTTCCTCTTCATCCACGGCCTTCTGGCAGCGGTTGATGAGTTTTGTAGCCTCTGGGCCCGCAACAGTGACATCGAAACGAGTGTATGACGCATTGTCGGTAGGACCAGTCAGGGCATTAATGACAGCGCAGGTAAATTCACCGTTTTGGCCCTGTACACGACGAATCGAGCTCAGGTAGCCGATACCGCTTACGTTAAGATTGAAATACTCTTTTTTCTGGCTGGCAGAGGAAGAGGTGGTGGAAGAAGATGCAGTTGTAGTAGCAGTCATGATGTTATCTCCGGAGTAAAAACTAAACTGGTAGCGGAGAAACATCTATCCCTTGCGGGATAACGTTTCCCGCAGGGAAGTCAGCAAATTATTGCCGACTGGCTGTATTTGTGAAATGGACCTCAACTCGCCAGGAGTACCTGTTCTCAGAGGTTAAACAGGTTTACCACCCGAAGGCGCCACTCTCAGGTTTTATGTGGCATTGGCATGTGATTACCCGAAGGCGCCCTTCTCAAATCACCAGGGCATTGGCAGTTGTCGATGACAACGATTAGCCTCTTTATCATTTATTCAGACGCAGCAGATGTCAACGCCGGTGTGCGTAAAAAATCATCAATGCCAAAAAATAAAAAAAGCGGCACCTTTCGGCACCGCCTGTGAGGTCTGCACCATTAGACCTGATGTTGACCTGCTTACGCAGTTGCTCCGGGGGTGTGTTCAGGACCCGGCACGGTTTCACGGAGTTTTGTGCCTTTTTGACTCACGTTCAGGTGTGGACGCGGCCAACAAGACTGTATCCTGCAAGCACTGCATTTGATGCTCACAGGACCCGCAGTCACGAGGTGCGGCTTCAGAGCCGTCGCAACAATAGCAAAGGCATCCTGTCCCCGCAATGAGAGACAAGGAATTAATTATTCTTTGGTTTTACAGCCTTAGAGCTACGCGCGCTTTTACGTTTCTGGGTGTCGTTGTTGATGATTCCTTTGCAATCAGGATAACGAGTACACCCCCAAAACTCTCCTTTCTGTCCTTTTTTTAGGCGAGTTTTCCCCCCACATAAAGGGCACGATGGTGTGGGTGGTATTCTAATGCTCACCCGCTGCTGTCCTCCCATGCTGACAAGGTTACGGGTCCATCCGACCTGTCGCTGCAAAAAATCATTCAGGGTAAGGCGTCCTTCTGCTACTTCATCCAGAGCCTGTTCCCAAAGTGCAGTCATTCCGGGGTCGGTTAACTGCGAGGGCAGAGCATCAATGACATCAGCACCAAGATCAGTCGCGCGAAGCTGCTTACCTTTACGCACAATAAATCTGCGGTTCAGCAGTTGCTCAACGATACCAGCGCGGGTGGCTTCCGTGCCTAATCCGGCGTTGTCCTTCAGTACCTTACGAAGAGCAATATCGGTAACAAACGCTGACGCGTTCATCATAGCGCCGATGAGTGTTGCGAAAGTATAGTGAGCCGGCGGACGAGTCATTTGCTGCACGACCTCTGCACCGTTTACTCCGCAACGGTCACCCTTCCTGAGAGGAGGAAGTTCAATACTGAGATCATCATCCCCTGCACTATCCTCTTCCTCCTTACTGAACAGGACCTTCCAGCCCATTACAATCTCCGTCCTTCCTGTTGTGCGGAACAGTTGCCCGCCAATGTCAAACTGCAGACGAGTAATATCAGATTCGTGCAGGGGAAGAAATTGTGCCAGATAATTTCGGCGGATAAGGGTGTATACCCTTCGCTCTGCCTCACTTAACGCAGAAAACTTAAACGCGTTTCGGGTAGGGATAATGCCATGGTGAGCTGTGATTTTTTTGTCGTTCCATATACGCGAAACAAACGAAGTATTTAGACCTGAAAGAAGAGAACTACACTCTGGATCAGACAGACCAATAGCGGAAAGAACCGAGGGGATTTCCTCACGCATAGACTCAGGAAGGTATCCACAATCAGTTCGTGGATAAGTGGTTGCCTTGTGTTTCTCATAGAGGCTCTGTGCAGTGTCAAGCACCTGCTGGGGTGACATATCCCAGAGCAGGCCACAGGCCTGTTGTAAAGTGCCGAGCGAAAAAGCCAGCGGCGCTGCCGCTTTTTCACGCTTCGTCTCACATTCTGTTACGGTCGCTGCTCCAGCCTGCCGGCAAAGATGCGCTACCTGCTGCGCTATATTTTGGTGTACACAGCGTTTTTCTTCGTCGGTATAAACCTTTGCAGGTACCCATTGCGCCGGAAAAGTTCTCCCTCCCGCACTCAGAAGCGCCTTAACCTGCCAGAAAGGTTTTGGGACGAATGTCGCTATCTCCCGATCACGCCGGACAACCAGTGCCAGGGTGGGAGTCTGCACCCGCCCGACAGAAATCACACAGTCGAATCCTGACTGTACTGCAAGCAGTGTATACAGACGGGACAGATTCATTCCAATGAGCCAGTCGGCACGAGCGCGACCAAGTCCCGCATGATACATTCCAAGAGTTTCGGCACCCGGTCGCAGATCCTGGAGAGCTGCACGGATGCTCATTTCATCAAGGGCAGAAAGCCAAAGCCGCTGTACAGGACCGTCCCAGCGGCAGTATTCCAGCAATTCACGGGCAATTACTTCTCCTTCCCGGTCCGCATCAGTGGAGATAACCACATCATCGACCTGGCGCAGCAGCCGCTCAATAACCTTGAACTGAGACTGCGTCTCCTTTTTTACCACCACCTGCCATGGGGAAGGCAGGATCGGCAGAGCAGAGAGCGACCATGGTTTGCCATACTGTTGACCGTATGCTTCAGGCGGTGCGGTCTCCAGCAAATGCCCTACTGCCCAGGTAACAGTGACGCCAGGGCCAGTTAGAAAACCGTCGCCACGTCGGGTGGCACCCAAAACATTCGCAAGATCTCGCCCCTGTGAGGGCTTTTCGCAGATAAACAACCGCATGGTGGTTCCCCGGTCAGGCAGCCCGATATCGCATACGAAGCAGGTTTACGCTCGATTCATTAACCGGCGGTGAGAAAGCTGAGCGCTTTTCACCAAGAAGAACAGACAAATCTGGCTCTCCCGCCACCTCGCATGCTTGTTTCCATGTTTCGTTGTTTTCCACAGCATCAAACCGGGTAGCATCAATACGGCGATAAGATAAAACAGAGCCATAGATCTGACGAATTAATCTGCCACCTTCGCTAAGATGATGATCACGGCGAGAACGTGTAATTAATCCATAATGCGATGCTTGTAGTGCCTTTTTCGCAAACTGATCGAATCCTACTAACAGAAACACACACCTGTAACCCAGAGGGGTTCGTGTAAATACCTGGATATCGAGTGGCTCAACAGATGCAACTTCTGTCAATGTAATACCAGGCGGCAACATTGACATCTCAGCATCAAGTTGCTGTATCAAAGCAGTCATAGAATCTGATGCAACCTTGATCTTTTCTTCCAGGTTAAACATAGCAACATCAGCCCATGGATTATTTCGCAGGGAATCCTGGTTAATCAGAGTCGCACGGTGGAAAAACTGAGGCATACCGATAATTCCATGCCTTGCAGGCTTTTCACCGTCCTGTTTTTCAGGCTGACGCCCCTGCCATAGCCCGATTGCGTAATTCGTATGCAGTGCGATCGTCATTTCAGACTGCAGCGCACCAGTTCTTTTCTCATTTTTTTCTGCCATCGTTGTCACCTGTGCTCAGTTAAGATGAGCAGGCATAGTCCTGAAACACCGGTATCTCCAACAACGCGAAACTCATAATTCCAAGAACGAAATTGTAAGTTGGTTAAAATTTGTACTTGCTGCGCCCCGCAGCAAGCTCGTTTTTTAACCAACAGCAATACTTTCCCGCAAGACCCCAACCACAACACATCGAAACCTGATTCTTTTTTGTACTTGTTGCGCCCCGCAACAAGGTCATTTTTTAACCACTATTGCGCCCAGTAGTTCTGCTCATTTTTTGTACTTGCTGCGCCCCGCAGCAAGCTCACTTTTTAATCAAAAACAGATTTTTGATGCCATAATCATTTCTGGACCTGTTGCCGAATAGCCGCAATCATAGCCCTTACCTGCCCCTGAGACGGGCGTTTCGCAGGTTGAACAGGGACGTTGGCTGTGGGTACAGTACGTGATTCAACCGGGTGGGAAATTGTTCCACCAGAACTGGCAGTCGCCGTATCCTCTGAAATTTTCAGCTCACCACTTCGCGCCCTGCGAAGCATAGAGAACATCCAGCCCACCGGATTGTTGAGCCTTCCAAGGGCCTGTTGCTCACGCAGCATGTCAGCAAGGGCCTTTGCCATTGTCTCCGGAAGCGAAGCCATCTGCGTACTCAGCATCTGCCTGTCTTCACTGTTCAGAGCGTTCAGAAAATCATCTGGCAGGAATTGCTCACCACACGGTACGTACGTTTTTTTATTCACACTGTGTGTGAAAGAACGTACGTTACAGTCCGAATTTCGGACTCCGGCGTAAGTCCTTGATTTTTTACTGAGTCCATTTTCCGGATTCTGTGAATTATCAGGTTTAAGGGAACTGAGTCCGTTTTCCGGACTCAGTGAATTCGGGCTGTTTTTTATGCGTTTTTTACTGAGTCCTGATTTCGGACTCGGTTGCACAGCCTGTCGCTGACGAGCCATTTGTTCTGGTGTGGCAGGTGCACTTAGCCGGCTCTCAATAATGGCCAAGCGGCTGTGACGGTGGCGCATTCCCGGATCATGAAGGATGTCATTGACTACAGCCAGCGCCGTCATACGGACGGCTTTATTCCTGCTCAGGCAACTCTCTTCAACAAGGGTCAGCCAGCCCGGATCAAAAGTCTCAGCATCACGGTAGCCCAGCGGCTCATCATGCTGTGCATAGATATTGCCCCGCACACGACCATGGTCGTCGCGAACACGCTTACACAGGCTGAGCCAGCCTGTAAGACGCAGCATCAGCAGAACGCGGCTGACCGTATCTCTGGAGGCCTTCTCTGAATGTGCCGACGCCAGTTGAACCTGGAGCTCATCATAAGTCGGGAAAACAGCACCTTCATTCTGCTGTGCATACAACCGGATCATCACCCAGGCGGTTTTATCCAGTGGCGAAAGACGGGTATCCAGAAACAGCTGTCGGGGAAACGCATCATGTACATTTCCCATAAAAAGAAGCCCGCTGCGCTCCTGACCGACATCACCAGTGTCTGTACGCCGTTCGAGACTACGCTGCATCCTGGACAGTGTATGAGCAACTATGCTGTCTGCCGGAATGGTCATTTTCTGCTCTCCTCTTCAACCTGAGACAGCACAATGCCGGGACAAACCCGGCACTGTACGGTCAGCAGCGGCATTCCGTTACCGCCGTATTTCACGGTTATAGGTCTCATGATCCATAAGCCACCAGTGTTTACCTCCATCCTTACTGAGGATGCGCCAGAACGGCCCAACATCTATCTTGAGATAGCCGTTCATCGTCAACCGACGGAACACCTTCTCACCGCAGCACACTGCGCTGAACAGCCGTTGCGCCCTGCGACGAACCGAGGGGGAAACGTACTGACGTGAAGAAAAGTCGGTCATCTGCATCATGCTTCCTTGCGCTGTTGTGATTCACTCTTGCGGGATGGAGTTGTCTCCCGGCACCACTGGCAGACCCTGCTCCAGACTGCGGTCAGTGACAGGCCATGCTGCTCAGCGGCAAGCATCATCGCTTCCAGAGCCTGATGAGAGTCCGGGGATGATAGCCCGGCAGCCTTCCACTCGATCCATAGTGCCGAATCCTGTGGCTCCGTCAGAGACTGTGTGCGGCCCTGGCGAGACTCTATCCCCATCAGACGACGCCGTGCGCTAACCTCTGATGGAGACAGGCCGAAGTATTTATCAATCAGTTCCATTGAACCGCCAAGCTCAAGCGCCCGGTCTATCATCAGCATTCGTTTCTGCTCATTACGTGCCTGGTTGAGCATCAGCCAAAAATTTTCGTGATTCAGGCTAACATCAAGCACAGAAACGTGTGACTGGCTCAAATAATGCAGCTCATCAAGGCTCAACTGACTCAGTGCGCGTATCTCCTCGAGTGACATTCCCAGCGACTCACAGCGGCGAATATTGCCGTTTTTAACATCCATCAGCAGTGATGAAAGGATGGCCGTGGTGGCCTGTGAAAGGTTGTGCTGGCTCATAGGGCCCCTCCTGATATCATCTGATCGGCAACAAGCAGAACATCAAAAAGCCAGCCCGACAGGCAGGCACTCCATAAAATAATGTTACTCATGTGTACAGCCTCCCGCCGTAATCTGCTGTTGAGCCTGCGCACCAGTCAGGCCTTGATGAACTTCGGTATCCCGCCCCGCGAGCCAGCCCGCTACGCGTGCTGCTCTGTCGCCACGGCATTTACCGGCCACCCTGACGTTTACAGTCCCCAGGGTGTCGCCGGTGTGACGCTGGGCAAGCCAGCGCTGAAGCATGGAATTCTCACATTCTGAAGGCGCGAATGACTGCAGTACCTGCCAGACGCCAGATACCCACCCTTCACGAAACTGATCGGCTCTGCGACGAAGCGTGTTCTTAAGAATACGGCGCTTCCGGTATCCGGCAATCTGACCGTCAGTGTCTGCACGAAGTTGCCGCTGTAAAACGGTATAGATATAGAGCGCAACTTCGGCTCTCCCGCTGAAACCATAAAAGTGCAGAGATCGGCGAACGCTTTTTACACCACTGCAACTAGTGTGAATATGCCAGCCAAACCAGCAACGGCAGCCCGTGGCCATGCATACCACTGTTGCGAGTGAACTTAGCCAGGCTGGCACTTTTTCTGCATTACTGGTCAGGTTCTGACAGACGGATTCCTGGATATCATGAAGAGAAAGCATGTCAGGGGTCAGGCCATGACGCTGCATCAGCCGTTGAGCCAGAGCCACTGCACGGGCCGCCTCGTGTGGATTACTGTTCCGGGTACCCAGCGCCATCAGTCGCCGGATACGTGCAATCACTTTTGTAGTTTCAGACATGGTGTAGCCCCCTGCAGCCGGCAGCACGGTGAACATCCTGCTTCTCCTTCACATCCTGACAAGCAGCACACAACTCTACGCCCGGCACTGCCAACTGACGGGCAGCGGGAATGTCCGCGCCGCAGCACTCACAAATTTCTTTTGACGGGCGTAACGAGTGCACTTTTGCCCTGATAGCATCGATGCCGCGCTGGGTGAAAATAGCGGTACTGGCCTGAGCCATTTCATCATTCAGGTCCTCAGACATTTTCCCCTCCCTTCACAGCCAGACGCTGCAGCTCACGCAGACGCCGTATAACGCGGATAAGGCGCATTGTTTTTACAACAGTGACATCATCGAAAACGGCAGTATCTGCAGGTTCCTGAGAGCCAAAAAAATTCAGGCAGAACATGAACATATTGAACTGTTTGTTAGGCAGTGAACCTGATAGCCCGGCGAGGAAAAGAGTAAACTCGCTGGCGTTCTCTGAAATGGAGAAACCAGCTGAATGATGGTCTTTATCCTCCCGAACACAGTCCGCGCAGCCCATCGCTTCGGCAATTTCGAAAGTAAGCCGATAAGCCATATCCTGCAGGTGCTCGATGTCGTCCTGTAATGCGGAGATGTGCCAGATATCATTGACCGGTTCCAACCCGGTTGCGGCGAAGGCCACTGAGCTAACTGAAGGTGTGGAAGTTTCATCCTGTTCGCCAAAAGCAGAAACGAGCGCGTTGGCATTAACATCTGACTTAAATTGCCACTCTCCATCGTTATCAGGATTCTCTGTCTGACCGGTAATCACAGGATTTCCGCCAAACAGGTCATTCTGAACTTCACGACGCGGCTCACTTCCAACAGACATACCGCCGGGAAGTGCAGTATTGTCCTGAAGTTCTGGTACAGCTTCCGGACGCCCTGGAGTAGTCAGCGTACCGCTACGCAGACCAGTAACAGGGGGCTGGGATGAAGTATCTGCTGGCAGAGTCGTAACTGGTGGTGTTGTGCGTTCCCGACCACCTGACTGTTCAGACGCGGGTGTAGGTGCTGGCAGTGGAGGCGGCTCGCCAAACTGTTCCCTGCGTTTTTGCTCACGAGGATCAAGTTCAATTAACCAGCGGTCATAATTCAGGCTTGGATGGGGAAGAGCCTTAACCAGTTGACCGATAAACTCATCCCTAAAAATATCAAGGGCATAGCTTTCAGGTTCATCAAAACACCGGCAAACTGCACCAAACACATCATCAAGAGAACATTCTGGGTTTACGTCACCGCTGAAAGATTTCCAGACCTTCATAGCTGAAGAACGAAGGCTCAGGAGTGGTGTTGCCTGACCACGGCTCATGCCACTCTCAAGCAACTGGGGCATATGTGGATACAGGTAATTAAGCGTATCTTCCATCCGGCTTACGCTGGAGTTATCAATAGGATAACCTTCCTTACCCAACAGATCCGAAAGTTCTCGTAAGGTAACACTCCGGCCCAGTTGCTCTTCATAAATTACACGCGCTTTATGAACACCGAATGCCTTTTCTATATAGGTAAGATCCCCCCTGACCTCATTCTCAGCCAGGTGACCAACCAGACATTTTAGACGTCCAGGCCAGGGTTTGAAGATCGTGTGAACGCGATAAAAACGTTCATCACCAGTCTCCTGCCAGAGATCGCAGAGTATCTGATACCGGGTATTTCCCCCGTCACTAAAGATATAAACATCATCACCATCCGGATCACGGGTCACTTTTGGAATCGAATCCAATCCTCGTGCACGGACGGAAGCTTTAATTTCCTCAAAACGAGGATTGCGTCCTTTGCGCGGGTTATCCGGATTCGGGCGAAGCTGGTCAAGGGTAAGAACCATTGCCATTTCGTTTACTGGCTGGGTAACGGTGGGAGTATTATTATCAGCAGCCTGAGCCGGTGATTTTCCACGCTGCAACATGGCGTCGCCAAGGTTAAGACTACGGACGTTGCTCATGCAAACCTCCCGGTATGACCAGGGTTAGCAGAAAAACGCGTATAACGGCCTTCGTATTGCAGTCGGATCGTACCAATCGGTCCCTGACGCTGTTTGCTGACAATAATTTCAGCAACCCCCTTGTCTTCAGTGTTTTCGTGATAGACCTCATCACGATAGATAAAGACAATTACATCAGCATCCTGTTCCAGGGCACCGGAATCACGAAGATCGCCATTGTTCGGCCGTTTATCAGCACGACTCTCTAGTTGACGATTCAACTGCGAAAGGGCAACAACCGGACAACCCATTTCTTTCGCCAGCGCTTTGAGTGACCGCGAGATTTCAGCAATTTCCTGTGTGCGGTTCTCCTGATCCGGACAACGCATCAGTTGCAGGTAATCAAGACCGATGACTGAAGGGTGACCATAACGGCGGGCGTTACGACGGGCGCGAATTCTGAGCATGGCGGGGGTCAATGAGCCAGTGTCATCTATGATGAGGCGGTCTTTAAGGTCACCCATCAATAGTGAAGACGCGTTTGAAACACGCGCCCAGTCCTCATCATCCATCTGGCCATTTTTTAAATGTGTTAAATCTACACTGCCAAGTGAAGCGACCATACGCATGAGGATCTGCTCGGTGGGCTGCTCAAGGCTGTAAAACTGCGCATGTGTATCGGCTTTTTTCAGAAGTGAATTCAAAATCAGGCTGATCAGAAAGGCAGTTTTCCCCATTGAAGGCCTTGCTGCTATAAGTATCAGATCAGCTGCCTGCAGCCCGCTGGTCATGGCATCAAAATCTTCAAATCCCGTAGGCGTACCAGTAATACCATCGGGCACATTGCAACGACGTTCCAGCTCTGTAAGGAGTTTTTCCATGCCGTCAAGCAGCGTCACGGCCTGCTGTGGTTCTGAACGTTCTGCCAGCCGGGTAATTTTTTGCTCTGCGGTTTCCATCACCGCCCCGATATCAGCACCGGATGCCTTAACAGTTTCGGTTATCTCAGCACCAATGGCGACCAACTGTCGCCCCTGGCTGTACCTGGCAACAATGTCACAGTAAGCGACGATATTGGCCGCACTTGGAGTATTTTTTGAAAGTTCGGCCAGATAGGCGAATCCGCCAAGTTGCTCAAGCGCATCCTTACCACGGTTTTCAATGCTCTCAGCAAGTGTGATCAGGTCAATCGGACGCCCTGCTGCAACCAGACGCGCCATTTCATGAAAGATGACCTGGTGAACCTTGAAATAAAAATCATCGGTATCGAGACGGAGCGCCACTTCATCCCAGCAGTCGTTATCCAGCATCAGGCCACCAATGACGCTCTGCTCAGCATCCTGAGAAAACAGCCCCGAAACATTTCTGCGGTTGTTAGAGGTCATTCCTCGCCCCCCGCATTAGCTAACGCATCAAAATTCGTTTTCCACTCTGGGAAAAGTTCACAAGCCAATTGATACATTGACGTAAACGCTGAGTCGCTTTTACGTCGGGTATTTTTTTCAAGACGATGTACCGGTACGCCCTTAACATGCCCAAGAACATAGACAGTCAGGTCATAGATACATGTCTCCAGCAGGTCGATATGAATTTTGTCTGCATGGGCGCTGTAGCGTTTATCTTCAACGATCGCTTTGACTTCAGCGAGGGTCTCAACAGACAGATTGTCGTATTCCATACAGTTGATGAGCAATTTTGTGACTGGAAGCTGAATGCCAAACGCACAATAAGGCAGCAATTCTTCCATCAGCGCGACTGTTCCGCGCATGAACTCCCTGACATCAGGAAGAATCGGTTTGGCAATACCCACCATGGTTCCGGTGGAGGCCAGGATAATTAACTCAGACATCACTGACCGTGAGCCTTGTGAATCGACAATAATCACGCCATATGAATTAAAAAGGGGATGTGAAAGAGCATTTCGGAGGCGAACTCGCCCATCAGGCGCATTCAGCATTGCAGTTGGGAGAAAATTACGAGGATCGTTGGAAACGATAATGTCCAGATTATTGATCGACGTACGGGAGATCAGATTATCGGGATTTGAGAGATCAACTGTCTGCATCAACAGTTCGTACAAACCACCAGGGGCTTCATATTCAAGCGGGAATATACTGCTGGCCGTTGGCTGAGCATGGTCGCCATCAATCAGAAGTGTTTTGATACCTGCATCGGCCAGAAATCCTGCAAGATTAGCTGACTGAGTAGACTTACCCTCGCCCCCCTTAGTGGAAACAACAGGTATAATACGAGGCTTAACACCCAACGTTGGATAATCGATTGATTGTAAATGCATTTTAGCACCTGAAAATTAATCAGGATGCGATTCAACAAATACCGATCATTCTTCTATGGAATTTAACATTTTGTCACAGGGATTGAAAATCCCCGTGTCCTTGGTTCGATTCCGAGTCCGGGCACCACTAATTTATATTAACGGACCTTCACGGAGGTCCGTTTTTGCATTCTAATCCCGCCAGAATCTATGCTTCACATCTAACGCAATTCCACCGTACGCTATCTACTTCGACCCACAATAAGTCGCTTATGCGGGTACAAACGAGTATACAGGCTGATTCGATAATTTGTTGCCCTCACATCACTCAGACTCTCCTGTTATAGCGCTGACTGACGCGAAAAGCCGGAGCACCAAACCGACGTAAACCTCGACAAAAAAGGCGACACCGGCAATATGTTCTTCCTCGCCATTCTAACGGTTACAGATACTGATAATTGCGTTATTGTCACCCTGGGGAAGAGAAAACACTAGCCTCTGGTCAGTATCCGGAAATCTCATTTTCAACGTTCCGTGACAGCCGTGATCCTACTAACTGGAAGAGGGCCCAGATGCACTGCCACCGTTACAGGGGCTGGCCTTCGGGAGCAGTAGCTCCTGTCAATTGAGTTCACCGGAATCTAATCTAACACCGATCGGAAGTCGACAATACGTCGTTCAGTGTCCTGAACACAGGGGTTAATCCTGACCCGCGAGTCCTTTCTTTGAAAGCCTCAACAAGAGCAATACTGCAAGCGCAATAGGAATAAAAGTGAGCCAATTGAGGTTTATCCAACCGAGAGAGTGATACAACTGTCCGGATATCAGCGAGGCGATAGCAGAGGCACCAAAAACCAGCAGGTCATTCAATGATTGTACTTTACTGCGCTCACTTGCATGGTAGCACTCTGTCACCAACGCGGTCGCGCCAATAAAACTGAAGTTCCAGCCCAGCCCCAGTAACGCAAATCCACTCCAAAAAATGAATACGCTGTTGCCGATAAAATAACAAACGCTTGAGAGAGCAATAATTAGAAAACCAAGTATGGTGACAGGCAACTTACCATAGCGGGTCATGATCTTACCGGTAAAAAAGCTGGGGAGATACATCGCTAAAATATGCCACTGTACGCCCAACGTTGCATGATTGATTGAATGACCGGCGTCGACTATAGCCATCGACGTTACCGTCATCATAAACATCATCAAACCATAAGATGTTAATCCGGCAGTCACGGCGACAATAAAGCGGAAACTTTTTATAATCTGCAGAATTGTTCTTGGTTGCCTGGGAACGTTATTTTCCTGTCTTTCGCTTTGCTCCGTGATTTTATCCTCTTCAGGTACAACAAGCCCTGTCGTCAACCGGCCCACAGATAAAATCAAAATTATAGCGATGAGTGCCAGCACGGACTGGCTGAGAAAACTGCCGACCAAAGGAACGTCCAAAATGTCCTGTCCCAAAATAACCAGCTGCGGCCCTAATACAGCAGCAACCAGTCCCCCCTGCATCACCCGAGAAATCGCTTTTGGATGTGCCCATCCAGGAAGATAATCAATAGCTGCAAAACGGTAATTTTGTACGCAGGCGCCGTAGCCTCCCGCCAGGACTGCACCAATACAGAAATTCAGAAAAGAAGCGCTGTAAACGCCATAGGCTGCAAAAAGCCCTCCAATAGCAGCAATCAGCGCCCCCATCAGGTAAGTAGATTGCCGGCCAAAACGAGCAATTAAGTAGCCAACAGGCAAGGTTGCTAGCGCCATCCCTATGCTATAAAGTGAAACGGGCAATGTCGCTAAAGAAGGCGTGCTTGAAAGCTTTGCACCCACCATGCCTCCTAAAGAAATGATAATTGGGGAAGAGGATGCGCCAACTATCTGCATCAGGAATATCAGGTTTACGTAGTGCCATGCTCGTTGATCTATTTTCTCAGTATTATCCATGACCGTTTACTTAAAGTTAACACTTTAGACTATTCCAGATGAAAGTTAACCACAGACAACCGTTTTCAAGAAGTACCAGTTTGAGCAAATTTTAATGGAACCAGTTGGGGAAAGTTCGAATGCTATACATTAAGTTTGATAGAATTCATGGTCATTCTTATTCAAAAAATATTTACAAGGATATACGCGAAAAGATACTTTCTGGTAACTTACGTACTGAAGAAAAACTTCCATCAACACGTGAGTGTTCTAAAAATTTGTCTGTTTCACGAAATACAATATTGACGGCTTATGAAATGTTAATTTCAGAAGGTCTTGTCGTGAGTAAGCCCGGGTCTGGTTTTTTTGTCAGTTCAGACATTATTGCTAAGAAACACCCCTTACAGGTTAGTGATAGTTGTACCGCCTCGTTGTCAGATATATCAATACCCACGAATGCGATTAACTTTGACAGTGGGCTTCCTGCTTTAGATTTATTTCCCAAAAGAAAATGGAGTAAAGCGGCAACAAAAGCGCTAAAAGAGGCGCCGATATCTGCATTAGGTTACGATGATCCTCAAGGTAGGTCAGAGTTTAGAGAAGTACTCAGAAAATATCTTCAACGCACACGAGGCATCGTCTGTGGTGCGGACCAGATTATTGTTACCAACGGAACGAAACAAGGTTTAACATTGGTGGCAAAATGTCTGCTTGATGCACAAAGTGAAATCTGGATTGAAAATCCGACTAACGACAATGTCAGGCAGATATTTTCTTATCACACGAATAATATCACGCCTTTTGAAGTCGATAAGGATGGTATACAACCTTGCTTATTTTTCAAGAACAATAGCCCTACATTGATATTTATGACACCATCTCACCAATTTCCAATGGGGGGGAGGTTACCCATCAAAAGACGTCTGGAAGTGATTAAATTCGCCAGAGAGAATGACTGTTTGATACTAGAAGATGACTATGATAGTGAATTCACTTATGAGGGTTCACCTGCCAATTCATTATTTGAACTTGATCCACAGCATGTGATTTACTCTGGCACGTTTAGTAAAGTGTTGTTCCCTTCTATACGCCTCGGTTATCTTGTAGTCCCGCGTCATCTTGTAAGCAGAATTCGGGAAATTAAACGACTAGCGGATCATCATTCAAATTCAATAACCCAACTAACGCTGATGCATTTCATCGAAAGTAAAGAACTTGAACGTCATATCCGACGAATGAAAAAAGAGTATAGGAAACGACGAGAACAGTTACTTTTTCTCTTACATAAATATTTTGGAGAAAATATTAAAATACACGGCGATCGGGCCGGGATGCATGTTGTGGCAGAATTTAATGGTGTTATTTTTACGCAAAAAACCCTTCAACGATTGCAAGAAAAAGGTGTCTATGTTGTTCCTGTGGAAAAACACTCCATGTTAAAGGGGAAACATCAAAGTAAAATAATTTTGGGTTATGCACATCTTTCCTGTGAGATCATGGAAACCGGATTGAATATAATCAAAGCGGAATTAAACCTCAGCGAGAGTTTATAAATTGCGGATTAAACACTTACTGTTTCAGAGATAATCGTTAGGATCATTCACCTCAAACCCTTCAGGATACATTGATGCAAATCCACTCTCCGGATCAGACAAAATCGATATAGATAAATGAGCCTTATTGCAATTAATTACTCTTTCATTAATTTCTCTTTCATCTATTTATTTTCCATCTATTTGTCATTCATTTAACATGACAACATTGGCAATCGCTATTTTAGTGACTGTGATCATTTACTATGCCTTATAATAATATGATATTCACCTGTACTGTATGGACAGAAAAAATTTAATGCCCCTGGAAACATAACTGTAATCAGGAGAAAGATAAATGGACGAAAAAATATTTTTTATCGCGACCGGGCAACATCGAAGCGAATATCCAGATCCTATCACATTCACAAGAGGAACCCCGCTTATTGTTGGGGAAAGATATGAGGGTAATGAAGGATGGGATAACTGGTGTTTTTGTATAGCGTCGGGTCATGCAGGCGGGTGGGTTCCTGAACAACTGATTGAACGACGTGCCGAGTCGGATCATGGGGTGGCAAAAGAGGACTATTCTGCGAAAGAGCTTGACGTGAATGAGGGTGATGAGTTTCAGGCAATAAAAGCGCTGAATGGCTGGCTATGGTGTCGACGGCTTACAGATAATGATATTGGATGGGTGCCGATGAATATTCTACGGAAAATAGCATGAATTGCATCAGGTAAAAGACGTTGTGAGCGAAACTGCTATCGCTTAGGCCATGTCCGGACACCACGGTAAAAAGAAACCGCAACGCTACGCATTGCGGTCTTTAGTTCCTTACGCGAAATAGCCGAAGGGATCACCCCTTCAGTACTATCAGCGGTTCGATATCGCTCTCTTTCCTAATAACCAGCGATTCGTCGCCGCGCAGACAGGTGCCGCCGTAGTTTCCACCGACGGTAAAGGTGCACACCTGAATATACTTACCGGCAACGTTTGGCAGACACCATAGCTGCTGATAAATGTTTTTCTGTTCAGCAAATTTCCCGCTGGTTTTATCCAACAGCTCTTCCTGATGGCTGACCAAATCGATATTGCTACCACAGCGACCGGCAATCGGTTTCACCGCATACCCGGTTTGCGCCAGTTCATCATTGACGATGAAATCAGTATCCAACAGGTAACGATGATGCGGGAAAAGTTGCCAGAGGATCGGCAGAATCGCTTTGTTACCCGGGATCACCGTCCACAGTGGCTCAAAGACCAGCACTTCCGGGCGCAGCAGCACATCAATCAGCCGTACGTCCTGATCGGTATGCCCGGTACGAATCGGCACAGCGGCATACTCGGTTTCGCTGACTTCACGCACCTGCTCAATGGCCGTTTCCCATGCCCAGGTTTTCCAGACGCAGTTCACCAGGCGTCCTTCGCCGTCAATCAACTGACCAGCATCATCCCAGCGTAGTTCATCCAGCCCACGCAGGATCTTACTTTCAAACCCGGCCTGATGCAGCGCCTGCTGCATAAATTGCGCGTGGTAGTTCTCCTCAATATCCTTATCCTGCATGATGTGCACAAAAGGACGCGCGTGGCTGTGTTTCCAGGCTCCTGCCAGCTCGTTAATCAGTCCTTCTGCCGGGTTGTGCCCCTGCCCTTTATAGCCCTGCTCCGCCCAGCGCTCGAGGATTAGCCCCGCTTCGGTATGACACGAAGCGGAATCGGCATTGTATTCGTACACCTTCAGCCCACGCTCATCCATACAGAAATCCATACGACCGGTGATCATATGGTGGCGGCGACGCTGCCAGGAGAGACGCAAACGCGGCCAGAGGATTTTGGGAATGTCGAACAGCGCCAGCAGGTTATCATCTTTCAGCACCTTGTCTGTGGCGTGCAGATACATCAGATGCAGCTCGTTGGTCGCTTTGATCAACTCCTGCTCGGCACTCTCTGTAATCGTGAAATACTGGTATGGATCCTGATTGATCACGTGACCGTTTGCCGTTACATAGGCTTTTTGCAGCGGATCCTGTTCGTCCAGCCACTTGCCGTCAAACTGACCCTTTTCTTCCAGTCTTGCCGCGCCTATCTTCAGCGAATCATTGGCGATCCCCGGCTGCGGCAGGCTGTGCCTGGTATCGTCGGTCTGGATCATCCAGCCCAGAATGGTGGTGTCGTCAAAAGTGTCTTTCAGGGTATAGCAGCCATTTTCCACCACCATCTCCAGCTCACGCGTCCACTGCTGTCCGGGAGGAAGCGGAGTGTGAATGACATTCTGCTCGGCAATGCGGATTTTGTTGTCCAGCAACTGAGTAATAATCGCGACGTGGCCGGTGTCTTTAAATTCACCGCCTTTTTGCCAGATGAGCAACGCCCCGGCGACCGGCGCGCGGGGCGATCCGTTAGGAAACGCCTGCAACGGCAAAATGTTGTCGTTCACCACTTCGCGCAGGAAACGCAGCGAGAAGATCTCCCACGCCATACCGACATCGGTAAACACCGCACCATAATTCAGGAAGAGGAAACGGCGCGCGAATTCAACGCACTGCCATTTGTGGCCCATATATTCATTGTCGATATAGCTGCGAAATACAGCATCATCGTCATAGTCCCGTGGGTCGAGGGAGCTGTAATCTGAAGAGTAGATCGCTACACCACCGGGGGCATAGCCCAATAATGTCCCGAACGGGGCATCCTGACTGGTCGTTCCTTTGCTCATGCACCTTACCTCAAAACTATACAGCTGAGCAGCTTCTGCTTGCCTGCTCTACACCGCCGACCATCATACACCTCAACGCAGCGGGAGCGCGCGCAACAACAAAAAATAGCCAGGCGTAAATGTGCCAATCTGTTAAATGCGCGGGTGGTGACCTGCTACACTGCTTCAACACAACCACTCAGAAGGCAGGTCAACATGTCAGATAACACTTATCAGCCCGCGAAAGTCTGGACGTGGGAAAAATCCAGCGGCGGTGCATTCGCCAACATCAACCGTCCGATCTCCGGTTCAACTCACGACAAAGTGCTGCCCGTCGGTAAGCACCCGCTTCAGCTCTATTCACTGGGCACACCGAACGGCCAGAAAGTCACCATCATGCTGGAAGAACTGCTGGCGCAGGGAGTGAGCGGCGCGGAATACGATGCGTGGCTGATTCGCATTGGCGAAGGCGATCAGTTCTCCAGCGGCTTTGTGGAGGTTAACCCGAACTCGAAGATCCCGGCATTGCGCGATCATTCGCAGAATCCACCGGTGCGCGTGTTTGAGTCGGGATCGATCCTGCTGTATCTGGCGGAAAAGTTTGGCTATTTCCTGCCGCAGGATCGCGCAAAACGTACGGAAACCCTGAACTGGCTGTTCTGGCTCCAGGGCGCAGCGCCCTTCCTCGGCGGCGGTTTCGGCCACTTCTATCACTACGCACCGGTGAAGATTGAGTACGCGATCAACCGCTTTACGATGGAAGCCAAACGCCTGCTGGACGTGCTGGATAAGCAGCTCGCGAATAACGCTTTCGTGGCGGGCGATGAGTACACCATTGCCGATATGGCTATCTGGCCGTGGTTTGGCAACGTCGTGCTGGGCAATGTGTACGATGCGGCGGAATTCCTTGACGCAGGCAGCTACAAAAATGTGCAGCGCTGGGCGAAAGAGGTCGCTGAACGTCCGGCCGTTAAACGCGGGCGGATTGTGAATCGTACCAACGGGCCGTTGAATGAGCAGCTTCATGAACGTCATGACGCCGGTGATTTCGACACAAACACCGAAGATAAACGCCATCCGGCATAATGCTGCCTGATGGCGCTGCGCTTATCAGGCCTACCCTATTCCAACCGTAGGCCTGATCATACGCTGATGCCGCCCTCTGACAGTCAGGCGAATCCATGCTGACAAAGAATTAATCTCGCCTCAGGTGATAACAAAAAATCGGCGAACGGCTTTCCCTTGTCACTCAGGCAGGCAAATCCATACTCCGCGACCGGATTATATGGCTCCGGTATTTCTACCACCGTCAGCGTCTCAATCAGTCTGAGCCTCGGGGCATAGCTGGCATATCCAATGAAGACATCGGTGTCATCATTGCTGATTAACCACTCGGCTGCCAGACTTCCCGCCGGAAGGGGAAGCGTATCTCTGCCGCCGACCAGCGCCACCGCCCGTTCCCGGGCGCGCGTTCCCGCATCGCCCATCCGTGAAAAAAGCTGCTGCGTATAATCACCGGACGGATCGCATCCCGCTGTCGACGTGCCAATCCGCAGGTCCGGACGCGTTAACAGCGATAACCAGTCATCGCCTTCTCGCACTGCATCCGCCCGCACGGTAAGACACAGGCGATTGGTCGCGAAGGGAGCCACGGATTGTGCACGACCGGCGTCCAGCAGCGCTTGTGGATGCGCCATATTCGCCGAGGCAAAAAAGTCACAGGGCTCGCCAGCTTCAATCCGTTCGCGCAGCAACCCCGCCGGACCAAAATCACAAAGCACATCCTTCTCCTGAAAACAGGCCATCAGCGACTGCCATACCGCACGCAGACTCCCCGCAGCGAGGATGCGCATCAGTCAACGCCCTGATAGTCGGTGCGATAAAAACGCTGATACCACTCATTCGCCACATTGCGCATATCAATGTCCGTGAACTTCTGGGGGTACAACTTTTTCGCCATCCACAGTTCACCAATCCCCATCGCTTCCGGCATCGGATAACCCCAGGCTTTCGCGTAATCAGGCATCAGATAAACACGATGATTTTTCACTGCATCAATCACCTGCCACTGCGGGCTTTGCAGGATCTCATCAACCACTTTTGGATAGCGATCCTGCACAAAAATGACCTGCGGATTCCAGGCAATCACCTGTTCCATCGCCACCGGTTTGAAGCCCTTAACGGTTGAGGCCGCAACGTTCAGCGCCCCAGCGTGCGCCATCATCAGGCCGGTATATTTTCCTGAACCGTAGGTAGTCAGATCCGGGTTGGCCATATAGGCGCGAACGCGTTGATCTTCAGGGATCGCCTGCAAACGATCGCTCACCAGCTTGCGTCCTTTATCGGTGGCGTCAATCAGCGCTTTCGCCTCTTGCGGTTTATTAACAATATCGCCGATAAGCGTGATCCCTTCCCGCAAGCCCCGCTCGTAAGCCTGTTCCTCATCCGCCATGGTCGGATTCAGTTTGGCTTGTTCCCCTGCCGCGTCATGGCGCAGAGAGACTGCCACCACTGGAATGCCGAGACTGCTGATTTTGTCGATCATCTCCTGCGGCGCGTAGTTTGTGACAAACACGACCTGCGGGTGCAGCGCCACCAGCTGTTCCGGATCCACGTGGGTTAAATCGCCCAGCGCGGTTTTCTGGGCCAGTTCCGGCGCCAGTCGCGCGTAGCCATCACCCAGTTGTTGCTTCCAGTTCGCCATCACGCCGACAATTTTGTCGGTCGCATTCATCTGCACCAACAGATTGAGCGTCTGATGCTGGAGCACCACAACGCGATCCACCTTATCCGGCACGGTGACCTGGCGGCCAATTTGATCGGTAAAGGTACGGTCGGCTTGCGCCATGAAGGGGAGAGGGAAAAGTAACGCCAGCAGGGAGAGCTGGCGTAAGAATTTAAGCATGAGTGTATCCTCGCATTCGGTGTATAATTAAGTATACAGCGATGAAAGAACACTTAACAGACTGTCATCAGGGGTTATCAGGCGCTGGTCACGTCGTACTCCATACGGCGTAGCGCATCCAGCGTGGCTTTGGCTTCTTCTTCATCAATGATGCTCATCGCAAACCCCACATGCACTAACACCCACTGCCCGACCAGTTGTGCAGGACTGTCTTCACAGATTAGCGCAATATTCACATCACGTTTGATGCCGCACACTTCCACCTGCGCAAGCTGGTGAATATCTTCACCGACGGCCAGAACCTGGCCCGGAACGCCTATACACATATCTGACTCCGCCCCATGTCACATCACGGGTTATTCAACTTCAATACTTTTCACTTTCAGCGAATCGCCGGTATCAACACGCAGACGATCGCCATGACAACGCGGACACTGTGCATCGTGCTGAGTGATTTCAACTGCCTGACTGCAATCCCAGCACCATGCCTGTGCCGGTTTGTAGTCGATGTGCAATTCACAGCCTTGCGCCACCGTCCCCTGGCAGACAATGTCAAAACTAAAACGAACCGCGCTCTCTTCAACACAGGACAGCGCGCCAATCTCCAGCCACACGCCGGTGACGCGCTTTACGCCATGCTGTTCAGCCTGCTGTTGAATGATTTCAACCGCACTCTGACAAAGAGACAGCTCATGCATTCTGTAAGCCCCGACGCCCGAACAGCAATGCGCGACGGCTTGTCTGCGGCGCATCCGGATCGCTGACCGGCAGCGACAACAGCATCCGCGCGCAGTCATCGGCCAGACGCACACCCTCCTGTGCCGACAAACTGTGATTGAGCGGCGACATCAGGGAACAGCCGAGGTATTGCGATACGCCGTCCAGCTCGCCCACGGTGAACGTCATCGTGCCATACGGCAGACGCAGCCCGAGCTTTTCACTGACTTTACGCACTGGCCAGAGCTGGTCTGGCCCGGGGAAAATCAGCGCACTCAGCATCCACGGCGTAATCACGCATCCTGTCCACTGCCCTTCAAACAGGGTAAAGTCAGAGACATACACCGGCATATCAGGATGCAGGAAGGACAGATCGTGCATTGAACGCTGCGCAATCGCTTCAAACGCGGCCTGAACCTGTGCCTTTGGAGCCGTCTGGAACCCGGAGATCTCCTCAGACATGCGTTACCTCCCGTGGGATCGCTTCAACGCCCGACTCACGCAGCGCGGCCAGAACCTGCGCAAGCGCAGGTTCAATCATCGCTTCAACCGTTGGCGTTAAGCCAATGTTCGGCTCCAGCGATTCCGGAATGACGCCAATCAACGTCAGTTTTTTCGGGAACTCACCGGTGAAGCGAAGGGCCGACAGAACGTCGGCCAGGCCCAGCTGATGCGGGGAGATCTTGTTGGTAAACAGCGCCGGCACCTCATCATCCCGCAGGATCATCAGCGTACCCGGGGCGTTTTTTCTCGAGACAATGGCATCCGCAATGATCAGATGATCCCGGTTTGCCATGTCGCCGAGCAACTCCATGCCCGCCGTACCGCCATCAAGGATTTCAACGAAATCCGGCAATTCATATCGCTGCTCTAAGGCTTCAACGATACGAACGCCGATGGCTTCATCGGTCAGCAAAATATTGCCGACCCCTAAAACTAAAATCCGCATCACAGAACCTTTACAGAGACAACTTCGTTCCCGTCAGCGTCAACAACATGCACTGCACACGCCATGCAAGGATCGAAAGAGTGAATAGTACGTACCACTTCCAACGGTTTTTCCGGATCGGCAATCGGCGTGCCTACCAGCGACTGTTCGTACGGACCGACGTCATCGTTGAAGTTACGCGGACCGGAGTTCCAGGTTGACGGTACTACCGCCTGGTAGTTGCTGATAATGCCGTCTTTAATCACCATCCAGTGAGAGAGCATCCCGCGCGGTGCTTCAAGGAAACCGACGCCTTTAAATTCACCCGTCGCCGGAATATTCGGTTTCACGAACGTGGTGTGGTCACCTTTACCGATGTTGGCAATCAGCGCACTGTACTGGCTCTGCAGGATACCCTGTAGTTCACAGCAGTGAACGGTACGGCCAATAATACGCCCCAGCGTGGAGTGCAACTGCGCCACTTCCAGCGTTTTACCGGTCAGCGCCTGATAAATCGCAATGATTTCATTCAGTTTTGCCTTCGTGGACTCACGTCCGGAGGCCAGTTTCACCAGCATATTCGCCAGCGGTCCCACTTCGACGGTTTTACCGTAGAACGTTGGGGATTTCACCCATGAATATTTGCCGTCATCTGACCAGCCGTTATAGTCCGGAATGGTCGTCCCTTCCCACGGCGCCTGCGGGGCTTCGTCTTTATACCAGGCGTGTTTGGCGCTCTCCTGAATCCCTTTGATCAGGTACTCGTCGGAGTGAGAGGAGATCGGGCGATAGCTCGACAGATCCGCATTTTCGATATAGCCACCCGGGAACAGGAAGCTGCCGTTCTTACCGTCGGTCGGGAATTCCGGCGCAGCCAGATAGTTAACCGCCCCTTTACCATGTTCCAGCCAGTCCGGATAGAACGCGGCAATCACCGCCGTATCCACCTTGTAGACCTGTTCAACGAAGTCGCTCAGTTTGTCGATGAAGGACTTGATGTACATCAGGCGTTCCAGGTTCAGTACGCCCAGGCCGTCGAGGTTGATCGGGTTGGCAACGCCACCCACCGCCAGGTTCTGGATGTGCGGTGTTTTACCGCCCAGCAACGCCACCACGCGGTTGGCATCACGCTGACATTCCAGCGCCTGCAGGTAGTGAGCAACGGCGATCAGGTTCACTTCCGGCGGCAGTTTCATCGCCGGGTGTCCCCAGTAACCGTTGGCGAAAATCCCCAACTGGCCGCTGGCAACCAGGTCCTTGATCTTATTCTGAACTTTCGTGAACTCTTCCGCGCTGTTCAGATGCCAGGTCGACACGCCGTTCAGCATCGCTGACGCTTTTGCCGGATCGGCTTTCAGCGCAGAGGTGATATCCACCCAGTCCAGCGCCGAGAGCTGATAGAAGTGCACAATGTGGTCATGAGTGGTATGCGCCGACAGAATGATGTTACGGATATACTGGGCGTTAACCGGAACGTCAATGTTCAGCGCGCTTTCTGCCGCACGAACGGAGGCAATCGCGTGCGTTGTCGTACAAACGCCGCAAATACGCTGCACAATCATCCACGCGTCACGAGGATCGCGATTCTTCACGATCTCTTCCATACCGCGCCACATGGTGCCGGAAGCCCATGCTTTTGAAACAACGCCGTTTTCGATTTCGCAATCGATACGTAAGTGCCCCTCAATACGGGTTACAGGATCAATAGTAATTCTCTGGCTCATGCTTTGCTCGCCTCATGACGATTGTGATCGTTTTGTTTTAAAGGAGGAAGTATCGGCAGTAGACGAATGAGTACGATGTAAGCGCAAATCTCAATAGCCACAAAACCAATAGAAATCAACAGTTCTTCCCAGGTCGGGAAGTAGTGGTAGCCACCACCTGGATTAAATGCCACCAGCGAATAGGACAGACGCCATGCAGCACAACCCAGCAGCGCACTGAGCGCAGACAGGTACAGCATACGAGAGTCATTGCGCAGTTTCGCCACGCGCAGCACCACTATCGGGAAGACCATCAGCACGACTTCAAGCCAGAACATTGCTGAGTAGAAATCGCCGGCAAAGGCATATGACAGCTTGTCCCGGTAAATCAGTTCACCAAAGCGCAGAACGACAAAGATCGCCAACATCACGCTGATGGTGTTCGTCAACTTGATAAACAGGTTCTTCTCATCCGGACCGTTTCCTCTCAGGCCAGCCTGAACCAGCGAACCTTCAAAGATGACGATCGAGAAGCCCATAATAAAGGCGGTCAATACCGAGAACAGCGGCAGCATTTCATAGCTCTGCCACAGCGGATGCACCTTATAGCCTGCCGAGATCATCAGCGAGCCCATGGAGGACTGGTGCATGGTTGGCAGCAGCGCGCCGAGGGCGATGATGAAGAACATCAGCTTGTTCAGACGCTTCAGCGACACCTTCCAGCCCAGACGTTCAAACAGCGCAGGGGCAAACTCAAGCGCCATCACCCCAATGTAGATGGTCATACAGACCGCCGTCTCGAACAGAACCGAGTTCACGTTGAAGTGACCCGGAATGTAGAAGTACGGCAGGTTCCAGTAACGACCCACGTCAATGGTGATAGACAAGCCACCCAGAGAATAACCAAACAGGCTCGCCAGCAGCGCCGGACGCACCAGCGGATGGTACTGTCCCCGGTTGAAGACATATACCGCCCACGCCAGCGCCCAACCGCCACAGGCAAAGCCGGTGCCGATTAACAGGTCAAAGGCAATCCAGACGCCCCACGGGAAACCGCCGTTCAGATCGGAGACAGACCCCAATCCAAATACCAGACGCTTCACAATAAGGAGCATGCAGAGGATGATTAACGGCCCGAAGATGATGACCGGTTTGCTGATAATTTTGCCGCCCAGCGGTTTAGGATCATGACTCATGATCGTCTCCTCCGTCGTGATGGTCGTTTTTGGTATTACGACGAACCAGCACGGTCAAGCCCGCCAGCACGGCCAGTGGTAGCATCATGCCTTTATACAGGGTGTGTTGAACATGTTCGGAACGCGCGCCGGTTGAAATCTCATCCAGCTTCGGCATATCCAGATTCTCGTAAGGCACCCCGGTCAGTACTAACACCTGCGTTCCGCCGCCCTCTTTCTCACCGTAAAGATGCGGATAGTACTTCGGCACGGTATGCACGTAGGTATCGCCCGTTTTCACGGTTTGACGCGGATAGTGGTATTCACTGCCAGGCTTCAGCGCCAGGCGTTTTTGCGCCTCGGCCATCAACTCTTCGCGGGTACCAAAAATAACCGCACCGGCAGGACAAACCTCAACACAGCCTGGCAAGCCGCCCTTATCGAGACGCTCAACGCCTTTCTGGTTACACAGTTCACATTTGTGAAGCGCACCAAACGGGTTGTTGTAGTCGTACTTTGGCACGTTGTACGGACAGGCAACCATGCAGTAACGGCAGCCAGTGCAGACGTCTTTGTTGTAATGAACGATGCCGGTTTTCGGATCTTTTTTCAGTGCGGAAACCGGGCAGACAGAGACGCAGTTGGGATCGACGCAGTGCATACATTGTTTTTTGATGTATGCATAGCCATTCTCTTCCTGATCTTTATTCACGCCTGTACCGCTACGCCACACTTGAATGATGTTGTTGGTATACGGTGACAGTTTGTCGTTGTTCGACCAGGTCTGCGCCCCTTCAGGGTTACGCATCGGGAAGTTGATATCCTGACACTTGGTCACACAGGCCTGACAGCCCACGCACAGCGTCGAGTCATACAACATACCCAGAGAACCGGGGATGGGCGGGCGATTTTCTGCAGCCGCGTGGCTGATAGACGGCGCAGCGCCTAACAGCAACGCCCCGCCGGAGGCTGCTTTGATAAAATTACGTCTGTTCACGGTTATTCTCCCCGTGAGTCAGCGTTATCTTTCTTTTGCTGACGCCCCAGTTCACGTACCGCCATCACGCTGACACCGGCCACCAGACCGACAACGCCGCCAAGCAACCCGATAGCGCCGGCAGAGATGTTGCCGCCCTCTTTCATGTTCACATCAGGTTTTTCGGAGCGCGGTGTCTGATTTTCCACATGGGCAAGTTGGTGAATGCCCTTATGGAAACCAACGCCTTCTTCGTTACAGCCATAGCAAGGATGACCAATCGCCACTGGCCATACGCCGCCAACGTCGCAGAATTGCAGCGTGGAGCAGTTGCCCCAGGTTTCGGGTCCTTTACAGCCGAGGTGGTAAAGGCACCAGCCTTCACGGTGACCTTCATCGCCGAATTCTTTCGCAAAGCGACCGGCATCGAAGTGTGGACGCCGTTCGCAGTGTTCGTGAATCAGGCGGCCATAGGCAAAGGTTGGACGGTTTTTCGCATCCAGTTTCGGCGGTTTGCCCCAGGTGATGATATGGGCGACTGTCGCCAGGAAGTTATGCGGGTTCGGTGGGCAGCCTGGAATGTTGATAATGGTTTTACCTGGCAGAACTTCCTGCAGGCCAACTGCACCGGTCGGGTTCACGCCGGCAGCGGCGACGCCGCCCCACGCAGCACAGGAACCGATAGCGATAATCGCTGCCGCACCTTCTGCCGCTTTGCGGATATGATCCACAATCGGCTCACCGGCAACCATACAGTAAATACCGTTATCTTTTAATGGGATAGAACCATCAACAACCAACACATACTGCCCTTTGTACTTCTCAAGCGCATTGTGTTTGTTCTCTTCAACCTGGTGGCCGAAGGCGGCGGAAAGCACCTCATGATATTCCAGAGAGATGGTCTCCAGAACGAGGTTTTCTACCGTGGGGTGGGTCGCGCGAAGGAGGGATTCGGTACACCCTGTGCACTCCTGAGCACCAATCCAGACAACCGGTGGGCGCTGCGGACGGGATACCGATTCAGCCATTTCGGCGGCGGCTTTGCTACTGAGCCCCATCGTGGCGGCGAGTGCTGCACAAAGCTTCATGAAATCACGACGGTTTACGCCATGGGAATTAATGAGAGTGTTATCTCCAGTCATTTTATAGTTATTCCGTTACGAAGACCTGGCTCTTATTTTGCAACAATCACAAATCCGTAACTGCGATCGCTGCGCCATTTACCACACTTTTGTTATGGTTATGTAGCCTATGATACTGCGAGGGAATAACAAAACGAAGGGAGTAGTGGCTAGTGTAATTAATTAAAGCAAGATAATACCCCCTTTGGATCAACCTTCGAGCCGATAGCCGGCCATGAAAAAGCGAATTGTGGTGCTGGACTGATTTTCCCGAAAGAAGTCCATCACCATCTCTTTATCCAACCCATAGCGGCGCGTCAGGATCCCCGCTTCCCAGGCGCTAAGTTGCCTGTCGCCGGTTTTTTCAAACATGCGATGCGAGAATCCTAATACGAAGCCGCGTTTATAATCCGAACAAAAATCCGCCACATTGCGAGCGCTGTCAGCCTGCGTGGCGCTTAATCCGGCCATCAGGCCCTTGCCAAAATGATTGTTCATGACCCCTCCTTAATCGCTATATAATAAATTATATAGCGATCTTTTAAGCAAAGGCCAGAGGGTTCAGAGACTTTTTTACTGTTCCTTAAAACGCCACCCACTCATCACCTGGCGCAGCGGGTGCCTGGCGTCGCTGAGCGACGGGAGCGGCACTTTTGGCGGGGTGATTGGGCGTGTCATTTTGCGATAACCGGAACTGTTGCACAGAACGTTGTAAATCTTCCGTTTGTCTTTCCAGTGCCGCAGCGGCGGCAGAAACCTGTTCCACCAGCGCGGCGTTTTGCTGCGTGACGCCATCCATCTGGGTAATCGCAACACCCACCTGAGAAATCCCTTTGCTCTGTTCTTCCGACGCTGAGGCTATTTGTTTCATGATGGTATTGACCTCCGTCACGCCGCTCAGGATCGCCTCCATCGTTGAACCGGTATCCTTCACCAGTACCGCTCCGTGGTCGACGCGGCGAGCGGATTCGGCAATCAGCGTTTCAATTTCTTTTGCCGCGTTCGCGCTGCGGCTCGCCAGATTACGCACCTCGCCGGCGACAACGGCAAATCCACGCCCTTGTTCACCCGCACGCGCGGCTTCAACCGCCGCGTTTAATGCAAGAATATTGGTCTGGAAGGCAATGCTATTAATGACGGTCGTAATTTCAGCAATCTGCTTCGAGCTGGCGGAAATACCGTCCATTGTCTCGACCACTTCAGACACCAGCGAACCGCCTTTACCTGCTGTGCGTGATGCAGACTCAGCCAGAAGGCTGGCCTGACGCGCGTTATCCGCATTCAGCTTCACCGTGGCGGTAAGCTGCTCCATGCTCGCGGCCGTCTCTTCCAGCGCAGCGGCCTGCTCTTCCGTTCGCGATGAAAGATCGTTGTTGCCGCTGGAGATTTCAGTGGCCCCGCGCCAGATGTTGTCGCTACCGGAACGGATCGTGTTTACCGCATCGCGCAGGCTGTCCTGCATCGTGCGCAATAAAGGCACCAGTTGACCGACACAGTTGCGGCCTATGTCGTCAATCGGCTGACTGAGGTCGCCCTGGGCTATCTGGCGAAACTGTTGGCGAATTCGCGCCAGCGGTTTCACCAGCATGGTCACCAGATAGCGATCGGTGAAGAAGAGGATCGCAATGCCCAGGATCACTGCGCCGATGATCAGAGTACGGATGATCGACGTTTTGCTATCCACCATCACGCGGGTTTGATCAAGCATCACACCCGCGGCTTTATTAAAGCGTTCCGCACTGGCACCAAACGCCCGGCTCAATACTGGCGTCACTTTGTTTGCCTGTTCGCTCCAGGCGCTCTGAGTCCCCTGTTGCGCCAGCTGCATTTGCGGCGTGACGCCTTTGTCGAGGAGATCCTGCCAGCTCGCCAGCACCGCGGCGGAGACGTCGGGATCCATCGGGCCTGGCGAAAGGGTTTTCATCTCTTGCAGATTTTTGCTCATGTTATCCAGCGCCTGCTGGACGGGAGCGAAATCCGGCGTGCCGCCGCTGGCTTTCAACTCCATCGCGCGGCTGAGTCGGGTGACAAAGCGGAAATACTGATCGTTGCCCTGGCTGAGCACCGTCATCTGACGAACAAGATGGCGATCGACTTCGTTACCATCAGCGACACGAGAAAGAGACCAGGTGCTGTACAAACCCACACCCATCCACATTAAACAGAAAATACCAAGGATCGTCAGCATGACGACCCGGATGGTGAAATTACGCAGTATGTACATATATGTTCCTTGCCGTTAGGGAAAAGTCGCCCAGAGGCGAGTCTTAATCTCGTTATCGGCAAGGAATGAAGAATATATACTGACTTTTGTTTTTTTTACTTTCATAAACAATATCCCCGTTTCTTATATTCCTATAATTAACAATGAAAAACACCGGGAATATTACCTAACTAATGATTATCCTGTTATTTATGATAAATATTTTTCGAACCATGCCAGCGTTCTTTGCCAGGCCAGCTCAGCAGCGGCCTGGTCATACCGCGGCGTAGAGTCATTATGAAAGCCATGATTCACGCCGGGATAAATATAAGCTTCATAAACTTTATTATTCTCTTTCAACGCAGCTTCATACGCCGGCCAGCCCTCATTGATATTTTTATCCAGCGCCGCGTAATGCAGCAATATCGGCGCCTTTATCTTCGGCACATCCGCCGCGGCAGGCTGGCGGCCATAAAACGGTACCGCGCACTCCAGTTCCGGATAGGCTACGGCCGCCGCATTCGAGACACCGCCACCGTAGCAAAATCCGGTGATCCCCACTTTCCCGCTGGCCTCAGGGTGTTGTTTCATAAACTCGACGGCGGCGAAAAAGTCATTCATCAACTTCGTCGGATCCACTTTCTGCTGCAAAACTTTCCCTTCTTCATCGTTTCCAGGGTAGCCGCCCACCGAGCTTAAACCGTCGGGTGCCAGCGCAATGTAGCCCGCTTTCGCGACCCGCCTTGCGACATCTTCAATATAGGGATTCAGGCCCCGGTTCTCATGCACCACTACCACAGCAGGCACGTTGCCCGTCGCGTTGGCCGGTTTCACCAGATAGCCGCGCACGTTGCCATGACCGTTTGGCGACGGATAGTGAATATACTCAGGCAAAATATCGGGATCGGTGAATTTCACCTGTTCCGCCAGCGCATAGTTGGGCTTGAGCATATTGAACAGCGCCAGCGCCGTCACCCCGCCAACGGCGTACTTTGCCGCGAGATTGAGGAACTCTCGTTTCGAGATTTTCCCGTGTGCGTAGTAGTCGTAATAATCGAGCAACTCCTGCGGAAAATCTTTGGCTGTCAGACGCGTCATCGCATATCTCCGGAATTTGTGATTTTATAAGCATAGAATGAAAACGCTGTTTCGAAAATTCATCACCTGAAAGGAGACATCATGTCCTGGAACGCCTCCCCTGACCGCTATGAGAATATGCAGTACCGCTACTGCGGTAAAAGCGGCCTCCGACTGCCCGCGCTATCACTCGGTCTGTGGCACAGCTTCGGTCACGTTCAAGCCCTCGACTCGCAGCGCGCGCTGCTGCGAAAAGCCTTTGATCTCGGCATTACCCACTTTGACTTAGCCAACAACTACGGGCCGCCTCCGGGCAGTGCGGAAGAAAACTTCGGCCGCCTGCTGCGCGAAGACTTTGCCGCCTTGCGCGATGAGCTGATCGTCTCGACCAAAGCCGGTTACGATATGTGGCCAGGCCCCTATGGTTCCGGCGGCTCGCGGAAATATCTCCTCGCCAGCCTCGATCAGAGCCTGAAGCGTATGGGACTGGATTACGTCGATATTTTCTATTCTCACCGCGTAGATGAGAACACACCGATGGAAGAAACGGCGTCCGCGCTGGCTCACGCCGTACAAAGTGGTAAAGCGCTGTATGTCGGCATTTCGTCTTACTCGCCGGAGCGAACGCAAAAAATGGCTGAGCTTTTGCGCGAGTGGAAAATCCCGCTGCTGATCCATCAGCCTTCTTACAATCTGCTGAACCGCTGGGTAGATAAAAGCGGTTTGCTGGATACGTTAAAAGCCAACGGTGTCGGCTGTATCGCCTTTACACCACTGGCACAGGGGTTGCTCACCGGGAAGTATTTGAACGGCATCCCGGACGGCTCACGTATGCAGCGCGAAGGGAAGAAAGTACGTGGTCTGACGGAGAATATGCTGACGGAAGCGAACCTCAGCAGTCTGCGTCTGCTTAATGAGATGGCGCAACAGCGCGGTCAGTCAATGGCGCAAATGGCGCTCAGTTGGCTGTTGAAAGACGATCGCGTCACCTCGGTATTGATTGGCGCAAGCCGCCCGGAACAACTAGAAGAAAACGCTCAGGCGCTGAAAAATCTGTCGTTCACTGCTGAAGAGCTGGCGCAGATTGATAAGCATGTCGCTGACGGTGAACTGAACCTCTGGCAGGCGTCGTCCGATAAGTAACGCGCAGTGCCGGGTAGCGACAGCGGCTACCCGGCCTGTTCAGTCAGTGCTTATGGCGGGTTAACCTGTCGAGATAGCCCATCACAAACGCCGACAAGACGAAGGTGAGATGGATAATGACGTACCACATCAGCTTGTTATCCGGCACGTTCTTCGCGTCCATAAATACGCGCAGCAGATGAATGGAAGAGATAGCGACAATCGAGGCCGCGACTTTGTTTTTCAGTGAGGTCGCATCCATCTTCCCCAGCCAGTTCAGCTTTTCCCGCCCTTCGGAGATATCCAGTTGCGAGACGAAATTCTCATAGCCAGAAAACATCACCATCACCAGCAGTCCGCCGACCAGGGTCATATCCACCAGCGACAGCAGCACCAGAATCAGGTCAGCTTCTGCCATCGAAAAGATATTGGGCAGCACATGAAAAATCTCCTGAAAGAATTTCAGCGCCAGCGCAACCAGTGCCAGTGACAAACCAAAGTAAACCGGGGCCAGCAGCCAACGAGACGCGTACATGGTGTTTTCGAGAAAGCGTTCCATAATTTCCTGTGATGTAGCAAAAACCGGGCGACAGTATATCCCAACTGTGCAACATCAGATCAACATCCCCGTCAAACTTCGTCGGGATTGATCCACGGGCGCTGATACTCAGGCCACACCAGCGCTACCAGTGACGGATACGCCTCGACGCTAAACTCCCGGAAACACTGGCGTAAGTTGAGTACGTCGAGATCGGAATGGGGAACTTTTTCACCGTTGAGACAGCGCTTTTTTATCGTGTCGTAGTATTTATACACCGCTGAATTGAGATCGCTGCAACGCCGTTGGGCATCAAACAGTCCTGGGGTGTCATTCAACTGCGCCATCGTCATGCGTTTTATCGTTGCGTGAAGGAAATCAATATATTCGTGATTGACGCGCCAGTACCATATCGGTGTAATAGCATTCATCAACGTGGAAAAATGATCCTCTCCCTCTTCTTTGGTCAGAGGTGTTGATTGAGTCGCAGAGGCCAGTTCTTCAGCGTTGCGCGGTTTATTAAACTCACGCATTAATAAAAGCACGCCGCCGGTCAGCAATAACAAGGTAATGACAGAATAAAAAATACTGTTCATAGCATGACTCCATTTTTTTTGATTCTAAAATTACCCCATGTTATTGTCAACGCGACCTGCCAAATAAAAACAACTATACTTTTGATATTAAAGGAAATTGCGACATGCTTCCTGAGCACCTTGTGCCACCGCGTTTTCATCTGTCACCCGCAGGTCAGGCGGAAGGAACAGCAGAAAACGATGAGAATTTAACTCAGAGCAAAACAACCCTCAGCGATTATGAAGCCGATATCTTAATTAGCGCAACGCCCACAGGGCAATCTAAAAATATTCTGCTCGAAGAACGCGATCGTCATTTTAAAGAACGCCTTGAGCGGGTGGCAAAAATTGAGACTTTCGCTCGGGTTATTAATGCGTTACAGGCTGAAGGCGATATTGACGCCCAGACCTTAAGTAAAATAATCGCTGAAATGACCGCGCATATAAATGAAAATGGTAATGAAATTTGGCTTAATTTAATTACCCGGGAGAAAGACTCGCCCCTTTTCTATTCTCTGGATGACGAACAATGATTAAAGATGTTGAAGATAATAATGTCTATTTGGCCCTGGATGATAATAAAAGCGATCAATTTATCTTAAAGCAGAATATTGCCGCGCTTATCGCCAATAAAAATGCCGTCCTCGAAAGTGTGGCGCAAGAAGTGACGTCCATCCCGGCGGCGCTGGTTCGTCTGAAATGGCAAAACCGACGGGAAATTTACGCGCTTCAGGTGAAGGAAGAGATTTATGGCGCGGCGATCAACGCCATTATCAGACAGACCCCGGAGCTGCATGACAAAATCATGGCGCGGCTGGAGAGCACCTGGCAGTATTTGTTGGCTCGGGAGACGGCCACGCTGCGACTGACGCGCAAACTTGCCGACGGGAACTACCGCACGATCGCGATCACCACCGTCGCGCTCAATGAACGCCTGGTACAGACCCGGAGCGACAGGCAATAAAAAAGCCGGGTAGCAATAACGCCTTACCCGACCTTTTCTCTCATCGTGCCCGGGGCGACAACGATTATTTCGCTTTCGCGACCTCTTCGCCGACCAGGCCAATCTTCAGATACCCCGCCTGATGCAGCGTGTCCATCACCTTCATCAGGGTCTCATAGTCGACGGTTTTATCCGCGCGGAAGAAGATCGTGGTGTCTTTCTTCCCTTCAGTCAGTGCCGTCAGTTCTGCCACCATGGTCTCGTCCGTCACCGGATCGTTACCAATAAACATGCTGTTGTCCGCTTTGACCGACAGGTAAACGGGTTTTTCCGGGCGCGGTTGTGGCGTACTGGAGGAAGCAGGCAGGTTTACCTTCACATCCACCGTTGCCAACGGCGCGGCCACCATAAAGATGATCAGCAGTACCAGCATGACGTCGATAAACGGCGTCACGTTGATTTCATGCATTTCACCGTTATCGTCCAGATTTTCATTAAGACGCATTGCCATGAAACATTACCCTACACGTAATTTCTGCGCGGTGCGTACCGGATGAGCGGATGCGCTTGCATCCAGATCCAGGTCGCGACTTTGCAGTAACAGCACCTGTGCTGCCACATCGCCCAGCATCGCTTTAAGACCGCCAATCTGACGGGCAAAGATATTATAGATAACCACGGCTGGGATGGCGGCAACCAGACCGATGGCCGTCGCCAGCAGTGCTTCTGCGATACCCGGCGCTACGACGGCGAGGTTAGTGGTCTGCGTTTGCGCAATCCCGATGAAGCTATTCATGATGCCCCAGACCGTACCGAACAAACCGACAAACGGTGAAATCGCCCCGATGGTCGCCAGGTAGCCATTTCCGCGCCCCATATGACGTCCCACCGCCGCAACGCGACGCTCCAGACGAAAACCAGTACGCTCTTTAATCCCTTCGTTGTCTTCACTGCCCTGAGACAGTTCCAGTTCGTTCTGCGCTTCATTGAGCAATTGGACGCTTAAGCTTTTAGCGCCAAAGTTTGCAGCGATATCGCTTGCCTGATCCAGAGAGCGGGCTTCCGCCAACAGTTGCTGTTCGCGCTTAAGCCGACGCTTCTGAGAGAAGAACTCAACACTCTTACTGAAGAAGATAGCCCAGGTGACCACTGACGCCAGAATCAGACCAATCATCACGCACTTAACCACGATGTCGGCGTGCTGATACATACCCCAGACGGAAAGATCCGTCTGCATCAAATTATTACCCACTCTGTATCTCCAGGACGCAAATCACAAATTCTGAGCGTAATAATATCAAAACGACGTCGAATTGATAGTCGTTCTCATTACTATTTACATAGTGCCGCACCTTTGGTTTCTTTTCCTTGCGCTTACGCAGTAAAACGTTACGGGAGGGAATTTTAAGAAAATATTGTGCTTTATCCTGTTCCCCGGGATGCGCATTTTGCCATTCGTGGTAGTTTAGACATCCAGACGTATAAAAACAGGAAACACAACATGGCAGATAAGCAACTGGACACCAAACTGGTCGGTGCAGGACGCAGTAAAAAATACACGCTGGGTTCGGTGAATAGTGTGATTCAACGCGCTTCTTCGCTGGTTTTTGAAACGGTCGAAGCCAAAAAGCACGCCACCCGCAACCGCGCCAACGGCGAACTCTTTTACGGACGCCGCGGCACGTTGACCCATTTCTCGCTGCAGGAAGCGATGTGCGAGCTTGAAGGCGGTGCCGGCTGCGCGCTCTTCCCCTGCGGCGCTGCGGCTGTCGCCAACACCATTCTGGCCTTTGTCGAACAGGGCGACCATGTGCTGATGACTAACACAGCCTATGAGCCGAGCCAGGATTTCTGCACCAAAATCCTCGGCAAGCTGGGGGTGACCACCGGCTGGTTCGATCCGTTGGTCGGCGCTGACATTGTTAAGCATCTTCAACCCAACACCAAAGTCGTTTTCCTCGAGTCTCCGGGTTCCGTCACCATGGAAGTCCACGACGTACCGGCGATTGTCGCCGCCGTCAGACGCGTTGCGCCAGACGCCATCATTATGATCGACAACACCTGGGCTGCGGGCGTGCTGTTTAAAGCCCTCGATTTCGGCATTGATATCTCGATTCAGGCCGGGACCAAGTACCTGATTGGTCACTCCGACGCAATGGTTGGTACTGCCGTTTCGAACGCCCGCTGCTGGGATCGGTTGCGTGAGAATGCCTATCTGATGGGGCAAATGGTCGATGCGGATACGGCCTATATGACCAGCCGCGGGCTGCGTACCCTGGGTGTGCGCCTGCGTCAGCATCACGAAAGCAGTCTGAAGGTTGCCGAATGGCTGGCTGCCCATCCGCAGGTCGCACGAGTGAATCATCCGGCATTGCCGGGCAGTAAAGGACACGAATTCTGGAAACGTGACTTTACGGGGAGCAGCGGTCTGTTCTCATTTGTGCTGAATAAAAAGCTCAATAATGACGAGCTGTCCGCTTATCTGGATCACTTCAGCCTGTTCAGCATGGCCTATTCGTGGGGCGGGTTTGAGTCGCTGATTCTGGCCAATCAGCCTGAACAGATTGCGGAAATTCGCCCGGAAGGGGGCGTGGATTTCAGCGGCACGCTGATTCGTCTCCACATTGGTTTAGAAAATGTTGACGATCTGATTGCAGATTTAGCCGCCGGATTTTCTCGCCTCGTGTAAAATTGACGCTAATGGACAGCTATGCAGACACGTCGAGCGAAATTGTCTGCATTTGTTGCGCCCGGGATCAAGTCATCCGGGCCCGTTCAGGAGTACAATAGGGTCATTAAGGCGTAAACGCTGTTCCACAGGAAAGTCCATGGCTGTCATTCAAGATATTATCGCTGCGCTCTGGCAACATGATTTTGCCGCGCTGGCGGACCCACATGTTGTTAGCGTCGTCTACTTTGTGATGTTCGCCACGCTGTTTTTAGAGAATGGCCTGTTACCGGCCTCATTTTTACCCGGTGATAGCCTCCTGCTATTAGCGGGCGCATTAGTCGCGCAGGGCGTCATGAGCTTTGTCCCTACTCTGGTGATCCTGACGACGGCGGCCAGCCTCGGTTGTTGGCTTAGCTATATTCAGGGACGCTGGCTGGGCAATACTCGAACGGTAAAAGGCTGGCTGGCGCAACTTCCGGCGAAATACCACCAGCGCGCGACCTGCATGTTTGACCGCCACGGTCTGCTGGCACTGCTGGCGGGACGCTTTCTGGCGTTCGTACGGACCCTGCTGCCAACCATGGCGGGGATTTCCGGCCTCTCTAACCGCCGTTTCCAGTTCTTCAACTGGCTGAGCGGTCTGCTGTGGGTCGGCGTGGTCACCAGCTTTGGCTATGCCCTCAGCATGATCCCGTTTGTGAAGCGCCATGAAGATCAGGTTATGACCTTCCTGATGATCCTGCCACTCTTCCTGCTGGCGGCGGGTTTGATCGGCACGGTTGTGGTCGTTATCAAGAAGAAATACTGTAGCGCCTGATAGGTTGATTGCCGGATAGCGCTCTGCTTATCCGGCCTGCGCCGTCCGTCAACTCCCCTGCATGGTGCGGATCCGCGCCGCATCCTCTCCCGGCGTCACGCCGAAATAGCGCTTAAATTCGCGACTGAATTGCGACGCACTTTCATAACCCACCCGCATTGCCGCCGCACTGGCCTTCATGCCGTCGTGAATCATCATCATCCGCGCCTTATGTAACCGATACGTTTTCAGGTACTGCAACGGCGATGTGCTGGTGACTGACTTAAAATTATGGTGGAACGCAGAGACGCTCATGTTGGCTTCTGCCGCCAGTTGCTCGACGTTGAGGTTTTCGGTGTACTTATTTTCAATACGCTTGAGCACGCGGCTAATCAGGCTGAAGTGGGTCTGACGGCTCACCAGCGCCAGCAGTGCGCCACCGCGTGGCCCGGTCAGAACGTGATAGAGGATCTCGCGGATAATCTGTTTACCGAGAATTCGCGCGTCCAGCGGTCTCTCCATGACGTCGAGCAGACGTTCTGCCGCGCAGAGGATCTCCTCAGAGAGCGTCGCGGAGTTGATCCCGCTTGCCGCCATCGACGGCTGAAAGCGTTCGTCTTCGCCGATGTCCATCAGCAGTTCCTGCAATTGCAGAATATCGACATTGATGCGAAATCCGGCGAGCGGCACGTCAGGTGTCGCATAGGTTTCACATTCGAAGGGTAAAGGTACTGTCAGCAGCAGGTATTCATTGGCGTCGTAACGGAAAACCCGCTCATTGATGTAACCGATTTTATGACCTGAAAAGAGAAATATGATGCCGGGATCGTACATGACGGGTGTACGTAAACCCGGTTCAGTACCATACAGCAGACGGATGTCTGGCAGCAGTTCACCGGGCTTATGTTCATTGTTTTTCAACTGCTTAACTTTATCCGTCAGCAGTAAACAGATCTCTTCGCGGTTCATGGCAGAAATTTTTCTCAACGTATGACGACGCCTTGATTGTGCGCAAGTTTATCGTTTTTCTCCAGCACTCTGGAGAAATGGGCAAGACATTGGCAGAAATGAGCATTGAGAGGATAGCCGCGCACGACCACAATGTTCTCCATCCGGCAGACCCCGCCTGCCCTCTTTTTTTTACCCACATAAGGGAACGAGCAATGAACAACTTTAATCTGCATACCCCGACTCGCATTCTGTTTGGTAAAGGTGCGATTGCTGAACTGCGCGCACAAATCCCTCAGGACGCACGCGTGCTGATCACTTATGGCGGCGGCAGCGTGAAAAAAACCGGCGTGCTGGCGCAGGTACAGGACGCACTGAAAGGTCTGGACGTTCGTGAATTTGGCGGCATCGAACCTAACCCGTCGGGTGATGCTGCCAACTTACTGATTTAGTGTATGATGGTGTTTTTGAGGTGCTCCAGTGGCTTCTGTTTCTATCAGCTGTCCCTCCTGTTCAGCTACTGACGGGGTGGTGCGTAACGGCAAAAGCAC
>NZ_CATNHH010000016.1:0-46599 GCF_950098555.1 Citrobacter sp. T1.2D-1
GGTATTGGTGCTATGATCGGCATCGCTCAGTCCGGTTGGTGGTTTTGGTTGGTTTGGCGATTGATCAGATCGCACAATCCGGGCTGAGTTCCCTTTCAGTGATCTACTATTCCGCGCAGCTATTTAGTCACTGCCACTGCAACTAATTTAAGTTTCATTGTTAACAATCCTTATAATTTTCTTGGTGTGATTCCTGAACCATTGCCGAACGAATCGCTTCATCAATGGCAAACTATTTTTAAGGTACGCAGCAGTACCAATTCAATAATAAGTTTCATGGAATTGCAGATTATTTCTATTTGTGTGATCCAGATCGCCTTAAGTCAAATCTGAGGCGCGGAAATTCCTGGAAATAACTATCTATGCAATATTTACGCAGGGGACTATATACGGGTTATCGGTTATTATATGAGTTAGTTACCGATGTGTATTATATACGCGTTAATAATTGTAAATCAGCGAAATCATTTAATTATTTAGCGTCTTGTTAGCATAAATTTAACATAAGTATAAAAACTTAATATTTCTGTTGTAAGGAAATAAATAAACCTGAATCAGCTCCATAATAAAGGTATGGCAGGGCGATCGAAAAAAGCGAATAAGAATTTTCTAACAATCAGTAAATATCCTAAGGAACGACAGTTGATTTATTGTCTCGCGAAGGATGATGTCCGGGTCAGAAAAGGGGGGCGACCCGGTGATAGCGTTACGCGCGGCGTGTGGCCCACCAGCAGAGCAGCGAACCAATGCAAACCATAATGGCACCCTGCCAGAAGGAGAACGACAGCGGGGCGCTCAACAGCACGGCTGCCAGCGCAGATGACAGCACCGGTGTGAAATAAGAACCTACCGCCATGATGGTGACATTTCCGTGCAAAATCCCCACGTTCCAGGCGGCATAGGCAAAGCCCAGCGTCAGCGCGGCAGAGACGAGCTTAATCACCACCGGCGTACTGAACATCATTTCGGGCTGCGGCGTCAGAAAATAGTGGACCCACAAACTGAGTGCCGTCAGTAAAACAAAAACCGTAATGCCATTAAACCCCCGCGCGTATTTATTGGTCACGGTACAGTAGGTCGCCCAGATAAACGCGCCGAGAAAGGCGAGAAAGTAGCTCAACGGACTGCTGGTGATATTGCTGATAATCTCTCCAGGATTCAGACCGTTTTCTCCACCCAGCACCCAACAGATACCGGTTATTGCGAGCAGGACGCCGGGAACGATTATCCAGGTGGTTTTTTGACCGTTAAACAGAATCGCGAATAACACCGTCAGACTTGGCCATAAATAATTGACCATACCGACCTCAATCGCCTGATGACGGGTAGCGGCATAGCCCAACGATAACGCCAGACATATTTCATAACTGACAAACAGCACGCTACCGGCGATTAAATAACCAACAGGGAAACGACGGATATTGGGAAATCCCACGGTAAATATCAACAGCAGCCCACTTAATGAATAGATTGCCGCCGCACCACCAACTGGCCCAAGTCCCTCACTGACGCCACGAATCAGACCCACCATTGTGCTCCACAACACAATGGCAATAAGTCCAATCAGCGTTGCTTTTTGTTTCGTCATTCTGTTTGCCGTTTTCCATGCCTTATCAAAAAAGAAGTTGAAATATATAGCACTTTTTTAGCGGATTTATCCAGGCGAATGCTGAGGAGGTATTACCACCTTGGTGGTATATAAAACCGACAATTGGGACTATTTAGTAGCGGAACCGTTTCGTTATTGATTTGACTCAAAAAAAATACGGGTATTGCTGTTAGTTTCCTCGGCGACATGACAACTCTGGAAAAAGAGGGAAAGCAATGAACGTCAGCCGCAGAAAGTTTTTTAAAATCTGCGCGGGCGGTATGGCTGGAACAACGGTTGCTGCGTTGGGATTTACGCCCAAAATGGCACTGGCTCAATCGCGAAATTATAAGCTGTTGCGCGCGAAAGAGATCCGAAACACCTGCACATACTGTTCCGTAGGTTGCGGGCTATTAATGTATAGCCTGGGAGATGGAGCAAAAAACGCCAAAGAAGCGCTTTATCATATCGAAGGGGATCCGGATCATCCGGTGAGCCGTGGCGCATTGTGTCCGAAGGGTGCCGGTCTGCTGGATTACGTCCATAGCGAAAACCGCCTGCGTTACCCGGAATATCGCGCGCCAGGCTCCGATAAATGGCAGCGCATTAGCTGGGATGAGGCACTCACCCGCATTGCTAAACTGATGAAGGCTGACCGTGACGCCAACTTTATTGAGAAAAACGAACAGGGCGTAACGGTAAACCGCTGGCTTTCCACGGGGATGCTCTGTGCCTCCGCTGCCAGTAATGAAACTGGCATGCTGACGCAAAAATTTGTGCGCTCACTCGGCATGCTGGCAGTAGACAACCAGGCGCGCGTCTGACACGGACCAACGGTAGCAAGTCTTGCTCCAACATTTGGTCGCGGTGCGATGACCAACCACTGGGTTGATATCAAAAACGCGAACGTCGTGATGGTGATGGGCGGTAACGCCGCGGAAGCCCATCCAGTGGGATTCCGCTGGGCGATGGAAGCGAAGAACAACAATGACGCCACGCTGATTGTTGTCGATCCCCGTTTCACCCGTACCGCCTCGGTTGCCGATATTTATGCGCCGATTCGCTCTGGCACGGACATTACGTTCCTGTCCGGCGTGCTGCGGTATCTGATTGAAAATAACAAAATTAACGCCGAATACGTCAGGCATTACACCAACGCCAGCCTGCTGGTGCGGGATGATTTCACCTTTGACGACGGTTTATTCAGCGGTTATGACGCGAAAAAACGGCAGTACGACAAGTCGTCCTGGAACTACCAGTTCGATGAAAACGGCTATGCCAGACGCGATGAAACCCTGTCGCATCCGCGCTGCGTATGGAATCTGCTGAAACAGCACGTTTCCCGCTATACGCCGGAGGTGGTAGAGAACATCTGTGGGACGCCGAAAGCTGACTTCCTGAAAGTGTGTGACGTGCTGGCCTCCACCAGTGCGGCGGATCGTACCACGACATTCCTGTATGCGCTGGGCTGGACGCAACACACGGTCGGGGCGCAGAACATTCGCACGATGGCGATGATCCAACTGCTGCTCGGCAACATGGGGATGGCAGGCGGCGGCGTTAACGCCCTGCGCGGTCACTCCAACATTCAGGGCTTAACCGACTTAGGTCTGCTCTCTACCAGCCTGCCGGGTTATCTGACGCTGCCGTCAGAAAAACAGAGCGACTGGCAGACCTGGCTGAACGCCAACACGCCAAAGGCCACGCTGCCCGACCAGGTGAACTACTGGAGCAACTATCCGAAGTTTGCCGTCAGCCTGATGAAATCGTTCTACGGCGATGATGCACGCAAAGAGAATGACTGGGGCTTTGACTGGTTGCCGAAATGGGATCAGGCGTACGACGTCATCAAATACTTCAACATGATGGATAGCGGGAAAGTCACCGGCTATATCTGTCAGGGCTTTAACCCGGTGGCGTCCTTCCCGGACAAAAACAAAGTGGTTCGCAGCCTGAGCAAGCTGAAGTACTTGGTGGTTATCGATCCGCTGGTGACTGAAACCTCAACCTTCTGGCAGAACCACGGCGAGTCGAACGATGTTGACCCGGCGTCGATTCAAACCGAAGTATTCCGTCTGCCGTCCACCTGTTTTGCCGAAGAAGATGGTTCTATCGCCAACTCCGGACGCTGGCTGCAGTGGCACTGGAAAGGTCAGGATGCTCCGGGTGAAGCACGTAACGACGGCGAAATTCTGGCCGGGTTGTTCCATCGTCTGCGCGAGATGTATCGCACAGAGGGGGGTAAAGGCGTGGAACCGCTGCTGAAAATGCGCTGGGACTACAAACAGCCGGATCATCCAGAGTCAGAAGAGGTGGCGAAAGAGAACAACGGCTATGCGCTGGCCGATCTCTATGACGCCAACGGTGTTCTAATCGCGAAGAAAGGGCAACTGCTCACCAGCTTCGCACAACTGCGTGATGACGGGTCGACCTCGTCTTCCTGCTGGATCTACACCGGTAGCTGGACGGAGAAGGGCAACCAGATGGCCAACCGCGATAACGCCGACCCGTCAGGGTTGGGCAATACGCTGGGTTGGGCATGGGCATGGCCGCTGAACCGTCGCGTGCTGTATAACCGCGCCTCAGCGGATATCAACGGTAAGCCGTGGGATGCGAAACGCATGCTGATCCAGTGGGACGGGGCGAAATGGACGGGTAATGATATCCCGGACTTCAACACCGCGCCTCCGGGCAGCGCAACCGGGCCGTTTATCATGCAGCCGGAAGGGCTGGGGCGTCTGTTTGCCCTTGATAAGCTGGCGGAGGGGCCGTTCCCGGAACACTACGAGCCGATGGAAACGCCGCTGGGAACCAACCCGCTGCATCCGAACGTCGTTTCCAGCCCGGTCGTGCGCATCTATGAAGATGACGTGTTGCGCCTTGGGAAGAAAGACGCGTTCCCGTATGTCGGAACGACCTATCGTCTGACCGAGCACTTCCACACCTGGACCAAGCACGCGCTGCTGAACGCCATCGCGCAGCCGGAACAGTTTGTGGAGATCAGCGAAACGCTGGCCGCCGCCAAAGGCATTGGCAATGGCGACTACGTGACGGTAAGCAGCAAGCGCGGATTCATTCGCGCGGTTGCGGTGGTTACGCGTCGTCTGCGAACGCTGCACGTCAACGGTCAGCAGGTTGAAACCGTCGGGATCCCGCTGCACTGGGGCTTTGAAGGGGTTGCGCGTAAAGGCTATATCGCCAACACCCTGACGCCAAACGTCGGTGACTCAAACTCGCAAACGCCGGAGTACAAAGCGTTTTTAGTTAACATCGAGAAGGCGTAAGGGGGCGAGCATATGTCTTTGGAAACGCAGGACATCATCAAAAAGTCCGCAACGAACGCGATCACGCCGCCGCCGCAGGCGCGTGATTACAAAGCCGAGGTCGCCAAACTCATTGACGTCACCTCCTGCGTGGGCTGCAAAGCCTGCCAGGTGGCCTGTTCTGAGTGGAACGACATCCGTGATGACGTGGGGCATTGTGTCGGGGTGTATGACAATCCCGCCGATCTCAGCGCCAAGTCCTGGACGGTGATGCGTTTTAGCGAAACCGAGCAGAACGGCAAGCTGGAATGGCTGATTCGTAAAGACGGCTGTATGCACTGTGAAGATCCGGGCTGCCTGAAGGCGTGCCCGTCTGCCGGGGCAATCATCCAGTACGCCAACGGGATTGTCGATTTCCAGTCCGAACACTGCATTGGCTGCGGCTACTGCATCGCCGGGTGTCCATTTAATATTCCGCGCCTCAATAAAGAGGATAACCGCGTCTATAAATGCACACTCTGCGTCGATCGCGTCAGCGTGGGTCAGGAACCGGCCTGTGTCAAAACCTGTCCGACCGGGGCGATTCATTTCGGTACCAAGCAACAGATGTTGGAAATGGGCGAGCAGCGCGTCGAAAAGCTGAAGGCGCGCGGTTACGAACATGCTGGCGTCTATAACCCGCAGGGCGTAGGCGGTACGCACGTGATGTATGTTCTGCATCACGCGAATCAGCCGGAGCTCTATCACGGTTTGCCGAACGAACCGAAAGTCGACACGTCTATCAATCTGTGGAAAGGGGCGCTGAAACCCCTGGCGGCGGCCGGATTTATCGCCACTTTTGCCGGGCTTATCTATCATTACATCGGTATTGGCCCGAACAAAGAAGTGGACGATGACGAGGAGGACCATCATGAGTAAGTCGAAAATGATTGTGCGCACGAAGTTCATCGACCGCGCCTGTCACTGGACGGTGGTGATTTGCTTCTTCCTCGTGGCGCTGTCGGGGATTTCGTTTTTCTTCCCGACGCTGCAATGGCTGACGCAAACCTTCGGTACGCCGCAGATGGGACGTATTTTGCATCCGTTCTTTGGCGTGGCGATTTTTGTCGCGCTGATGTTCATGTTTGTTCGTTTCGTCCATCACAACATCCCGGATAAGAAAGACCTTCCGTGGCTGAAGAACATTGTTGAAGTGCTGAAAGGCAACGAACATAAAGTGGCGGATGTCGGCAAATATAACGCCGGACAAAAGATGATGTTCTGGTCAATTATGAGCATGATTTTTGTGCTGCTGGTGACCGGCGTGATCATCTGGCGTCCGTACTTCGCGCAATACTTCCCGATGCAGGTGGTGCGTTACAGCCTGCTGATCCACGCGGCGGCGGGGATCGTTCTGATTCACGCCATCCTCATCCATATGTATATGGCATTCTGGGTGAAGGGATCGATTAAAGGGATGATTGAAGGGAAGGTGAGTCGCCGCTGGGCGAAGAAACACCACCCGCGCTGGTATCGTGACATCGAAAAGGCAGAAGCAAAAAAAGAGAGTGAAGAAGGGTTAAGCTAATTCTCTTTTTTTCAGATTAAAGGGGCGCTACACAAGTAGTGCCTTTTTTTTGCCATAAAAACGTCATGATCCTGACATCGACTAAACGTAACGTGTTGTCTTCACAAATAACCGAAGAGTTAACCGACAATGCATCTGGTCAAAAAATTAGTCGCGGTAAGCGTACTTCTTTGTGCGTCAGTTCAGGCGCAGAACATCCTCGATTTTCCACAACCGGAGAACAATCCGGAAGAGTTTTACGCCGTGACGGAAATTCCGGCCGGTGGGATCATTAAATACGAAACCGACGCTAAAACCGGATTCATCTTCGCGGACCGCTTCCAGTCGATGCCGGTCGCTTATCCGGCAAACTACGGCTCACTGACCCAGTCACTGGCGGGCGATGGGGATCCGCTGGACGTGATTTTCTACACCCGCGCTCCGATGGCACCGGGAACGCTGATCAAGCTGCGCGCGATTGGTGTACTGAAGATGATTGATGGCGGCGAGAAGGATGACAAAATTGTGGCGGTTCCCGCCAGCAAAATTGATCCTACGTATGACGACATCAAGGAACTGGCCGACCTGCCAAAAATTGAGGTTCAGCGTCTGGAATCGTTCTTCCGTGTCTATAAAGCGTTACCGGAAGGGCGTAAGAAAGTGGAGCTGAACGGCTTTAACGACGCGGCGACCGCGAAGCAGGAAATCAAACAGGCATGGGACGCCTGGAAAGCGAAAAATCCTCAGCAATAAGTGAATCTGCCGGACGGTGTGTTTGCCTGTCCGGCATGCAACGCCTTTACTGCGCGGCCAGCCGGCGCAGGCGGGAAACGTCCACGCTTTTTTGCGCTTGCGCCAGACTCCAGGTATTTTGCAGATTCAACCACATTTCCGGAGAACTGCCGATCACTACCGAGAGTTTGATCGCCATTTCCGGGGTCAGGGCCGCTTTGCCCGTAAGTAACCGACTTGCCGTTGAGGGCGCAATCTCCATTGCTCGGGCAAATTCACGCAAACTGACGTTCAGTTCGTCCAGCGCTTCCTGAATGATATCCCCGGGGCGGGGATGATTCGCCATTTTCATCAGTGATAATCCTCGTAATCCAGAATGTACGCATCGCCATTGACGAATTCAAACGTCATACGCCAGTTGCCTGAAACCGAAATCGCCCAGACGCCATCGCGATCGCCGCTCAGGGGATGCAGTCGGTAACCGGGCATGTTGATATCGTTCACGCAGCCTGCGGCATCAATCACAGCAAGGCGGTGTCGTAAACGTCTGACGTGATTTGTCATCACACCTGACGTTTTGCCGTGAAGAAACAGGTCGCGTAATCCCTTGTGCCTGAAATTCATGATCATCCAGTTCACCTCGTTCCTTCAGGAGGAACAGTAGCATTATGTTCCGTGTGGCGCAACAATTTTCGCCGTCGTGTGCGTGATTGTCTGGCGAAATGAGCAAAGAGAAAAGGAGAGGGGATGAATACTGGAAAGCGCTACGCAAATTGCCCGGTAAACATCACGTTACCGGGCATTGAGGGTTAAAGACGTGCGGTGAGGTCGTCTATCTCTTTACGCCATTGAGCCTGTAACTGCGGCTTCTGGTGTCTGGGTTTACGGGCCAGATCCTCAGCCAGACGCTGCTCAAGCGCGAGCAGTTTTTCCAACAGGTCTTCCTCGTCAATGCGCTCCAGGGCAAGCGGACCGTCATCTTTCACATCAGCCGACGAAAGTTCCGCTGTGGTCTGCCGGATATGCGCATAGACGGCTTCCAGATCGTGCCATTCGCTCAGTTCACCGTCGTCAACAAACCAGAACCGATTACAGCTCTGGCTGATGAGTTGACGATCGTGACTGACCAGCAGCACGCCGCCCTCAAAGGTTTGTAGCGTCTGCGCCAGCGCTTCTTTGCCCTCCATATCCAGATGGTTAGTCGGTTCATCCAGCATGAGCAGGCTATAGCGCGCCAGCGACAGTCCGACGAACAGCAGGCGCGAACGCTCGCCGCCGCTTAATGTACTGACCGATTGCGAATGGCGAATCCACGGGAATCCCGCGCTTATCAGCGCCATTTTGCGGATGTCCGGTTGCGGGGCGAACGGTTCAAGGGCGTCAAACAACGACGCATTATCCGGCAGTTGATGCAGCGTCTGGTCGTAGTAGCCCAGTGAAACGCGAGGGTGAAGGCGCAGTGAATCTGACGTCTGCTCCGTCAGATAATGCTGCCAGATCAGTTTTAACAGCGAGGATTTACCGCAACCGTTACGCCCGACGATCGCCACCCGATCGCCGCACTTCAGGCGGATGCCTGCAATGGTAAACAACGTTGGCGCGTCCGGGGCAGGCATGACCGACAGGTGCGATAATTCCAGCAGACGGTCTGCTCGCAGTGCGTCTCCGTGTAATGTTAGTGACCACTGACTTCCTGCCGTCAGATCCGTTTGCACCTCCTTCAGACGTAACACCTGCTTTTCCATTTGCTTCGCTTTGCGCGACAGATCTTCGTTGTCGTACACTTTCCCCCAGGTTGCCAGTCGTTTAGCGCTGGCGGTGACGCGGTCGATCTCCTTTTGTTCCGCCTTATGGCGTAACGCGTCGCTGGCATCGCGCTCAATCAGCGCCTGCCGGGCCGCGCTACAGGACAACGCAAAGGTATGAAGGGTACGATCGCGCAGGATCCACGTGCCGTTTGTGATCGCATCCAGCAGGTGCGGATCGTGGGACACCACCACGAAACTGCCGCACCAGTTCTGTAAAAACTGTTCCAGCCACAGTAGCGTCGGCAAATCCAGGTGGTTACCCGGTTCGTCAAGCAGCAGAAGGTCTGGTTGGCGCATCAGCGCGCGGGCCAGCAGCAGACGCGTATGCTGACCGCCGCTCAGGGTCTGCGCCGTCAGTTGTCGATCCTGGACACGGAAGCCCATCTGCGCGAGCAAGGTGTCGACCTGCCAGAGTTGACTGGGGCGTTCATGTTCAGGAAGTTGAGCCAACACGGCTTCCTGTAACGTCAGCGGCAGGATCTCATCAGGCAAATGTTGTTCAACACGGGCAAGATGGCAATGGTTCGCCAGCGCCAGGGTTCCGCCGGTCGGGGCAATTGAACCGTCGAGAATTTTAAGCAGTGTGCTTTTGCCGCAACCGTTGTAGCCGATAAGCCCAATGCGATCGCCTTTTTTCAGGGTAAACGTCAGATCGTCGAAAAGCGTGCCGAACGCCGTATCAACGTGCAGGGATTGTGCGGTTAGTAATGTGCTCATTGTTGCTTACTCAAGAGTTACAGGCGTAAAAACGCCTCGTCAAACATCGCTGACGATAACCCGGTAAGCCCGAGAGAAGGGGAATTCAGAAGTTAGCTTCGCTCAAGCAGAAGTTATCGCAGCACGATACCGATAACGCTTGAGCACTGGCGATCGCCAAAAGCATGTGAAGCGATGAATCGTTCACAGTACAGCATAAGTATCCTCCTTTTATTTATCCGAATGTTAATCGATGGTGAAAGTGTAAGCGCAAGTGATGAGACAGCGCAAGCCTGAAGGCCCGGCAGCGTACGCCACCGGGCAGTTCATCAGATGGAAGTACGACGATAATCGCGATATTCCGCCTGCCAGAAGTTCTCTTCGATAGCCTGCAACAGCGCTTCGGCAGAGGTTTTCACCGCCACGCCCTGTTGTTGTGCCATTTTACCGACGGCAAACGCAATGGCGCGCGAGACGGTCTGAATGTCTTTCAGTTCCGGTAACACGAGCCCTTCACCGTTGAGTACCAGCGGCGAGTACTGGGCCAGCGTTTCACTGGCGGACATCAGCATCTCATCGGTAATGCGGGATGCGCCGGAGGCAATCACGCCCAGCCCAATCCCGGGGAAAATATAGGCGTTGTTACACTGGGCAATAGGATAGATTTTGTCTTTCCAGACCACGGGCATAAACGGACTGCCGGTGGCGACCAGCGCGTTACCTTCCGTCCAGGCGATGATGTCCTGCGGCGTTGCTTCCACACGCGAGGTGGGGTTAGACAGTGGCATCACGATCGGGCGCGGGCAATGCTTGTGCATTTCGCGGATGATCTCTTCGGTGAACAAACCGGTTTGTCCGGAAACGCCGATCAGAATATCGGGCTTAACGTTACGGACTACGTCAAGCAGCGACAGCACGTCGTTGTCGCTGTCCCACGATTGCAGATTTTCACGTTTCTGCACCAGTTTGGTCTGGAAGGAGAGTAGATTCGGCATCTGGTCGGTCAGCAGGCCAAAACGGTCCACCATGAAGACTCTCTGGCGCGCGGCCTCTTCGCTCAAACCTTCACGCTGGATCTGAGCAACTATCTGCTCGGCAATACCGCAACCGGCGGAACCCGCGCCGAGGAAGACAATTTTCTGCTCGCTGAGCTGGCTACCTGCCGCTCGGCTGGCGGCGATCAGCGTACCAACGGTAACCGCAGCGGTGCCTTGAATGTCGTCGTTGAAGGAGCAGATTTCGTCGCGATAGCGGTTAAGGAGCGGCATGGCGTTCTTCTGCGCGAAATCTTCGAACTGCAGCAGAACGTCCGGCCAACGGTGCTTAACCGCCTGAATAAATTCATCGACAAACGCATAGTATTCATCATCGGTGACACGCGGATTTCGCCAGCCCATGTACAACGGATCGTTGAGCAGTTGCGGGTTGTTGGTTCCCACATCCAGCACCACAGGCAGGGTATAGGCAGGGCTAATCCCGCCACAGGCGGTGTACAGTGAAAGCTTCCCGATTGGAATGCCCATCCCGCCGATCCCCTGGTCGCCAAGACCGAGGATACGCTCGCCGTCGGTCACCACGATTACTTTGATGTTGTGGTTGGGTACGTTTTGCAGAATGTCGTCCATGTTGTGGCGGTTCTGGTAGGAGATGAACACGCCGCGCGCGCGACGATAAATCTCGGAGAAACGTTCACAGGCAGCACCTACCGTCGGGGTATAGATAACCGGCATCATCTCATCGAGATGGTTGTGAACCAGTCGGTAGAACAGGGTTTCGTTGGTATCCTGAATATTGCGCAGGTAGATGTGCTTGTCGATTTCCGTTTTGAATCCCTGATACTGGATCCAGGCACGTTCCGCCTGTTCTTCAATCGATTCGACCACTTCCGGCAGTAACCCCAGCAGGTTGAAGTTACGGCGTTCCTCCGTACTGAACGCACTGCCTTTATTCAGTAAGGGAAATTCCAGCAGTACCGGGCCAGCGTAAGGAATATAAAGGGAACGCATTTTTTTGCTTTTGGTTTCCATGTCACTCACTCTTTTTTGGATATCCGTCCCTGGCACTTTTTATAATACGTCGCCATTCCACCAGGGTATCGGGCACAGAGTATAAAGCATTGCGAATGGATTAAGGCTTTTTGTAAGCAAAAACACCATCGCGGTTGCGATGGTGTTTATCGTCATATTCGGGCTGTACGGTTACTTCTTGCTGTCTGCGTGGCGTTTTCTGCCGGTAGGGTTGTTCACCACGCTGGATTTTTCACCTTCAGTCACCACTTTGCGCTGATTGGAGATTTTATGGTCCAGTCCAAGAATATGACGGGCCTGACGGTTCGATTTCATTCTAACTCCTTTATCCTGTTACTGGTTTCAAGGATGAGTCCATATGACTTCGGACGAAATATAACCCTTAAGGTCGACGATACAGAAAAATACCGACCTGATTGATGGTCGGCCATTTTCTCTGAAAGGTCAATGTGTAAGCGGGGAATTAAGAAGTCTCTGCTAACCGCCACAAAATCTGCTGAACGTCCTATACTTGTTATCCCGACGATAAAAAGGAGAGAACGATGACTATCCATAAGAAAGGTCAGGCACACTGGGAAGGCGACATCAAACGCGGAAAAGGCACTGTTTCGACGGAAAGTGGCGTGCTTAACCAGCAGCCTTATGGTTTTAATACCCGCTTTGAAGGGGTGAAAGGCACCAACCCGGAAGAGTTGATTGGCGCGGCGCATGCCGCCTGTTTCTCAATGGCGCTGTCGTTGATGCTTGGCGAAGCAGGCTTCACGCCAGAGGCTATCGACACCACGGCGGACGTGTCGCTGGATAAAGTCGATGCCGGTTTTGCCATTACCAAAATTGCGCTACACAGCGAAGTGAAGGTGCCGGGAATCGATGCCGCCACCTTCGACGGTATCATCCAGAAAGCGAAAGCCGGCTGCCCGGTCTCGCAGGTGCTGAAAACGGAAATCACCCTCGATTATCAACTGAAGTCATAGCGACAGTATTGCCCGGTCGCGTGATGCGAACCGGGCATAAAAGCCTTACTGTACAACCCAACATCACGCACCAGCTTAGCGCTATCCGGCACGCCAGCAGCGCACGTCGATTCCCGAATCAAGTCTGCGTAGCACCTGTCGGTTTTCACATCCGCTACCGGCGAGCGGACACCGTTCACGAAAGAAACACCCCACCGGCAGAACCCGGTTGCCGGGCAACTCCGTTTTGCGAATCACCAACTCTTCGGCCAGCGGCGCGCCGGTTTTTGGCACGGAATCCAGCAGCAGACGGGTATAAGGATGTGCCGGGGTGGTAAGTACCTGCGCCGTGTCGCCGAGTTCGACGATTTGCCCGAGGTACATCACCGCCACCCGGTCGCTCATATGACGTACCACCGAGACGTTATGCGAGATCAGAATGTAGGTCAGATTGCGACTGGCCTGCAGTGCAACCAGCAGGTTCAGGATCTGCGCCTGAACGGAAATATCCAGCGCAGATGTGGGTTCATCCAGCACGATCACGTCCGGTTCTGACGACAGCGCGCGGGCAATAGCAATACGCTGACGCTGCCCGCCGGAGAAGGCGTGTGGCAGACGGTCGAGATATTCCGGGCGGATCCCGACCTGGCTTGCTAACGCGGCGGCCAGCGCCCGACGCTCCCGCTCGCTACTGCGCTTGTGGATCCACACCGGTTCGGTGATTATCCGCCAGACGGGCAGACGCGGATCCAGCGAAGAGAGCGGGTCCTGAAACACCATCTGCATTTCGGTCGACGCGGAGTCCTGCTGATACTGTCCCTGGCTGGGTTTCAGCATTCCCATAAGTAACTGCGCCAGCGTACTTTTACCGCAGCCGGATTCGCCCACGATCCCCAGCGTTTCGCCCCGACGGATCTGTAAATCCATCCCGTTGAGCGCGTGCACGCGTTCGGTCACCCGTCCCAGCCAGTTTTTCTTCGCCGGGAAATCAACGTGCACATCTTCTAAGGCCAGTAATGTTTCAGACATGGGAACTCTCCAGATGGGGATACCAGCAGGCTGACCGCTGGTCGCCAGCGCCGAGGGGGCTCATGGTGGGTATCGTTTCGCAAAGCGGACCCGCGGCAAAACAGCGATCCCGAAACGCGCAGCCGTGCGGCAAACAGGTGAGATCCGGCACGGTGCCTGGGATTGCCGGCAGCGGTTGACGCGGTTCACCCTGTTCCGGCGCACATTTGAGCAGGCCAATCGAATAGGGATGGGTCGGATGGTGAATCACGGCATCGGTCGGGCCGCTTTCAATGACGCTTCCGGCATACATCACGTACAGCCGGTCGCACAGTTGCGACACCACCGCCATGTCATGACTGATAAACAGCACGGCCGTACCGCTGGCGCGGGCTTTGTGCTTCAGCAACCGCAGCACCTGCAACTGCACGGTGACGTCCAGCGCGGTGGTAGGTTCATCGGCGATGATCAGTTCCGGCTCGCAGGAGAAGGCAAGGGCGATCATGACCCGCTGACGCATCCCACCCGAAAGCTCAAACGGAAAGCGGCTCATCACCCCGGCGGCGTCGGGGATCTGCATCTCTTCCAGCAGGGTAATCGCTTTTTCGCGGGCCTGCGCACGACTCACCGTCTGGTGGTGGCGAATCACCTCAACCATCTGCTGGCCAATACGGCGCGTCGGGTTGAGGGCCGTCATCGGCTCCTGGAAGATCATCGCCACGCGGGCGCCGCGCCACTGGCGCATCTGCTTCTCACTGGCGTTCAGCACATCTTCGCCCAGTAACGAGACGCGCCCCTGATGGATGCGATAGCTGCCTTCCGGCAGCAGACGCATGGTGAGCATCGCCGTGACCGACTTCCCGGAGCCTGATTCGCCCACCACGCCGACAATCTCGCCGCGATGAATGCGCAGCGACACATGGCTCAGTGCATGAACATCGGCTTTGTATCCCGGAAAGCTTAAGTGTAAATCGTCTATTGCCAGCACCGGTTGAGTCATCACTGTTTTCCTCCTGCTTTCGGATCCAGCAGATCGCGGATCCCGTCACCGAACAGGTTAAAACCGACGGCGGTGATCAGGATGGCGGCACCGGGGAAGGCGCAATACCACCACTGATCGAGAACGTAGTTGCGGCCAATCGCCACCATTGCCCCCCATTCTGCGCTCGGTTGCTGGGCACCAAGCCCGATAAAGCCCAATGTTGCCGCCATCAGGATGGCGCTGCCGATATCCAGCGACGCCTGCACAATCAGCGGCGGCAGCGAGTTGCGCAGGATGTGCCAACTGATCAAATGCCAGCGGGAGGCACCGTACGTGCGGGCAGCCTGCACATAGGCAAACTGGCGCACGACCAGCGTTTGTCCGCGCGCCAGTCGCACATAAAAGGGAATGCGCACAATGGCAATTGCCAGCATCGCGTTAAGCAGGCTCGGACCCAGCGCGGCGGCCAGCGCCATCGTCAGCACCAGAGAGGGGATAGACAACATGATATCCATCATCCGCATGATGATGGCGTCAGCGCGACCGCCCATCACGCCGGACAGACAACCGAGCAGTGAGCCAACGCCGCCGGCAATCCCGACCACCACCAGCCCGGCGACAATCGACTGCTGGCTGCCCACCAGCACGCGACTGAACAGATCCCGTCCGACCTCATCCGTTCCGAACCAGTGCGTCGCCGTCGGTGGCAACAACCGTGCGCTTAAATCAATGGCATTCGGATCGTAAGGCGTTAGCCACGGCGACAACACCATCAGCAACAGCATCAGGACAATGATCGCCCCGCCAATTAGGGTCAGCGGACTGCCCTTCATCAGCCAGAACAGTCTGGCCCAGTCTATGCGCCGACGCGTCGCGCGAACCGGCGTCGGGGTCTCTTCGGTTAACATCATTCAGCACCTCCGCGCCCGATGCGTGGGTCCACCCACAGATAGAGCAGATCGACCACCAGGTTGACCAGCACATAAGCAAAAGAGACCACCACGGCAAAGCCCATCACCGCCGGGAAATCAAGCGCCTGAATCGACGTTACCACCCAGGCGCCCATACCGGGCCAGGCAAAAACAGTTTCGGTCAGTACTGCGCCATACAGCAGATCGCCCAGCGCCAGTCCAAGTACGGTGATCGACGGGATCAGCGCGTTGGGCAGGGCGTAACACAGTACGATGTACCAGCCGGGAAGACCGCTGGCTTTAGCCGTGCGGATATAATCTTCACTGAGCTGTTCCAGCATCGCAGAACGAATTTGCCGTGCCACAATCCCCAGATGAACGAACGCCAGCGTCAGCGACGGTAAAATCAGATGCTGTAGCGCATTGAAAAAGACCTCGCCGTTGCCTTCCAGCAGGGCATCAATCAGATAAAACCCGGTGACATGCGTCGGCGGATCCAACCAGTCATCCAGTCGTCCGCCTCCCGGTAAAATGTGCAGTTGTCCGTAAAACAGCACGATAACGCCCAGGCCCAGCCAGAAAGCCGGCGTTGAAATACCGGTGATCGCCATCAGGCGCACCAGATGGTCCAGCCAGCGATTACGCCAGACGGCGGAGAGGATGCCTAACGGAATACCGATGACCAGCGCCAGCAGTAGCGAGCAAAAGGCCAGCTCCAGCGTGGCCGGGAAAAAAACGCGCAGCTCTTCCATCACCGGACGTCCGGTGCGAATCGAAATGCCTAAGTCGCCCTGAAAGACATCGCCTACGTAGCGGGCAAACTGCACGTACAGCGGTTGATTCAACCCAAGCTGTTGGCGAATGTTCTCGACAATCTCTTCGCTTGCCCGGTCGCCCGCCAGCAGGCGCGCCGGATCGCCGGGGATCAGGTGCGAAATAATAAAAGTGATGACGCAAACGCCGGCCACGACAAGGACAAGTCCCCAGCAGCGCTGGCGCAAAATGCTCCAGAAAGTCATTGGCTTCCCCTGGCGGAGCCAATACGGCTCCGCATTAACGTGGCTTATTTGCTCATGGTGCCGATATTAAAGACCTGCTCGAGCATCGGATTGAACACGAAGCCTTTGACCTCTTTGTTCATCGCTAACTGGTAGTTCTTCTGGAACAGATAGACGTAAGCCGCTTCATCAATGACTATCTTCTGTGCCTGCTGGTAGTCCGTGGTTCTGGCCGTCTGATCGGTCGTGCTCAGCGCACTGCGCAACAGCTTGTCGACCTCGGCATTTTCATAGAACGAACGGTTTCCGGGCAGTCCTTTCTTGTCAGACTCGAACCAGTAGTTCATGAACATATACGGGTCAGCGAAGTCCGGACTCCAGTTGCCGATGGCGATGTCGTAATCGCCTTTACCCACGCGATCGCGCATCGTGGCATTCGCCAGTTTTTCCAGCTTCACGGTAATGCCCAGTTTGCTGAGGCTGGCCTGAGTGGCGAGGGCAATCGGCTCCCAGTTTGGATCGTTATCGGAATAGAGGAAGCTCAGGCTGGTAGGTTTGCTGGCGACTTTCTCCCATTCAGCTTTCGCTTTGGCTTCATCAAAGTGATATTGCAGCGCAGAGGGGTCATAGCCCCACATGCCTTCCGGGATAGGCCCGCGCATCTGTTTGCCGTTACCGCTGAGGATCCCTTTCACCATGCCCTGATAGTCGGTGGACCAGGAGATAGCCCGACGCAGTTCCGCCTGATTCAGCGGCGCTTTGCTGTTGTTCAGATAAAGATAGGTCACGCGCAGCGACGGATAGTCCGCCACCGCAACGCTGCCTTCGTGTTTTAACGCGCTGAGCTGATCCACCGGCAGGGCATCGGCGATATCGATATCGCCACGCGACAGTTGCAGGCGACGCGACGCACTCTCACCGATGATTTTCACCGACACGCGTTTAAAATTCGGTTTTGGCCCGGCGTAATGCGGGTTCGGAACCAGCACCAGTTGTTGACCTTTCTGCCAGCTTTTCAGCATAAACGGCCCGGAGCCTGCGGTGTTTTGCGCCAGAAAGCCGCGAGCGTCATCCGCCGCATGCGCTTTCAGCACGGCAGGGTTGACGATCGACGCCCCGTCATTGGCCAACGTATAGAGAAACGGCGCGAACGGTTGGCTGAGGGTAAATTTCACCGTGTGTGCATCAACGGCTTCCACTTTGAGATCTTTGGGAAACGCTTCTGCGGGCCCCTGGCTGATTTTCAGCAGACGCTCGAAGGACTGTTTCACCGCCTCGGCGGTCACGGCGGAGCCGTCGGCAAATTTGGCCCGATCGTCAAGCGTAAAGGTCCACTCTTTCTGATCGTCAGAGGCTTTCCAGCCGCTTGCCAGATCGCCTTCCACTTCGGTAGAGCCTTTGTCACCCTCGGTTTTATACTTCACCAGCCGCTGATAGGACGGATAAGTGACCGTCCAGTCGTTATTATCAATGGTAACCGCCGGGTCAAGGGTTTGCGGATCGGCGGCTTTGCCGATCACCAGCATGTCTTTCGGGACGGCAGCCTGAGCCGCAGGCAGGGTCATCGCCAGGGCAACAGCAAGCAACGCGGGGCGAAATAGCAGAGTTAGTTTCATGATGAAGCTCCGGAATCAAAAGGATGTGTGTGTCGTTGTAGTCGTAACGGGAAAGCAGGCAATACAGTCTTCCAGCAGCGGATAGCGACTCGCGGCGGGTAACTCAAAATGCCACCACTCGCTGCTGATGCCGACGAAGCCACCGCCAAACATAATGGCGTTGAGTAACAGTCGGTTACGCTGCGCGGCGGCAGGAACAGAAGGGTGGTAAGCATGGGAACGGTCGTGCATCTCATCAAAACCCGCGCCCATATCCAGGATCTTGCCGTTCGCGTCTTTCAGGGTGACGTCGATGGCCGTTCCGCGACTGTGGTTGGAGCCGATAGCGACATCGACCACGTACTGCGGATCGGGGCAGGCATCCCACAGGATCGACTGCGCCTGCTGTGGGCGATAGGCGTCATAAACCACCAGAGAAAGGCCCGCCAGTTGCGCGATGCTGATGCTTTTTGCCAGCGCGGTGACGGCATCCTGATGCAGCAGGCAGCGCGATTCGCGATAAATCGGCGCGCCGGTCAGGTTATCGGCGGTCGCGTATTTGAGGTCGATATCCAGCGTCGGAAAAATCACCGACAGATCGGCCAGTTGCGGAGTTTCAGACATAGCACGTTTCCTGTTTATTGTTCGAATTGACCAAATTCTTGTTGTAACTGGCGGTTGGTCTGTAACCGCCCGGTAAGTGAATCGCCCAGATGTTCTGCCACGCCGGAAAGCAACAGGTTGAACAGACAGCTCACGGGAGCCAGCGAATCCCAGAAGTGTCCGGTGTCGGTTTTCACCTGCAGTAAGTCGATGGCGTAATCTCGCGCCCAGGGGCACCAGATATCGGTTACCAGCGCCAGCGGTATTTGCCGCTCGCTGGCGACGCGGCAATACTGCCGGGCGATGGCGGAGTAGGCGCGGGTATCGGTCAGCACCACATACGGTTTCTCAAACCCGGAATTGAGGGACTCCACCCAACTGCCGGAGAGCCCTTCGGAATAGTTCACCCTGGGCCGCAGATACTCGAGGTGACTGAAAAAAGCGTTGGCGATACCCCGCGTCGACTGGATCCCCAGCACATATACCGCTTCCGCCTGCGCCAGTTGCCGGATAATGCGCTGGAAAGTTTCACCTTGCGCCAGTTGATAAACATGGGCGATCGCATCTATCTCCAGCGACAGCGACTGACGTGCGCGGTCCGGCAACTGCTGCTGTTGCTGCCAGGAGTCCAGACGCTCGTTCATGCCCCAGGGCTGATAGGGAACGCCCGGCAGTTCCCGCAGGCTGGCTTTGACATCTTCCAGATTGCGGTAGCCGATTTTGCGCAGGTAGCGTCCGACGGTAATCCCGCTGGTGCCCGTCGCTTTGCCAATGCTGTCGGCGGTTTCAAACGGGATCTGCGCCGCATGGGTTAACAGCCAGCTGGCAACGCGCTTTTCGCTCGGCGTATGCAGGCTGAAGGTCTGTTCAATTCGGGTCAGTAACTCAGGTTTTGCTGTCATCACCGTCTCGCTGTTACCAGGCTGTCAAAAGTCCGCTCACTGTTAGTCAATTAACAATGCAGGACGCGTGCCATGTTCGGAAACGCCGCCGCTGCGGGCGTCAATTGTTAAAATGACGCCGATTTTATTAACCAATGATCAACATTTGTGCAGCGTAGTGCAGTTTTGGTGCAACGGTAAGGTGGAAGGGCGTTTATCTGCAGGATACGCAGGCGGGATCACATTCTCGCGGCGAAATAAGCGGCAAACATCGGGATCGGTACAGGGAAATATCAATAACAGCCATAACACGTGTACATGTATTTATTTCTTTGAGGGGAAGGGTATTATTTTTCTCGTTCTACATTAACGGTTTAAAGCGCTCGTGTAGAGGTTATTTATATCATTAACGGAGTCATCATAATGAACAAATTCTCCCTTTCTACAGCAGGTATTTTAGTGGCAGCGCTGTTGACCAGTGTTAGCGTAAATGCAGCAACGAAAGACGCGAAAGCCGACGTCACCCCCAAAAGCATGAGCTGCCAGGAGTTCATCGACCTGAACCCGCAGACGATGGCACCGGTTGCCTTCTGGGTATTAAATGAAGATGAAGACTTTAAGGGCGGGGACTACGTCACTTTCGATGAAACCGTGACAACCGCCGTTCCTCTAACGGTTGAAATCTGTAAAAAACATCCGCAAAGCGAATTGGCTAAAATCAAAGACGAAATCAAAAAAGAATTAAGCAAATAAGATTAAGCGCTTATTTAAACCCAGCCAGAGTGCTGGGTTTTGCTATTTGTGACAATGTCACATTATTAATTTAAGACAATATTGGATTTTGTATAAAGCTCTAAAACCACGTGCCGATACTGAATATAAATTAGTCTGGAAATAAAAGGATGTTTATATGGTCTGGTATCCGTCACGTATTTCGACTCGTTTGACACTCGGGGGGATCGCGTTACTTGCCGTAACGACGTTAGTTATTGTTGTTATTATGCTTTGGCGCGGGCAACCTCGCGTCGTTGAAATCAACACGGCGTTGATCGAGGAGACCGGGCATGGCCTGACGCGTCAACTCAGCAGCGTCCTGTCACGCATTGAGGGAGAAACCGTTAGCCTGTCGCGCCTGGCCGAAGTCCTGCCAAATGACGAAGCGCTGTACCTCGCGGTTGTGCCGCGTTTACTGGGCGAACAAAATAAGTCGATCATCACCGGGGGCGGAATCTGGCCTGAGCCCGATGCCTTCACTCCCGGTGTTGCGCGTCGCAGCTTTTTCTGGGCACGCAATAACGACGATAAGCTGGTGTTTTCCGACGAATATAACGCGCCTGGCGGCAACGGTTACCACAGCGAAAGCTGGTATCAGGGCGCGAAAGGTCATTCAAAGGAAAACTGCGTCTGGTCTGATGTTTATCAGGATGCTATTTCCGGAATCAACATGGTGACCTGCAGCATTCCGTATCAACTGGAGGGTAAATTCGCCGGTGTGGCAACGACAGATATTCGACTCGATAACGTTGCCAGCTTTATGCAGCAGCAGGGCGGACGTACCGGTGGATACGCCTTTGTGGTCGATAAGCAGGGACAAATTCTCTATTTCCCGCAAAACGATCGGGATCATTACAAAACCGTTGGCGATCTGGTGAAGGCTTCCGCGTGGCTGAGTCCGGTCGCGCAGCGTTTGCAGAAACTGCGCACCGCAACCACCGATGTCTCCTCCATTGCACTGGAAAACGACGGCATTCTGAACGCGCCGTCACGCGTGATGCTGTTCCCGATGGCTGATACCGGTTGGGTGGTGGGGCTGGTGACGCCGCAAGAGCGCATCGTCGGACTGGCGAAAGTGATGATGCGCGATGTTCTTGAAGTGCTGATCCCGGTCATGACGCTGTTGCTGGTGGGCTCCTGGCTGGTTGTCCGCCGCTTGATTGCCCGTCTGGACGACACGCGCCGGGCGCTGGACGATATCGCACAGGGTGAAGGCGATCTGACCCGTCGCTTAGAAGTGAGAGGTAAAGACGAAATTTCGGCGATTGCGCAGGCGTTTAACCTTTTCGTGGATAAAATTTCCGCCATCCTGCTTACGGTGCGCAGCAGCAGTGAGGTGGTGGCGAGCAACGCCGTCAGCCTTGCCGACAGCAATACTGAATTGTCATCACGCGTCACCCAGCAGGCGGCGGCGCTGGAAGAGAGTGCGGCCGCGATGGAGCAACTTAATGCGACCGTACATCAAAATGCCAGTAATACCCAACTGGCTGATGAGCTTTCAGAAAGTACGGCGCAAACGGCTAATCGTTGCGGAGACGTCATGCATGGGGTGATTTCGACCATGGATAACGTCAGTGCCTCATCGGGTCGAATGGTTGAGATCGTTTCCGTGATTGACAGCATTGCTTTCCAGACGAACATTCTCGCGCTCAATGCCGCCGTGGAAGCGGCCCGCGCCGGGGATGCCGGGCGCGGATTTGCAGTCGTGGCATCGGAAGTCAGAACGCTGGCCCAGCGTAGCGCTACCGCCGCCCAGGAGATCAAAGCGCTGATTGATGAGTCGGTATCTCATGTCGATAACAGCAGCCAGCAAATTCATCATGCCGGCGATCGTTTACAGGAACTGGTGGGGCATGTTCGTCAGGTGCGTCAGTTAATGGGGGAAATTCGCGTGGCGGGAGAAGAGCAGCGCAAGGGCGTGGCCGAAGTTACGCTCGCCGTGACGGAAATGGACAGCACGGTCCAGCAGAACGCCTCGCTGATTGATGATGCGGCGGCGCGCACGCATATCTTAAAAGCCGAAGCGGAAGAACTGGCCTTGCAGGTATCATCGTTTAAATTGCCGTAACGTCGTTGTGATGGAATTGCCGGAGGAGACGTTGTCTTATCCGGCCAATACATGACATCACGCCAGAGGCCCGGTAAGCGACAGCGCCATCGGGCCTCTCATCACGGTGAATCAGATTTTCAACGGCAGCGCCGTCTGCATCCAGGTGGCTATCTCATCTGCCGGAATGGGACGGGAAAAATAATATCCCTGAATCACCGGACAATTCATTGAGCGCAACAGCTCAAATTGTTCCTTCGTTTCAACGCCTTCCGCAATTACCATCAGGTTCAGACTCTGCCCAATGCTGATAATTGCTTCCAGCAAAGACTGAATGCGTTTCTCGGTCTGGCAGCGATCGACAAAGGTTTTATCAATTTTTAATTCCGTTACGGGCAGGCTGACCAGGCGGGAGAGGCCGGAAAAACCGGTGCCGAAATCATCGATCGACAGTCCCACGCCCATGTTGCGTAAGATCTCAATGCGCCTGAGGATCTCTTCATCCTGCTCCATCATCATGCTTTCGGTGATTTCGACCGTCAGCTGATCGCCCGGAATGGCAAATTCCACCATCGCTTCCGATACCTGGTCCGGCAGTTGATTGCTGCGAAAGTGCAGGGCGGAGAGGTTCACCGACAGGGTCGGAATGGTCAGCGACATCGTGCGCCATTCCGCCAACTGGCGACACGCTTCTCTGACCACCCAGCGACCAATATTCTCAATTTCGCCCGTCTCTTCAGCGAGCGGAATAAAACGATTGGGCGGTACGTGACCGTGCACCGGGTCGCTCCAGCGCGCAAGCGCTTCGAAACCATACAGCTCGCCGGTCTGGGCAAAGATCTGCGGCTGATACACCAGCCGCAACTGGTCATTGGCAATGGCATTTTTCAACGCCGCGCCCAGTTGCAGACGTTCTTTTACGGCGAGGTTCATTTCTGGGTTGAAGAACTGCCAGCCGTTACCCCCCGCTTTGCGAATGAAATCCATCGCGTTGTGGGCCGTGGAAAGCAGATAATCACGTTCTCGTCCCGCCTCATAGCTAATCCCGATGCTGAAGGTCAACGGGAAGGGCTTGTCGTCATAAAGTGTCGCTTCACTGCCGATATTGATCAGTTCATCCGCAAACTGGGTGATATTACTCATTTCGTGGTCGTCACTGACCAACACAAACTGCGTGCCTTCGATACGGCTTAAATACTGATTGGGCCTGAGCCGGTCGCGAATTTTATTGATAACCTGCTGCAAAACCTGATCGGCTACGGCGTAGCCAAGACTGTCGATGACATCCTGGAAGTGATCGACGCTGATGAGAAACACCACCGGCGAGAAGGCTTTTGCGCCAACAATGAGATCGTCGAGATAGGCGTGCAGGTGATTGCGATTGGGCAGACCGGTGAGCGGGTCAAACTGCAGGAGATGCTCGATATGTTGACGGCTTTTCTCCTGTTCCAGCGCCAGGGCCGCCATATGTTGGCTGATATCTGCCACGCGCTCAATAAAGGCGCTGGTCTCTTTCCCTTTTGTCGTTTTAATTAATAGCGTCCCGGCCGGCTCACCATCACGTTGACGAATGGTGAGCGTCCAGACGCTCAAATCCTTCGCGTCGATCTCTTTTGATGACGCGGCCCAGAACTGACGGGCGTTATCTTTCAAGGCATACAGCGAAACATGCGTATCCCGCAATACCGCTTCGATATTGCGGCAAATAATGTCACCCATTTCGTGAAACGGCGGGCTGGTGCACATTGCCGCCAGAATATTGCCTTCAAGCTGGCGAATCTGCCGTTCTTCGGTGATATCAGAAAAGGTCATGACCAGGTTTTGCAGTTCACGACGCGGGTCATGAACCGGGCTGACAGACGCTTTAATCCAGATCTTTTCGCCCGCACGGGTGACCACCAGAAATTCGTCCTGATCGCGGGTCGTTTTCCAGAGTAGCTGTTTGAGTCTCAGGCGATTATCCGACGGCTCTTCGGGAATATTGAGCAGGTCATCCGGTTGTTGACCCGACGCATCGGTAATGCCGTAGCCAAACATTTCGGTAAAGGCGCGGTTACACTGAACAATGCGGCGCGCAGGGTCGAGCACAATCACCGGGCGGTCGAGATGATCGACCGCCAGCACCAGCAGACGTTTCTGTTCTTTTTGTTCCATCTCTACGCTGGCATCTCGCACAAGCGCCAGATAGAAAATCTTGCCAGCCACGTTTACTTTTGACAGGGCAAAACGCGTCCAGACTTTGCTGCCGTCTTTTCGTTCCAGCAGCAATTCCCGGCTCATCCCTTCGACACGCGCCTGGCCGCCTTCACGGTTATGCCGAATGTAATCCGGGTGAGCGGGGCGTAAATCATGGGGAATGAGCATCGAGATGCCATTACCGATCACCTCGTCACGACGATATCCCCAGAGCTTTTCCGCTGCCGGATTAAAAAACAGGACTTCGTCATTTTCATTAATTAATACCGCCCCCATCATATTCTGCTCAAGAGCAGGAAAGAAAATGCTGTCTCCGGAGCCTTCAACGTCGGTTAGCTTCATTTTTTACCTCTGCATCCGGATATTTCTCAGGAAGCTGGTTTCCAGAGTTCAACACAATTCCTGCCTCGTCTTTTTGCCGTATACAGAGCTTCATCTGCGATCTGAATTAAGCGCTCGTAATCCGGGTGACCATTAAACATGGCGGCGCCAATTGACAGTGAAAGCGGAATGATTTCGCCATTCGGCGATTTAATTTTGGTTTTCTCGACGCGACTGCGAATACGTTCGGCAGTGCGCAGCGTATCGGTTTGGTTCGCCTCGGTAAGAACGATAACAAATTCATCGCCCCCGTAGCGGAAAACATAGTCACTGCTGCGTACGTTATCATAAAAAGCCTGAGAAACCCGACGCAGAATATCATCACCGGTATTGTGACCCCAGGTGTCATTGATCTCTTTAAATTTATCGACGTCGATAATCAATACCGAGAGTGGAGTGCCGGCGCGATTAGCATGGGCGATCTCACGTTTAAAAATGGTCGGCAGGAAGCGACGATTCAGTAATTTAGTTAACACGTCCATCCCCACCTCATGGCGGGAAACTTCTTCAAACAATTCGCGCAGCAGGGTGATTATCTGCGAAATGGAATTGCGGATTTGCAGCAGGAACTTCACACGCGCCGCTTTATTGTTCAGCGCTTTTGTTGATCCGTTGGCGTTATGAAAAATGCCGTCAAAATCCTGAATTAAGCGTGAAATATGGCCAACTTCAGCAATGCCACTGAAATAATGCCGACCTTTGTGATTGAACCACAGGCCAAAATCCGCCTGACTCAGCGGCAGGCTGTTGCCCAGATCGGAATCGAGTAACACTTTATAAATAATGTCCATTTCCCATGAAAGCAGGGCGCCAATTTGTCGCTCTTTCTCTTCTTCCGCATTTTCCAGCAGGGTGAAAATACGATAATTTTCATCTTCTTTGGCGGCCGTACTTTCACTGAATGAGAAGGCGCGGGACATCACTTCCATTGCCAGATCGATGCTGTTTATAGAAAAATGATAAACCTGTAATTTTTCAATTGAATCATGGTGACCATCAATAATGATGGGGTAGAGGATCTTTTTCAGAACCCGGAAACCCATTTCAACCAGTTCAACCGGAATACCTATACGCGCATGCACCTCAGCAACCGTATGTTGATCTTTTATAAGCTGGTCAATATCGTCAACCTTGCAGGAGAGAACGTTGATAATCCAGAGTTCGAGGGCATTTTTTAGCTGTCTCTCAACCTGTTCATTACTCAAAAACTCTTCTGCATGCGGATCGGTGAGAACATCACGATAGAACTCAATGCTCAGGGTATGTGCATGGGCCTTTGCGATCTCAGACGCAAGCTGGCGAATGTGAGGATGGGTGTTTTCAACCAGTGCCTCCCATTCGTTTTTCATTCTTTTAAGATACATCTCCATGATGCAGATCCTTACAGTGGTTAGCGAACGACATTGCGGCCTGGGTCATATGCACATTCGGGATAGTAAGATGAATCTAAAGCACAGAACACCTGAAATGTAGCATGGGTACATTAATGAAATAGTGTAATGCCTTAAGCCATATTTTCATGCAATCAGGCGAAGTAGACCTGAAATAATTATGGATATAGCCAAAAGTAGCAAAAAAAATCCTTTTTAAGCGACTTTTTAAACTAATCGACTTCTGAAAAGTATAGTCCATCCTTTTGATCGTTGAGAGGAATGAGTAACCCGCGCAAGATGACGAATGGTATCTTTTATCATCTCGCTGTTTTTCAATTTCATGAAATGACATGAGTGATTTTTTGAAAGAAATCTTCATCATTATGTAATAAATCCTATTTTTTACGCCGGGTAATAATCAGCGTATTTTTTGACGCTTATTTCCGCCGTTATTTATTGATCATTCGCCGTAGAGTTGATCGCCAACAACCCTTCAGATCACACGTTGCGTTCTACTCTCTCCTTAGCCACAGCATATCGGCAGCGAAATAGTGGAGGTTACGATGGGACGACAACTCGTTATTTTTCTGGATGGCACGGGCAATCGCTTCAGTCATAAACCAACGAATGTCATTCGGTTGCTACGCTCACTGCCTAAAGAGCGCGAGGACGTGCTGACCTATTACGATCAGGGCGTCGGGACGTTTGGCGTTAAGGAGACGCTCTTTGAATGGCAAAAGTTGCCTTCGCGGATCTGCGGACTGGCGTTTGGTTGGGGACTCAAGCGTAACGTCGAAGGGGCTTATCACTTCCTGGCAGAGAATTACCGTCAGGGAGATGAAATCTATCTGTTCGGCTTTTCCCGTGGTGCCTATGCTGCCAGAGCGCTGGCGGCGCTGATTCACACGGCGGGTATTGTTGAAGGCTATCAGGCGCATCTCTTTGACTATGCGTGGGCAATGCTGCTGGCAAGAACCGGGGAGAATCATACGCCAGACTTCAAACTTCAGGCGCGTTTCAAGTCTACCTTTGGCAGGCGGGTGAACGTCCATTTCCTTGGCCTGTTTGATACGGTGAAGTCGGTGGGCTGGATTTACGATCCGGTCATCATTCCTTATACCGCGAACAACCCGGCTGTTGAGATTGTCCGTCATGCGGTGTCCATTGACGAGCGGCGCTGCTTTTTTCGCCAGCATCTCTGGCGCAAAAATGATGATATGAAAACGGATCTAAAAGAGGTGTGGTTTGCCGGGGTGCATTCCGACGTTGGTGGTGGTTATCCGCCACCGCAGTCGCAACTGGCGTTGACGACGTTTCGCTGGATGTTGGGTGAAGCCTGGCGCGCTGGACTGAGCATCGATTTTTCCCGTGCTAAAAAGGAACTGTCGATTCGCATGCGGGGATTCCCTGCTATTCATGACTCCATGCTGTTGGGGTGGAAGTTTGCCGAATGGCTACCTCGTCTGGTCTGGACCGGAGAAGATCATCAGCGTGAACTCAAAATTGGCGCAATGCCCCCGTTTGGTCAACCGGTTCCGCGGCCAATGACGGGCGTCATCAGCGTACATGAATCGGTGGTTAATTTAATGAACGCCAATCCGGATTATCGACCGTCCAATCTTCCTCGTTATTATTCGATTGAGGGCGACGATCCGGGGATCGCGAGTTTACTCTGAAGACGCTCACGTCGCCGGGTTATTATTGCCGCTGTTTACCCTGTTCTGAATATTCGTGAACAGGGTAAACAGATTAATGCCTCAGTGTGATGTCCTCTGCCGGAATAACCTTTTTCTCTTAGAGTCCCCCTGAAATTCACTGCACTATCCTGAAGTGTGTAAAACGCATAAATACGGCTATCCGGCCGGTTCAGGAGTGAAACCATGAGCACACGTTACACCGTAGAAATTACCTCTTCCGACGGTCATTCTGCCCGTTTAAAAATTGAGATTTCCTTTCTTCCTGGACAGTCGGAATGGACGTCAGAGCAGCCTGATGTCTTCTCAATTAATACTGGCCCAATGCTTAACAATTTTCAGCTAATGGGACTGGGCGTTACACCGGTGGCTTTTCTGACGAATTTCCCCGGCAAAAGCAGCGGAAAGGGCGGGAAGAACGATCCGGGAGGGTCATTTCCACATGGGGAGCTGGACTGGGAGATTGTGCCATAAGCGTGACGCGTTCGGCTGATACCGCAGTTTCATTATTCCCTGGAGGTTGCAATGTCAGAACTCACCACCGCCTGGCAAGACTTAATGGAAAGCATTGAAGCGGGCTGGCGTCGTAGTAGACGCAGCGATCGGGTCAGTCTTTTACCAATGTTCAATAAGAATAACGACCTCCAGCTAAAATTTGATGTGAATGGCGTCGTCGCCGTGACGTTTGATTCCCGCCAGAATCCCTCTTTTCGCTGGGCGCCATCGACAAAGCGTCCGGGTTTTTCTGTGCTCACCGCCACATTACCGCTACAGAAGGCATCGCAAAAAACGGTCTATTTTGATGGGCTGGCGCTGAACCTGGCGACGTCCGGGCATGTGGTCAGCCTGTTTCTGAAAAAAGACACCTTCGATATGTACTACGAACTGACGCTGCAACTGGACAGCGTCAGTCTCTCGCCGGTACTGGCGGAATCAAATTTGCATCGTTCAGCCCTGCGCAACATGACGGCGGAAGAAGCGGGGCATGAACCACATTATTTCAGCGCCAACTGCGGTGAGGGCATTGCGATCGCCGACTCGCAGGCTAAAGCCAGTCTGAAGATCGTGTGTGAAAGCGGGCAGCCCGGGCGGGATACGACGTGGACCGTCACGCTGGAACAGGCGGAGAGCATTTTGACTCCCCGGCAAGGGAGCGCGATTCAGATTAGTCACACGCCGTTTATTGTCTCGCAACTACAACAACCGACGCTGGCGGAAGAGGCCGGTAATATTATTGCGCAATGGAAAAGTGACGATCCTGACGGGGCACAGTGGCGGTTCGGTATTGAGAGCGTTTCGCTGAATTTTCCACCGCAGGCGGTGGGTGAAGCGATGGTTCGCGGGGAGCGTTTTCGTCCTGTCGGGCAGGCCAGCCCCATCGATCCACATAAACCGATTCCGTTTCGCTTTTCTCGTCGCACCGAGTTGACGGTGCGTCCTTCTCGCGTGGACCGCCGCTATACCGTACATCCTGGCGACACGCTATCCGTTCTGCGGGATGCCGAACTGACGCGGATGGTGAGCGAAATGGTGTATCCGCTGGAGTTGACCTATCAGCGCACGCCGGAATTACAGCGCACGGTGATTGTTTCCGAGATAGCCAGCGCGCTGGGTCAACCCGCGATTGCCTTGCCGGTCAGTGAGCAGAGCTTTGCTATGAGTCCGCTACTGGAAACCTATTTTCGCCATCACGCGGCAAAAGAAATGGGTGACCTGAAAACGCGTATTACCACGCTGAGAACTCACCATCTCGCCGCCCGGCAAAATTTCATCCATCGTCTCGCCCGGTTCACGCTGAAAGAGGCGAATTACCCGCTGCGCAAGCTGGATCTGACGGAAGGTCTGAGCGCCACACTGCGTGGCAAAAAGCAGGGGGCAGCCGCTGTCTGGCCCCTTCCCGAAGGGGCATCGCTGAGTGATTCCCAGCGTATCGCGCTGGATAACTATGTGGACAGCCTGCCAGACAGTCCTGCCGCTGCACGTTCGCTGCCCATTGGACTGCTGTACTCCATTGAGTTTGCCTCTGAACTGATGGCGGTGTTACACACCCCGGTCACGAAAGAGGTTCGCCTGCTGGAACTGACGCTCTCGGTACTCGGTGCAACCGGCGCGGTACAGGCGGCCTTTGACGAGGGGCGCACGCAGTTCGATGCCAGCGTTGAAAACGGTCAGCTGTCACGGCTGGTAAAAACGCGCTATGGCCGTATCGCCACCGTCTGGAATAAGGCGCGTCACGTGGTGGTTTATACCCGCAGCACCGCACCCGGCGCACAATTTGCCGGGGAGCAGAAAGATGAGGAATTTTTAGGGCGTCCGCTGCTGCGCAAAATGGAAGAGTACATTGAGATCCTCGAACCGTATCGCCTTTTCGACGGCGAAGCGTCTGCGGCGAATAATAAGCCGGGATGCCTGCACGCCTTTCATTTCGCCACGCAGCGCATTTATGTCAATGGTTCATGGGGACACGACGTGGATGAGGGCTACGAAATCCCGTTGTTTAACGAACTGGACAGCTCCGGTTTTTACGTTAAGCCGTGGGCAGGTCCGGTTGCGCGGGGCGGAGGGGATGAACTGACGCAACACTGGCATGACCAGCCACAGCATCTCTACTTTTTTACTACGACAAAAGTCGGGGCCGGGGCGGATACGGACACCTGGGCGTCGCAGTTAGCCATCGATTGCGACGAGAATTACAGCTTTGGCAGAATGACTCGACCAGAGACAGGCGAGCTTCTGAAACCTGTTCAGCTTCCCAGCCTGACGTTACAGGCGCTGACCAATCCCCGATTTTCGATGCCGCTACGCCCGGAGGGCGTCTCTGACATTGTTCATGGCCGTGGCACAGAAGAGCTGGTCGCCAGTATTCGCACAATGCAGATTGAACGTACGCTCGCGACACGCAGGGTGGATCTGAGCACACTACCGGATGATAAGGATAAAAACATTGCGTCGCTGATCCAGCACGCGACATACAGCGCGGAGTTAAAAAGTCTGGAAGCGACGCTTCAGACGCTGTTTCAGGATGCCAAAAAACTCTGGGCGCTATACGAGGGTAACAACGTCAAGACGTTCAAAGAGCGTCTGCTCACACAGGTGGATGACGTCTTTAAAGAATGCAGTGACCGTCTGGACATCAAGGTTAGCGATATAACACAAGGGAAGGGCGAAACCCTTGATCACGTCAAAAAGACCCTGGGGTTGGCGCGATCGCTATCGGTCCAGATGATCGATGAACTCTGTGCTCAGGGGCACGCGGCAACAGACAGCCTGCTGACAACATTGTCTGCGATCCACGATCCGAACCTTGCGCTGGATAGCGTAAAGTCCTTGCTGGAGGAGCGTTATCTCAGCCTCCCCGTACAGGCCTTCCTCAGACGTTCCGCTGAGTCATTGAACGGTGCAAAAGCGGTCATCGCCGATTTACGGCTCTTTTGTGCGAAAGCGCCCGACAACATTGCCGCCCTGTGGCCAGCGCTCAGAGAGATTATTACGCGTGCGGATACGGCGTATAAGGATCTGTTGGGTATAAAGGATCGGGATGCGCTGCTTCTGGCCGTCGACGCGTATTGTCGCACGATGACGACCATGCTTAGTGGCGGCATGAAGAGCGTTGATGAACTCAGTACCGCCATTGGCGCGTTAAAATTCCCTGCACAGTGGCAGGGGCCTCAGCATCTTCGCGATATGCTCACGCTGCCGCTGACCAATCTGAAACGGGCGGTTGCCGCATTTAGCGCGACCATCAGTCATGTGTCAGAACAAATCAGGAACATCGGCGAGCTGGATGCCCAGCGTGCAGAACTGCAAAAGCTGCTCCCGGCGGTACTCACTCCACTGGATGATACGCTCAGCCTGCTGGAGAAGTTCGACTGGCAGACAATGCGTAATACGACAACGACGCTGGAATCGGTACTCGCCGCCATCGACACCTTGCAGGGCAACCTTTTCGGCAATGCCACGCAAACGTTCTTCCCGCAGTGGCAAGAGGAATGCGCGGCATACCGGGCGCTGGTTAAAAACATTGAAGATAAAAAGCCGATTGATAAAGAATTTGCGGATTTTGTCACAGCGCTGGAGGCACTGAACCAGACTCTGGCTGTACCTGCTTTCCCCAACCGTTCGCCATTTTCAACCGCCCTGACTGACCACTGGAACCGGGAATTTATTTCCATCGATAGCGCGGTTTCGACACTCTCCACCAGCTTTGACGAGGTTAATAAACAGGCCACCGCGTTTTTGAGCCACAACGCCGCCGTCGTAAAGGCGGAGCTTGAGCGGCGCAGACTCGACGTGAGGGCGCTGATTGAGGGGCTGTCTGACGCCGGTCAATGGTTTGAGGTCGCGAACAAACTGCAAGAACAGTTAGCCGAGACGACCCGGCAGGTACGCGAACAGTTTGTTGATCGGGCCACGCGGTTGTTTGATCAAAAAAGTCGCGAGTACGCGAAGGCGATCGACGCGACGTTAAAGCAGGCGAATACGGGCATCACCGGGGCACTTCCCCAAGCCGGTCAGGCCATAAAGCTGATGAAGCTGCTTTCAGATCCGCCACAGCTTCCGCAACTGACTATTCGTACCGACAACATTGAATATGTTTTCGACGATCTAAAAGACCAGATTGAAACATCGCCGTTTGTCGCCCGACTCCGTGAGGCCGACGCGGGGATTAAAGAACTGGGGCTGACGATCCCTTCCTGTGAACTGAACGGCAACATTGTCCCTGCGTCGCTTCGGGGCGTTGATTTCTCGCAGATCGTTCGCAATACGGCGATTGATTTTGAAAACTTTTTCAAGAAGTTCAAACTGCCGGACTTGCCCGATGATGCCATTCGTATCAGCCATCATATCGATGCCAAAACGCGTAGCGCCAGTATCAAAGCGGTTATTGATCATCAGTTTACGAGCACAGAATCGCTGTTTGAAATCCCGCCGCTGAGCCTTGATGTCCGTAAACCAAAGCTGGTGGCCACCAGTGATGTCGATATCTCCGTCAGTGACGCGACCAGAAGCCGCACGCAGGCGCTGTTCAGCGGCGACTGGATCCTCAACTTTTCAGGCCAACCGCTGGTGACCTTTGCGGATGCCCGCATTCAGTACAGTGAAGCCAGCGGATTCACGTTCGATCTCGACCCGAAGAATATCGAACCACACGCCGCGCTGAAATTTATCGGCGACGTATTACGGGGCGCGATGCCAGACGTTCCTCCGTATGTGGAAATCGTCAAAAACAAAGCGGGGATCCCGACGGGGGCGTCGGTGAGCCAGAAACAGGCGTTTGGTCCGCTGGAGTATGGCGGCGTCTCTCTGGGTAAATCTGTGCTGGCTTCCGGGTTCCGGCTGAATATGAACGACGGGATGATGCAGATTGAAACTTACTTTGGCATTGGTGAAAAAGCCTCCCCGGTGTCCATGCAGATAGGCGTCTATGGCGGTGGCGGCTGGCTAACGACCCGGGCCGCCGCGGTGAATAAGGACGGCAAACTCACAGCGGAGTATGAGGCATCGATTGGCGTGGCATTGGTCTCGACGAAAACCTTCAATCTTGCGGGTGTCGCCGAGGGTCATTATGCCATTCGACTGTTTGTCGAAGCCGGTTTCTCCTCCGACGCATCGCATAACTTTTTTGCCGCCGGCGTGCAAATGACCGGTAGCGCGAAGGTACTGGGCTATCTGACCGCTTATCTGAATTTACTGGTGCAGGTCGAGCACCGAAACGGACAGATGAAAGGGCGCGGACATCTGGATATTTATATCGAAGTTTGCTGGTGCTACACGGCGCATATTTCCCGCACAGTGGAACAGGATTTGTGAGGTGTCTATGTCATTAACAACGTTTAGCTGGATGATGCATGGCAATGATGAAGGGCTGGTGGATGGGGATACGAAACGGCGAATCTCAGTTAACTGGGTGATGCCGACGGGAGAACTTCCCGTTGGTGTCCCGTCCATAGACGGACAGACGGTGATTGACACCGTCGGTTCGCTGCTCTGGCCCTGGCAAATGCGCATTACCGGCTGGGCGATAGTTACCGATAAACAATTTCACCTCGCCACGCCGGTCCCGACCAATGTGCTGACCGATCCGCAGAATCTGCAGGAAAAAATGGCGGACGAAATCGGGCAAAAGTGCAGCCGTTGCAAACTGCCGTTTTCCACCGCTATGGCGCAGGCCCAGGCCAGCCCTGGTGAAATCAGTCTGCCTCACCTGTTTGCCCCCCTGACGCTGTTACCTGCTGGCGTGAGTCTGGATATGCTGGGCATGACCCGCAGCTTTACCCTTGACGATGCAACACTCCCTGTTGCCTGTGCTCCGGAATTCACGATGACTCATAAGGGGCAGAACATCGTCTTTAGCCCTGTGAGTGCCGACACAAAGGGCGAGATAGTGACGATCGGCTACGAGGCAAAGGCGGAGAAAGAAGATAAGCCTTACTCGGGTTTGCCCGCCTTTGCTGTCGTGATGAAAAAGATCAAACCCGCCGACAGCGTGACGCTAACGCCGACACTGAAGAGCGCCGAACGAGCGGAAATGGGGATGCGCGCCTGGCTGGCCGATGCCGTTCTGGCACCGTTGCCCATGTTGGCTCACGTACTCAATGCCGAAGCGGCCAATGCCAAAACAGGCAATGGCGAATGGCAACCAGGCATTGAACAACATCAACTGCTGAACCGCGCATTAGGTCCTGGGTATCTGTGTACTGAAATACGCGATAAGTCGATTCGGCATTTCTGGTTCTGGGATCGCCTTCAGGGCAGCAACCCGGTGGCGATTTCGATCGAGACCTGGGACGCTAACACCCTGGTCTGGGAAACACTCAGGCAGGCGATTAATAACCCCGGGACGGGTGAACATCGGTTATTGCAACCCCTTGTCAACGATAGCAGTAAGACCATTACGGGCTTTGCGCTAAACGTGGGGATGATGCTCAGTACCGCCGATGGCCGACGGATAATGATGACCTCATGGCTGGCGGCAGTGGCGGTGAATTTTCATCAGCCAGATGCTAACAACCCAACACTCAACTTTATCGAGTGGTATCAACTGATATCGTTGCATTACTCAGACCCCGGCATGGCCGAACTACAGGCGCGCTGGTGGTTTTTCCATCTGTCTATAAAAGCGCCAGCGGCAACACAAGCACTGCACGCCGGCATCGAGTCCTGGATTGCCGGAGATGTTTCAACTCAGGCCACCGTTCTGAGTGACAGCTATCAGGAAATGCTGGCGTTGCTGGTGGAGTGCCCAACGCCGGACACGCAGAATGCCAGTATCAGTGAAGTACTTCAGACGCTACAGCAGCAAATGCAGTTACCCGGCGCGCAAAAGGTTATCAGTCTGGGCGAGGAGCGCGATCTGGCGGTTGAAATCTGCCCGCCGGACGGGGCCTATGACGATCGGGACATTCGCGGTTATGCCGTCGCCATGGCCATGGGGAAGGAAAGTATCGTCCCCAAATTAGGCTGCGCGTGGCTGACGGACACGGCGCTGAAAGTGCAGGGGGCGTGGCTGCCGGACACAGAGCGGAAAGGGCCCACACAGCGCTTTCACGACACCGTGGGGGCGACCGTGCAGAACGGTCGCAAAGTGGTGGCGTTTGCCTATTCGGGCGCGCCGTTGAGCGGTGCGGTGAGCCTCAAAGACGGCGTCGACTGTCTCGATTTCGGCTGGCCCAAAGACCCACAGGAAAACTCGGATATCTATACCTCTCCCTGGCGACTCCCTCCGCTAGCCTATGGGTTCCGCTATTGGGTAACCGGAACGGCAATCGGCAATGGCGGGCAGATTCTGCAGGAGAACTTTCGCAGCGGTGACAATCCCTGTGCGCTCAAAGCGGCCAGCCAACTGAATTTCTTACCCGGTGAGGGCTATCTTTATTTGTGCCGGGTAGCACCAGGTGCCGTCACCGTGCAGTCCACAGAGAAGGCCGTCGATCCCTGGCTGATGGAAGGGGAATCCCGCGCCTGGGATCAGCAAGGCTTAGCGGCGGATCGGGCGCAGGCCGGTGAACACCCGAAAGTGGCAGACGGCAGGCGCCCCCGTGTTGTTGTCATTTGCGACGGAAAAAACAACTGGAACAGCAGCGCGCTCACGGCGGCCACGCTGACGTTGACCCCGCCCGATGCCACGGAACAGGTACTGACAAAGTGGATGGAAGCCGACATCTGCCTGGAATTGCTCAAACCCGACCTCGGGAAGAGTGCAACGCTCAGAGCCCAGCGTGCCACACTACTCAAGAAACTGCGTAAAACAGGCAAAAACCTGCCTGAGGATGTGGTCGATCTTCCTCGCCATCCCGCCGTTAAGTCTATCGGGGTGAGAGTGAAATTTGATGATGGTCCGCAAGTCGATTACCTCGTCACGCCAACATACCTCACAGAACGAGGTTTTTTAACGCCAGCCACACTGCGCGTTGAGGCCGGAAGCGCATCACGCGTCCTGCCGCCAAAGGGTACGGATACTGGCACGATAACGCTCATCCTGAAACCGGGAACGATTGCCACCGTGACCCTCTGGTCTCTGGTGCCAACGACATTCTTTATCCCAGGGCCAGATATCCGGATGGCAGACTTTGCCACTGATAATAACGACAAGACACACCCGACCTGGAGCGAGGCGTCACACCGGGGGTTTTCACCCGTTGTGCACCTGTTTGAGTGTTTACCTGACACAATAACGCTGTTCGACGGTGCGGGCAGGGCGCTAAAAGAGATTCAGCAGGCGCTCCGTTTTGTGCCGCAAGAGTCAGATACCGTCGCCTATCTGGCAACGGAGAAGGGGTTCGACGCGAACGGGCTGAAGGGGTTTCTGATTCAGCGACACGAATGGCACTGGACGGGCTACCCGCTGGCGCTGCCCAAGCGGTTGGGTGACAACACTCAACTGGAGCAGTGGTCCGAAGCGTTTGCTGGCACCTCGTCTTTACGCGAAACGCAGAACCATATTCTGCAAACCAGCCGTGCGGCAACACCCGCAGACTGGCGCTTTGGCTCACTTGCCGAACCGGCGCTCCTCTGTCGACTGCGAATGCCCGGCTATCACGGTGCGCGTTTTTTCGCCTGCGTCATGCGCCCGATCCTGCGTTATCGCCGTTGGCTGAAAACCAGTGCGGTTCAGGATCTTGAGAACACGATTGTCGCTAAAGGCACCGTCGTGCCCGCACGTATCAACTGGCACGATCCCTCACTGCGGCTGGCCCCGCCGACGGTCCATACCACGATCCCGCTGGTCCGCACGGTCATGGCGCTCGAGAAGGAAAAGCCAGCGGAGATCCGTACCAGTGCAAACGGGGCGCTGATTTGCCTGAACGACGCGCTCTGTCGAACGGCGGCGCTGACGCAGTACAGCGGCGTCGGGGAAACCTTCGACGTTGACCTCGAAGCCACGCGCTATGCCACGGTGAATGAAATTGGCCCCAATCCCATCTTCCACGCAGGGCCAGGGCAGCGCGTGGATGATGCGAAGAAGGTCACGCTTTTTCTGCCTGGGAGTAGCTGGTTCACCCAATTGGGCGAGCCGGTCGTGCCTGAGCGCGAGATGAACTGGGGAATCGAGGTCGAGCGTCCCTTTGGCCTGACTTACGATACCGACAGCAATGCCAAAGTGGTGCAGACGGCCATCATCGTCCGCCCGACGGGACACGATGTTTTTGCCTACTGGATAATGGCGAAGATCCGTATCCGTCGGATGCTTGACCCACACGAGAAGTGGACGTTGAGCGATCAATTTCCCCTCAGCGAGGATAAGCAGAGTTGGTTACTCGGGCGCCGGGAAGAAGGCGACGATCGCGTTCCGTTTGATTTCGTCATCGAGATCCCGCCGGGAACTGATTTTCTCCTCTCCCTGCATTTTGCAGAGGGAAAACGTATCGAGAAAAATGGCGACGCGAACGCGTCACGCCGTCTGTTGTGCAGTTGGCACAAAGGCCAGTGGGACGGGACGGCGGCAATGCTCTGGGGAGTGCAGGTGCTTGATCAGGTCATGGCCTTTGGGAGCGATCAATGGGCCACCGTCAAACGTTATTCGCCGTGGGAAACGACAGAGGCGACGACTGGATTGCCAATAAAGTCGGTGTTGCCCATTGCGCTGAAAAACGCGGAAGGTTGCAAGGCCCGCCGCCTGTTGCTCAGCGACTATGGTGAATCGCACTGGTTGACCTTTATTGGCATGCCGTACCGGCATCTGGCCATTGCCCGGGAGTCTTTGCGGATGGCGATTGAGGATAAGTACGATCTCGCGCAGTCAAACAAAGAACACGCCATCACGCTGACCCGCAGTAGCGTGGTACAAGCCAGTGAAAATATCTCCCGCGATTTACTGATTGAACCTCTGGAACCGATTAAGAAAACGGCTCCTGGGGAAGAACCGCCCCGTGTCAGACCGGGGGGCGGTACCTTTCACCTGTTGTTGGTGTTTGAACCCGTCAATGACGTGGCAACACCGCTAGCCAATCAGCAACTGGGGAGGCTGACAGGCGTTTATTATCCGCAGCGCGATGACATAACGGCTACGACGCGCTATCCGCAATTGCGCTTTCATTCTTACATGGCGGATTCGCCAATAAAGAATAAATTACCTGATGGCTCAATCGGTTATATCTATAAATTTCACTATACCGACTGCCTGCCAGCGGACTGGACAACGCTGCAAGCGCAGTTGTTTCCCGTCAGGAACGCGGACGGCTCAGGAGAAGAAGCGAAGGTTCGCTGGCTGCCTGAAATCATTGGCCCCATTACCACCGCGCCGCTACCTGTGCATGATGGGCACTGGCCGAAGCCCAACGTAACGCTTAAGCGAAAAGAGGGGAAAGAGAGGTCCATTGATCTGAATGTTGATGAAGACCGGGGATGGCGCTGTCAGGTAACAAAGGAAAAAGGAACCGATGTGTTCAATGCGCTTAGTTGGGCCGATGACCTGCCGGGAGGGCTCTGTACCGTGCTGGAGGGCGATCGGCTGGCGCTGGTTGGCAGTGGAGGGCGACTTATCGCAACGTTCACAGACTGGTCGCAGAAGAAAGGGGATGTACAGACGTATGATGACAAAGGCCAGCCCCGAAGTGAGCGCTGGGGCTGGAACTGGAACGCGTAAATGACGACGTAAAGAGAGAACGGCGTCTCTCTTTACGTTACAGTGTCACTTAGACCAGCGGTTTCTCAGATAATTGACGACCTGCTGGGCCTGCGGTTGGTTGAGATTGTTTTCTCTGAACAAAATCGTGCCGCTGATTTGTGGCATCGATTCATTCAAATCGAGTTGTTTCTTCAGTTCCGGGACGCCGCCGTTGACCGTCCAGTCCGGTTCATTGCGTGAGGGCTCGCCGACCTTGTACAGCGCAACACCGATATACAGCCGCGTTTTTGTCGGCTTCACGACGTCCGCCCACCATTTTGCCAGCACGTCATAGCGCGCTGCATCGCGGGAGAAGGGCCAGTAAATTTGTGGCGCGATGTAATCCAGCAGGCCCTGTTTCACCCAAAGCCGTGTGTCCGCATACGACTCATCATAAGCTGCCGCGCCACGGGTATCGGATCCGGCGGGGTCATGCGAACGGTTACGCCAGACGCCAGCCGGACTGACGCCAAACTCCACGTCCGGATTGATTTGTCGTATAGTACGGGAAACCTGCTCAATTAACTGTTGCGTATTATGGCGACGCCAGTCAGCTTTTGAGCTGAATCCCTGGCCGTAACGCTGGAAGGTCAGACTGTCGTTCAGCGCTGAACCGGGGGACTCGGCATAGAAATAATCATCAAACTGGACGCCATCCACCGGATACCGTTTCACCACTTCAGCCACGATACTGGTTATCCAGTCACGGGCTTCCGGGATCCCCGGGTCGAGAACATAGCGATCGCCAGCGGTACGGATCCAGTCACGATGGAGGACAAACACGCTGGCGGGCTGAAGCGACACGGTGCGGTTTAGCGCATTCACCGTTGACGATTTCACATTGGTGGAGACGCGATAAGGGTTGAACCAGGCATGAACGCGCATGCCGCGCTTGTGGGCTTCATCGAGCATGAACTGGAGCGGATCGTAGCCTGGATTCTCACCAATCTTCCCGGTGAGCATATCCGACCACGGTAAAATGGATGACGGCCAAAGGGCGGTGCCGTCGGGTTTAACCTGAAAGAAAACGGTATTAATACCCAGTGACTGTAAGTTATCGAGTTTATCCGTTAACGCCTTTTTCTGCATTGCAATGCGCGTAGCGGCGCTACTGACATTAACAGACGCCACCGGCGGCCAGTCCAGCCGGGAAACCGTCGCCAGCCACACGCCGCGAACCGGCTCATTCAGTTTCTGCGCTTTAGACGGCGATGTCGGCGTAGATTTCGGCGGCGTTACCAGTGAAACCGGGGGTTTTGATGAACAGCTCGCCAGGAAGAACGCTGCCACCACCAGGGCACTGATTTTTTTAACGCGAAACAGAGAGAAAACGCCACGAGAACAGATATCCATATAGGCCAGTCATCCGGTTAACACAAAAGAGAAATTATTTTGTTCCTAATCGACGTTAAGTCAAGCTGGCGAAGGGGTAAGGCGTGCAATTTTGCCGGGTCTCAACCAGACTGGGGCCCGGTATCGCCTTCAGCGTTGAATCGCGAGCTATACCGCACGCCATGTTGGCGAAAAACAAAGAAAATATCTGACTAGACCCTCAGCGGCACATTGCCAGCCCGATATAGCAATGGGTCTGATATTGAGAGTTAATTAAATGTAATTTTTTACGGAGGATAAATCGACTTTTGGTCATTATTTGGCTATTTTTCATATAGTAGAATTTATATTGAAAATCGACCAGGTGTTGCGAGGGTGTAATTTGAATTATGAAAATGAATTATTAATCAATTTAGTAGGAAAAAACACATGCAACACTTTAAGATTATTCTCGTGAAAATTCGGAAAAATCAATATAAATAATGACGATCGAATTAATTTCAACAATACAGCATATCTTTATTTATTTGATTTTATTGGGGTTTTGTCGTGATTGCTGGATTATGAAATAACTTTTATTTTTAAATATTCCAAACGCAAACTATTGACTGCGGTATTGATATTCATTAAGCTAAAAAATAATCTTATGATTAGATAATGGTATTGTGAATTCTATAGTAAATAGTATTCAAATTCATAAATCAGGAATGAATTATAATGGATAAGGATATCAATTCAAATGACCTTGCTATCTGCGTTTTACCGCCATAAAAGGCATTTTCAGATCACGGCGATTGCACTGGCCATCAGTGGCGCCCTGGTATCGTCACAAGTTCATGCCGTTGTTACCACCTATGTCAGGGCTTCGGATGGACAGGAGGTGACATTAACGCCTAATGAACAGTACATAATGAATGATACCGCCGCGTTACTCGCTTCAAATGCGGGGACGATTAGCGGGGAGGGGGTTTCTCTCACTGTCAATTACGTCACTGGTGGCCTGGCCGTTATTAGTGCACAATCCGGAGGAAAGGTAGTTCTTACGGGAGCAACGATAAATTATTTAAAAAATCAGCCCAGTTATAGCATTGACCGCACGCAGGCTATTCAGGTAACGGGCCAGAATTCACTTGTCGATATTTCTGACTCCAGAATAGAGAGTTTTAATTACATTGCAAAAGTGCTGGCTGGGGCGACAGCCCGCTTCCATAACACGGTGATGATCGCGCATATGCATGGATTGAATGCGAAGGATATTGGTTCAAGCATTCATGTCACTGATTCTGATATCACGTTCCTTGGTCAGTCGACCGGTTTAAATGCACGAAATGGCGCACTACTCACTGCCCGGAATACGTATATTCATGGGGATGTCAGTTATGGCTCGTCGTTATCCTGGGATTCAAATTTCCCGGTGCAAAACCAGACGCAGGCGACTAAAGGTATTTATGATAATGTCACAATCGAGACGCAGCGAAATGAAAATGTAGGTTATGCGATCTGGCAAATCGGGCGTTCTCAGTTTTTGATGAACGACTCACATATTATTACGCATGGTAACAATACCAGTGCCGTATTTGCCGATAAAAGTCAGGAAATATCGGAAGTTCGCAATACAAAAATGGAGACGCTGGGTAATAATGCTATCGCTGTAGGCATGAGAAATGGTAGCCAGATTCTGCTTGCGGACAACAGTGAAATTATTACCTCTGGTGATAACAGCTACGCCCTGTATGCGCATCATAACAATAGCGACAACGTTGCTCCCACCACAATTACGGCATCGGATACCGCCATTACACTTTATGGTACAGGGAGTTACGGCGTCAGCACTGAATCTGCAGGGTCACAGGTTTACCTCGATAATGTTCAACTGACGACTCACGGAGTGACATCAACAGGACTCATAGCGAAAACGGCAGGGAGTATTTTACATGCGAACCGTCTTAACGCGCAAATTCATGGAGCGACGTCTGTTGGGGTACGGATACAAAACGGGGCTGATGTTCAACTGAATAATAGCCTGTTGAAGATGACCGGTAACGGCAGCCATGGTATTGTTTTTAACACCGCCAGCACGAGTGATGCTAATAGTTTACAGGTAACCGGTAGCCATATTGAAACCAATGATGGCTATGCCATCCAGAATGAAAGCGGCTCGTTAGCCCTGAACCTGAATGACTCCATGATTATTGGTCGTTCGGGAGGCGAAATCGATGTTGCCATCAACGTCAAAGATTTAAGTTCATCAAGGCGATCGGGCGCAGTGGATATCACGGCGGATAATTCGCATATTTTCGGCGATATTATTTCGCAGTCAATGAATGCCAACAGATCTTTAGACGTGACGTTAAACCATGCCTCCACATTCACCGGTCGGACACCCGATGTTGATACAATGACCCTGAATGATACCAGCCAATGGAATATGACTGACAGCTCGACAGTTGCAACGCTTTCAAATAACGGTTCGGTCGTGTTTTCGTCCCCAGGCAACAGCGGCGCATTTAAAACATTGACGGTGAATGGCAATTATAGCGGCGGTGGTAACGTCACCATTAATACGACGTTAGGTGATGACGATTCTGAGACGGATAAACTGGTGGTGCAGGGGAATACGTCGGGGACAACCGGTCTGTTTGTTAATAACCATAATGGCGGCGGCGCTCAAACGACTGATGGTATTGAGATTATTACTGTCGCTGGAGAATCTGAGGGTATTTTCACTCTCCGAAATCGCGTCGTTGCCGGCGCTTATGAATATCACGCTGCTAAAACGGGTAAAAACTGGTATTTAACCAGTTCTGTCTATGAAGAACCGGAAGAACCTGTAACCCCCACTGACCCGGAAACGCCAGTCACTTCGCCAGATCCAGCGACTCCCGCCACACCGTCAGATCCAGCGGCTCCCGCTACACCGTCAGAACCGGCAATTCCAGAAAGTCCGAATCAACCCGCAGAGGAGAGTGGCGGTGGGGGCGTTAAGGTAATACGTCCAGAAGCAGGGGCCTATGTCGCAAACCTTGCGCAGGCAAATACCATGTTCGTTTCCCGTTTACACGACAGGCTCGGTGAAACACAGTACACCGACTTTTTAACCGGTGAGAAAAAAGTGACCAGCATGTGGTTGCGTCAGGACGGCGGGCACACTCGCAGTAAAACTCAGTCTGGCCAGCTAAAAACGCAGAGCAATCGTTACGTGGTGCAAATCGGCGGGGATATCGCGCAATGGAGCCATAGTGGCCTGGATCGTTTTCATTTAGGTGTCATGGCGGGTTATGGTTATGCACAGGGCAATACGAATGCTAAATACAGTGCGTATAAGGCCAAAAACAGAGTAGATGGCTATTCGCTGGGAATGTATGGTACCTGGTATGCCAACCAGCAGGATAAATCCGGATTCTATGTCGACAGCTGGGTCCAGCATGCCTGGTTTACTAACTCCGTACAGGGCGATGGATTATCCAAAGAGAAATATGATTCGCAAGGATGGTTAGCGTCGGTTGAAGCTGGATACAGTTTTAATCTGAGCCAGCACGATAACGTCAGTTACTGGATTCAACCAAAAGCTCAGGTGGTCTGGATGGGTGTCCATGCAGATAAACACGATGAAACGAATGGAACAAAAGTGACTGGCAATAGCGGGAATTTGTCGACGCGTTTAGGTTTGCGCGCTTATCGCCAGGAGCAACGTGAAACAGATGCAGGAACCACGCGAGCACTGCAACCGTTTGTTGAGGTTAACTGGCTGCACAATACTAAAAACGTCGGCGTGACAATGAATGATGTCTCTGATTATCAGGCTGGTGCACGCAACATCGGAGAAGCTAAAGTCGGTATTGAAGGCAACATTAACAAAAAAATGAGCGTATGGGGTAGTGTGGCCCAGCAAATCGGTGACCACGGATACCGTGATTCGCAGGCGTCTATTGGCATCAAATACAGTTTCTGATCCATTTGCCTGAAGGGACGTTGCGTCTGACCGGAGCAAGCCGGAAGGAAAAGGGAGTAATCGTTATTTCGGGACTGCAGTCACCAGAAAGGAGGATCCGGTGACTGCAATGCCTTATCGGGACCGGTTCAGCAAAGGGTAGCAAGGTAGTAAGCGATACAGGATTCATTTTGCCAGATTCAATTTAACATAATCTATGTTATATGTACTTATAAATCAATGACATAAGGTTTAAAGTCGTATGATCTACGCACTAGGCCATGGCTTGTAATGAGTGAAAAAAGGTTCAAGATTTTAGAGAAATGCTCCCAAGATCAACATGGCGGCATAAGTTTTCCAGCTTGACCAATCAATCGTGGAACCAAGCAACAGATAGAATGCCAGGCCTACCAGCCCCAGCTTTACTACTATCCCAATTAATATGGTAAAGATAGACTCATCGCGTTCGCCTTTAAGTAATTTACAACGCGTAATTAGATCGTCTTTTTTCATGTAGAATCCCTTAGAGTTATTAAAGTCCTGCATTAGAAGTTGTTACCTGCCGAAGTTACCTCGTATGAGTTAACTGTGGCTCCAAACATACAAAATATAAGCTGTGCCAATTGAAAGGATTAGAAAAGCACAGTTACTAATAAAATCTACTAATGCTTGTAGCTTCTTTAGTCTCACTATTGCTGGACCGTGTTCAGTAGAGGTACTACTCAGCCCTTTTGTTCTGGCACTCTCTGCTTTTCTGAAAAAATTGTAATGCAATCCTGACCGCAAGCAAAACCATGCCAAACCAGTCGTTATTACGATATTTATGTAGAAAGCATATTGAATCATTTGTTCAGTTTCGAAGCTTTCCATTGAAAACCCTTTGTTGAAATGTTGAATAAAATTATTTTTAGTAAATGTAAGCAATAAATAGAACGAATATTAATAGTGAAAGATGCAATGCCAACATCTGCTTATGATGCCTTATGAGGATTTCTTCCTTCGCATTCATTAAATCGTACATCTCATCAATATTTTTATTGCTGGTATATTCGAGACGTTCATCACGAAGTAATTTGAACTTTACCAATACGACAAGTGATTTAATAATAAAGCTCGTAAGCATAACAGTTATAGACAAAAATAAAAAATAGGCCAAATTCATATATCACTCCATGGAGATTAATAGAAAAATTTATAATAAGTAATCTCATAGAGCATTACTTGAATCTTCTTCCCATACTAAGGACTCACCGAGAAATTTAGTTAAAGATGATTTGGCATACTGTGGTTCGGAAAAAAAACGTGGGAACCAGCCGTCAAAGCTTTGGGTACCATTGTGACGATTTTCAGGCGAGACTGATAAGCGGTACCCGTCTCCGTAAGGTGAAATGCTAAATGTGTATCCATCATCTGTCTTTGAGATCAGCGTTTTGCTTGTCATATGACTAATAGATACCGTTAACTCCTTTGGTGTTTGTATCACCGAAAGAAGAAACAATGCGCTTATGGCTGCAAAAATCCAGCAATATAATGATGCATCCATAAAACCAGCTACAACACTCGATCCCAAAAAAAACCAAAATAAACTTATTAAGATTACTGAGTTTTCATTCATGTCTGTTCCTTGTTATTACTAATTATATTATGCTTTATAGTTGACCGTCAGACTACCCACGGGTTTTGACGAACAAAGTCACGCACTCCATTTATACATGCTTTTGAGATGACTTCAAAATAAGGATGGTTTGATGGAATCATATTCCCGGTATTATCAAGAAGCATAATAGTCCCTAAAGACCGAACCAGTTGATATTCATTGAGCTTACGCTTTAGCAAAGTTTGCAATCTATAAATTGTCTCACCGGAACTGTTACCTTCGATACCTACAACAGAGACCGTACAGTTCACTTCCTGATTATCAGATTGATAATCGAACCAGTAATTTTCGTTGTAATTTCCTTTTTGCGCATGCTCAATTTTGCCAGGCCATTTTACCCATAAAGAAGAGTTGTTTTTAGATCGTAAGATCTGCTTCAGCGTTTCCAATTGAATCGCCACGGGTTTAACAGACACCTCAGAGTCATTTAAGATGGCTTAAAGAGAGGTGCCCATGAGCGGTAAGCGTTATCCCGAAGAGTTTAAAATTGAAGCAGTCAAACAGGTTGTTGATCGC
>NZ_CATNHH010000017.1:0-41323 GCF_950098555.1 Citrobacter sp. T1.2D-1
GGGAATTGGTGCTATGATCGGCATCGCTCAGTCCGGTTGGTGATTTGGGATATTCAGCGATTGATCAGATCGCACAATTCGGGCTGAGTTCCCTCAAAGTGATCTACTATTCCGAACAGTTATTTAGAAAAAAGCACGGGTAATCTGAAGGTTGGATATGATCGTTAGACAGCATAACCATTGCGTATAACAACAGACGAGTTGAAGGAAAAAAACTGCTAAACCTCCGCTCTTGGCACAGGGCCGCTGTCGCAGCCCTGACAACCTTAGACTTCGATCGATTCAGATATCTCCAGCGCATCATCGACTTCAATGCCCAAGTATCGAACTGTACTTTCCAGTTTCTTGTAGCCCAGAAGGAGTTGGATCACTCTGAGATTCTTAGTTTTTTTGTAGATCAGGTAAGGTTTTGTTCTTCGCATAGAATGCGTGCTGTAAAGTGAATTTTCGAGACCAAGCTTTGCTATCCACCCATGAAAAATTCGGTTGTATTGCCGGGTTGATATGTGTTGGCAAGTACCAACCCGAGACCGGAACAAGAAGTCTTTACTATGCAAATTACCAAGCTTTATCAATGCAGCAACAGCTTCTCTTGTTCCTTTGGTTATCTCAAATTGGACAGGACTACCGGTTTTCTGTTGCAACACCGTTGCTCTGCTTGAAACAGAACTGCCATATGCAACATCTGATACTTTGAGTTTGACCAGGTCACAGCCTCGTAGCTTACTGTCCAAAGCCATGTTGAACAGTGCAAGATCGCGTGTTTTACCTTCCAGCTCAAGTCGAATCCGGATCCCCCAGATATGAGATATCTGAAGCGGCCTTTTTTGACCGATGATACAGTCTTTGTTCCACGGTGACGTTTTCATACTCAAATCTCCTGCAATATGGGAGATTTGAGTATGGTTGTCCCTTAAGAGCGAAGAGCGAAGAGCGGAAGCTAGCTTTATGGGTAATCTATTCCAGGTGATGCTACCAACTTACTGATGTAGTGTATGATGGTGTTTTTGAGGTGCTCCTGTGGCTTCCGTCTCCGTCTGTTGTCCCTCCTGTTCAGCTACTGACGGGGTGGTGCGTAACGGCAAAAGTACTGCCGGGCATCAGCGCTATCTCTGCTCTCACTGCCGTAAAACATGGCAGCTCACCTTCACTTACACCGCATCTCAGCCCGGAACACACCAGAAAATCATTGATATGGCCATGAATGGTGTCGGTTGCCGCGCCACCGCACGCATTATGGGCATTGGTCTCAACCCCATTTTCCGCCATTTAAAAAACTCAGGCCGCAGTCAGTAACCTCCCGGATACAGCCGGGCAGTGATGTCATTGTCTGTGCGGAGATGGACGAGCAATGGGGCTACGTCGGGGCAAAATCACGGCAGCGCTGGCTGTTTTACGCGTATGACAGGATACGCAGAACGGTGGTGGCGCATGTCTTTGGTGAACGCACCATGGCTACGCTGGAACGTCTTCTTGGCCTGCTGTCGGCCTTTGAGGTGGTGGTATGGATGACGGACGGATGGCCGCTGTATGAGTCACGCGGCTTTGTTGAATAAATCGAACTTTTGCTGAGTTGAAGGATCAGATCACGTATCTTCCCGACAACGCAGACCGTTCCGTGGCAAAGCAAAAGTTCAAAATCACCAACTGGCCCACCTACAATAAAGCCCTCATCAACCGTGGCTCCATAACTTTCTGGCTGGATGATGAAGCTATTCAGGCCTGGTATGAGTCAGCAACACCTTCTTCACGAGGCAGACCTCAGCGCTATTCTGACCTTGCCATCACGACTGTGCTGGTCATTAAACGCGTATTCAGGCTGACCCTGCGCGCTGCGCAGGGTTTTATTGATTCCATTTTTACACTGATGAATGTTCCGTTGCGCTGCCCGGATTACACCAGTGTCAGCAGGCGCGCAAAGTCGGTTAATGTCAGTTTCAAAACGTTCACCCGAGGTGAAATCGCGCATCTGGTGATTGATTCCACCGGGCTGAAGGTCTTTGGTGAAGGCGAATGGAAAGTCAAAAAACATGGCCAGGAACGCCGTCGTATATGGCGAAAGTTGCATCTGGCAGTTGACAGCAACACACATGAAATCATCTGTGCAGACCTGTCGCTGAACAATGTGACGGACTCAGAAGCCTTCCCGGGTCTTATCCGGCAGACTCACAGAAAAATCAGGGCAGCAGCGGCAGACGGCGCTTACGACACCCGGCTCTGTCACGATGAACTGCGGCGTAAGAAAATCAGCGCGCTTATCCCTCCCCGAAAAGGTGCAGGTTACTGGCCCGGTGAATATGCAGACCGTAACCGTGCAGTGGCTAATCAGCGAATGACCGGGAGTAATGCGCGGTGGAAATGGACAACAGATTACAACCGTCGCTCGATAGCGGAAACGGCGATGTACCGGGTAAAACAGCTGTTCGGGGGTTCACTGACGCTGCGTGACTACGATGGTCAGGTTGCGGAGGCTATGGCCCTGGTACGAGCGCTGAACAAAATGACGAAAGCAGGTATGCCTGAAAGCGTGCGTATTGCCTGAAAACACAACCCGCTACGGGGGAGACTTACCCGAAATCTGATTTATTCAACAAAGCCCCCAGCCACATGAAGGCCAGCGTGGTCACCGTTGAAAAGATGATAAAAGCATATCACAGTGAACGTTATGAAGGTGTTACCGCTTTTCTTTTATTTGGTAATCCAACAGATGTTCTTCATCTTGTTGAGGGCGGAGTTAAAATTCCTTCAGTAAATATTGGAGGAATGATTTATGAAGAGGGTCGTAAACAACTCACGAAATCCGTCAGCGCAACTCCTGAAGACATCGCGTCGTTTAAAAAACTGCATGAGAAAGGTGTTCAGCTTGAACTACGGCAATTACCCTCTGATTCCGCGGTTGATTTTTATTCTAAAATTGAATAATGAAGGTTAAATGACATGGAAACATATCAAATTATTGCACTGGTCATGGTAGCTGCTTTAGCGGGGATAGGGAGTGTGCTGGACGAAGCTCAGACCCACCGCCCACTTGTGGTTTGTACGCTGGTCGGGATCGTTCTGGGTGATATTAAAACCGGTATTATCTTAGGCGGTACACTTGAAATGATGGCCCTGGGCTGGATGAACGTCGGGCTTGCAATGGCGCCAGATACCGCCATTGCTTCCGTCATTTCAACTATCCTCGTCATTACGACCCATCAGGGCATTGGGCAAGGTATTGCCATCGCAGTCGCCCTGGCAGCAGCAGGTCAGGTCTTAACTATTTTTATCAGAACGATAGCGGTATTCTTTGTCCACAAGGCAGATACCTATGCCGAGTCCGGCAATATTCGAGGTATCGAGTTCATGCATATCAGTGCGCTGTCATTACAGGCATTACGCGTTGCACTCCCCACGCTGGCCGTACTGATGCTTGATGTTACCACCGTTCAGAACGTTCTCAACAGTATCCCGGAAGTCGTCACAAAAGGTCTCCAGATCGGAGGTGGCATTGTTGTCGTTGTGGGTTATGCAATGGTTGTCAATATGATGAATGTCAGACATTTGATGCCATTCCTGTTTGCGGGTTTTCTGATTGCGGCTTTCACCAATTTCAATCTGGTTGGACTTGGAGGGATGGGGTTAGTTGCCGCCATTATTTACCTTCAGGTAAATCCAAGATTTTCTGCGGCCAGTAAAGCGGTAAGTAGCCCATCGAAAGCAACCTTGTCTGATGAAGACGATCTCGATTCCTGAGGAGCCAATCATGTCAATCGATAATACCAATAAAGACACTACTGTTACCGAAAATAAACGCCTTACCTCTGGCGACCTTAGAAGTATGTTTTTAAGATCAAACGTCCTTCTGGCTTCAGCAAACTTTGAACGTGTACAGAATCTGGGTATTTGCTATATCATGATTCCTGCCATAAAACGGTTGTATGCGCCGGGTCCGGAAAGAATAGAAGCTCTTAAAAGACATCTGGAGTGGTTTAATACTCAGCCCTACTGCGCCTCCCCCATATTGGGTGTTGCGGCGGCGATGGAAGAGGAAAAAGCAAACGGTGCACAGATTGAAGGGAATAGTATCAGTGGTGTAAAAATCGGTTTGATGGGTCCCTTCGCAGGTGTTGGAGATCCTATTTTTTGGGGGACTATCAGACCCGTTCTTGCTGCCCTGGGAGCCTCTCTTGCGTTAACCGGAAATATCCTTGGCCCAATCATTTTTTTTGTATTGTTCAACGCAATCCGTTTAGCACTGAAATACTATGGTTTAAATTACGGATACCAGAAAGGAAGAGAAATTCTTAAGGATTTGGGTGGGGATCGCCTTCAGAAACTGACAGAAGGTGCATCAATTCTGGGACTGTTCGTTATTGGCGCCCTGGTTTGTAAGTGGACGACAATTAATGTACCGATTGTTGTATCCCGTGTCACACAGGCAGATGGCCATGTCACAGTAACAACGCTGCAGAACATCTTCGATCAGTTACTTCCGGGAATGCTTCCTTTGGCTCTTACATTGTTAGTTGCAAGATTGCTCAGGAAGAAACTGAGTCCCCTACTATTGATTATGCTTATTTTTGCATTCGGTATTCTGGGTTACTGGGCTGGAATATTGGCTTAATAATAAAACACAAAAACTTGGAGCTCCCCTGTCATCGGGGGAGCCTCCATCATTTCTTCATAAAAAATTCAACTCCATAAACAACACCTGTTTTATTAAATTGTTACTTACTCTCAATATGAAATTCATTAAAGATTTATCCCCAATGAAAATCATACGTGTGACGAGAAGGGTTTAAGTTTTGTGACGCTAGCACAACCTTTTGTAACTCCGATGTACCGCAAAACATAAAAAAGCATGAATTGGAATTCCAGACTGAATTCAGACCTACCCACAGACGATTTTTATATAATACCAAAAAGTATTTCTATTTCTTAGAAAACCCCCATCACCTTAATATACACACATCCTCAGCAGCAGTATTTTGACACGCGGCCATTATTATATTTTATTTAACATTAAACACTCATGAAAATTAAATATTGAGAAACGATCCTGGGGGTACATTTATTTAATAAGAATAAATTTTGACGCTGCTATAAAATTAAATCATTAGATATCAATGGAATACCGCGCATATCACGCATCCATTATCTTGTCTCATGACTTTACCTAAATTTGGTATTACCTCTAAGATTATATATATTCATTTTTTGATATTTGTATCCTCCTGTCGCCTCACTATTCGCAAGTAAGGTTGGTCATAATACAATCATGAAAAAGAGAAGGTCTGGCAATATCACCATCTACGAAATAATCAGAGACCTCTTTTCTATGCTAAACCGCGGACATACAAGCTCTGCCTCGTGGGCAGAAGCAACCACACTCGACAACATAATGCAACAAATAAATTAAAATTATTTTCTTCGCCAACGCAAGAACACACCATCAGTTAAATATTATTTAATTTAAAAAACAATCACATACATTAAAAAATGGCAAATCAACACCTGAAAACGCAATAATGATGCTTCAAAAAAAAAGATCCCCGCAATTATTTTAAAATCCAATCCCTTACCCTTTCCGGGTGAATTATCCCCCACAGACGATTTCCTCCCGGAAGGAGAACAATATGCAACAAGAAGCGTTAGGTATGGTCGAGACCAAAGGTCTGACTGCAGCAATAGAAGCTGCTGATGCGATGGTCAAATCAGCCAATGTCGTGCTCATTGGTTACGAAAAAATTGGTTCTGGTCTGATAACAGTGCTCGTACGCGGAGATGTGGGTGCAGTCAAAGCCGCCACCGATGCCGGTTGTGCCTCTGCTCGTCAGATCGGCGATGTCATCGCTACCCATGTCATTCCACGTCCGCATTCTGATGTTGAAAAACTCCTGCCAGCAGGCCTTAAACCATCTGAAGGAGTTAAACAATGAGTAGCGATAACCTCGTAGAAAATATTATCGCCGAGGTGCTCGGAAAAGTCGGGGATTTGAAAACCCCGTCCGCCGCATCCCAGCCGGGGATATCTCAGCAGGAGCCCGCTATCCCAAGAAAACTTTGCGGTTTAACCGAGTTCGTCGGGACGGCAACGGGCGACAGTATCGGCCTTGTAATTGCCAACGTTGACAGCGCCTTGCTGGATGCCATGCATCTGGAGAAGAAATACCGTTCAATAGGCATCCTTGGTGCACGTACTGGTGCGGGCCCACAGATCATGGCGGCTGATGAAGCTGTCAAAGCCACAAATACTGAAGTCGTTGCAATTGAACTGGCCCGCGACACTAAAGGCGGCGCAGGACACGGTTCACTGGTGCTGTTCGGTGGTCAGGATGTTTCCGATGTGAAACGGGCTGTGGAAGTGGCGCTAGGCGAACTTGAGCGTACTTTCGGTGACATTTACGCCAACGCAGCAGGTCATGTGGAACTCCAGTACACCGCACGCGCCAGCTACGCTCTGGAAAAAGCATTTGGCGCCCCCCTTGGACGCGCCTGTGGCGTGATTGTCGGTGCCCCGGCAGCGATTGGTGTGCTGATGGCAGACACGGCGATCAAATCTGCCAATGTGGATGTGGTGGCTTACAACTCCCCGGCAAAAGGCACCAGCTTTACTAACGAAGTTATTCTGATTGTTTCCGGTGACTCCGGTGCTGTGCGCCAGGCGGTGCGTTCTGCACGTGATGTAGGTCTGACTCTGCTGGAAACAATGGGTGGCAAAGCGCCTTCAGCCACAACCCCCTATATCTGATTTCCATGTAGTGGAGAACAAGAAATGAGCCAATTATCACAGGCTTTTGGTGAACCAACTGACCGAATTCGTGCCTTACGGGAACAAATCCTTGATACGACCCCCTGCATTGAGACGGATCGTGCCCGCCTGATCACCGAGTCCTATAAGGAAACGGAATCCCTGCCCATGATCATCCGTCGCGCCAAAGCGCTTGAGAAGATCCTTGCGGAATTGCCGGTCACCATCCGGGCAGGTGAACTAATCGTTGGTAGTCTGACAGTCACTCCTCATTCCACACAAATTTACCCGGAGTACTCAAATCGCTGGCTTCAGGATGAATTCGATCGTCTGAATCTGCGTAAAGGCGACCGTTTTACCATAACCGATGAAGCGAAACAGCAGCTGGATAGCGTATTTGGCTACTGGGAAGGGAAAACAACGAATGAACTGGCTACATCCTATATGTTGCCTGAAACGCTTGATTGCATGGCAGAAAATGTCTTCACTGTCGGCAACTATTACTTTAATGGCGTCGGTCATATAGCCGTGGACTACGCGCGTGTTCTCGCTCGTGGATACAAAGGCATCATCCAGGATGTTGTTGCAGCAATGGCCAGCGCTGATAAAAAAGACCCCGCTTTTCTGAAAAAAGAATCGTTCTACAAGGCGGTCATTATTTCTTGTAACGCAGCAATCAATTTTGCTCATCGTTACGCGGTTAAAGCTCGTACTCTCGCGGAACAGGCCTCACCAGTCCGTAAAAAAGAGCTGCTGAAAATTGCTGAAATCTGTGACAAAGTACCTGAAAATGGTGCAAGTAATTTCTATGAAGCCTGCCAGTCATTCTGGTTTGCCCATGCCATTATTCAACTTGAATCCAACGGGCATTCTATCTCCCCGGCGCGTTTCGATCAGTACATGTACCCTTACCTGGAAAAGGACAGCTCCCTGAGCGAGGAACAGGCGCAGGAATTGCTGGATTGTCTGTGGCTCAAGTTCAACGACGTTAACAAGGTTCGTGATGAAGGCTCGACCAAAGGTTTTGGTGGCTATCCGATGTTCCAGAACCTGATCGTTGGCGGTCAAACCAGCGGCGGACAGGACGCCACTAACAGACTGTCCTTTATGGCCATGACGGCTACCGCCCATGTTCGTCTGCATGAACCTTCACTGTCAGTACGTGTCTGGTCAAAATCTCCGGACGATTTGTTACTGAAAGCCTGTGAAGTCAGTCGTCTTGGTATGGGGATCCCGGCCTATTACAACGATGAAGTTGTTATCCCTGCATTGATTAACCGCGGCCTGACCCTGGAAGATGCGCGGGAATACGGCATCATCGGCTGCGTCGAACCTCAACGTCCGGGAAAAACAGAAGGCTGGCACGACGCCGCGTTCTATAACATGAGTAAGGTACTGGAAATAACCCTGAACAACGGACGCTGCGGGGATAAACAACTCGGCCCCAAAACTGGTGAGCTGGATTCATTCCAGAGTATTGAAGACATCATTGAAGCTTATCGTAAACAGAACGAATATTTTGTCTATCATCTGGCAATGGCCGATAACAGTGTTGACCTTGCTCATATGGAACGGGCCCCCCTGCCGTTCCTGTCCTGTATGGTGGATGACTGTATCAGTCGCGGTAAAAGCGTTCAGGAAGGCGGTGCCCATTATAACTTCACGGGTCCGCAAGGTGTCGGCGTTGCCAATGTGGGCGACTCGCTGATGGCTATCAAACGTCTGGTATTTGAAGAAGGCCAATTATCGCTGGGTCATCTGAAAGAAGCACTGGATGCCAATTTCGGTGTATCTGGCGGGATAGAGAAACCTGACACTATAGCCACTGAAAGTACGCCGAAACAGGATGCAACCTATGAACTAGTCCTTGAGGCCGTGAAGAAAGTGCTGGGCGAAAGCGGCGCACTTGCACTCACCTCACTCAATAGCAACCCACCGGAGCCTGTCAAAGGGGCTAATGCCGGGCTGACAGCAGTGCGTCAGTTACTCATTAATGGCGCCCCCAAGTTCGGTAATGACATTGACGAAGTGGATATGCTGGCCCGTACCGGTGCTGAAATTTACTGTCGCGAGGTAGAAAAATACACCAACCCACGTGGCGGTTTATTCCAGGCTGGCTTATATCCGGTATCCGCTAATGTGGCTCTCGGTGAGAGCGTCGGGGCAACTCCAGATGGACGTCTGGCCGGCCAGCCGCTTCCCGATGGGGTGTCGCCCAGCAGGGGCATGGATACAAAAGGTCCAACCGCTGCCGCCAACTCAGTAGCCAAGCTGGATCACTTCCTGGCCTCAAATGGCACGCTGTTTAATCAGAAATTCCATCCGGCAGCTCTGAAAGGCGATGAGGGATTATACCATCTGGCGGCCTTACTGCGTGGTTATTTCGATCAGAAAGGCATGCATGTTCAGTTCAATGTGATCGACCGTAATACACTGCTGGCAGCACAAAAAGAACCAGAAAAATATCGTGATCTGGTTGTGCGTGTGGCGGGTTACAGTGCGCAATTTGTCTCACTGGATAAAAGCGTACAGGACGATATTATCCTGCGAACCGAACATGTCTTTTAATTGACAGTCGGCCGGATTTCTCAACATAAGGATATTATCTTCTGATGATTGTTTTCCTTGTTTTTACAGACAAGGAAAACACATCCGGCCAATAACATGCTGAATATCAGCATGAAGAAAAGAAATAAAGGTATTGACATGGCGGAAATTGATTACGCGCAGACTGGCACCGTATTTAATATACAAAAATTCTCCTTACATGATGGCCCGGGAATACGCACCATTGTATTCCTGAAAGGCTGTTATCTGGCATGTAAATGGTGCAGTAATCCGGAATCACAGCACACTGAACCGGAAATATTTTACTACGATCGCAATTGTATCCATTGCGGACGCTGCGTATCCGCCTGCCCCGTTGGGGCTATCGATGCCTCACGTCAAGGGCTTATTGACCGGAATGCCTGTATTCATTGTGGAGCTTGCGCTGAGGTCTGCCCGGCTGGCGCGATGGTTCAGTCAGGTAAGAGAATGTCGGTGGTGGAGGTTATAGACGAACTGCGTAAAGATGAGACGCATTATCGCCGCTCCGGTGGAGGTATTACATTGTCCGGTGGCGAAGCACTGGCTCAGCCTGCATTTGCAGCAGCATTGCTGGCCGCCTGCAAAGCCAGAGGATGGCATACAGCGATGGAAACCACCGGAATAGCCTCCCGGGCCGTGCTGGAAAAGGTTATCCCATTGCTTGATATCGTATTGCTCGACATCAAAACCTTTTATAGTGAACGGCATAAGGAATTTACGGGACATCCGAATGAGACGGTTTTACGTAATGCACTGACAATTTCAGAACTGGCAAAGAATGTCGCCGTTCGGATCCCGGTAATTCCTGGATTTAATGATGATGAACAAAGTATCGAAGCTATTGCCAGATTTGTTACGCACATGAAAAATGTATCGCGATTACATTTATTGCCCTATCACAACTATGGCCAGAATAAATATAACCTGCTTGGCAGAACGTACGACATGATTGAAATAAAACCACCGGAAGAAAGTCGTATGCATAAATATAAAGATATTGTGACATCCCTTGGAATCGACTGCGTCATCGGTGGGTAACCGGTAGTTTTTTAAACTTTTGCAGGAAACGATTATGAACACAACCTTACCGACATTAAAGCAGGAGTGCCTTGCCGAATTTCTGGGCACCGGACTCTTTCTGTTTCTTGGTATCAGTTGCCTCGCAGCGATGAAACTGGCTGCCGCCAGTTTCGGTTTGTGGGAGATCTGTATTGTCTGGGGACTGAGTGTCGCACTCGGTGTTTACCTCACTGCGGGAATATCCGGAGGGCATCTTAATCCGGCAGTCACTATCGCATTGTGGCTTTTCGGCAATTTCAGTGCCCATAAGGTCTTACCTTACATCCTGTGCCAGATTATGGGCGCTTTTGGCGGCGCCATGGTGGTCTACCTGCTTTACCACAATCTGTTTATTGATTATGAGCTGGCACACCATATTCAACGCGGCAGCATGGACAGCCTTGCACAGGCGGGTATTTTCACGACGTTTCCCCATCCGGAAATTAATCTGCTTCAGGCTTTTGCCAGTGAAACCATCGGAACGCTGACGCTGATGTGCCTGATCATGGCGCTGACCGACGACGGCAACGGTGTTCCTCGCGGTCCGCTGGCGCCGCTACTGATTGGGATTTCCGTGGCCCTGATTGGGGTTGCCATCGGTGCACTGACGGGTTTTGCGCTGAATCCGGCAAGGGATTTAGGTCCCCGTCTGTTCAGCTATCTGGCTGGCTGGGGTAGTAATGCTTTAACAGGCGGACGTGCATTCCCCTACTTCATTATACCACTCGTCGCACCGATCTTCGGAGCCTGCCTTGGCGCCGCGCTGTATCGCGGTCTGACCAGGTTACCACTTCTGCCGGGCAAGGGGGGCCAGGGAAAAAGTCTGTCGCTGCCGGAATAATTATCTCCCGTCCCGTCAGGGACAGGAGCTGAAGATGAACTTTACACAAGAAACTCAGGAGTAAAAGAGAAATGAACAATGCGCTTGGAATGATCGAAACCTATGGACTGATTGGCGCCATCGTAGGTGCAGATGCCATGGTCAAATCGGCAAACGTCCAGTTGGTGGGTTACGAAAAAATTGGTTCCGGCCTGGTTACCGTCATGGTACGAGGTGATGTCGGTGCGGTAAAAGCTTCGGTGGAGGCGGGCTCCGCAGCTGCAGCCGGTGTGGGCCAGGTGAAATCAACTCACGTCATCCCACGTCCTCATAATGAGGTGGAAACGCTGTTGCCGGTTTATCAGACCGCAACAGCCGAGTGAAAAATTAACAAGGAAAAGGGGGAGCTTGTGCAACATTCTCTTGGCCTTATCGAAGTCTCGGGTATGTCTCTGGCGATAACTGTTGCTGATGTGATGGCGAAAACCGCCCAGATCAGACTGATCGGCGTGGAAAGAACCATCGGGTCTGGCTGGATGCTGGTGAAAATTGCAGGCGATGTTGCTGCAGTGCGTACGGCTCTATCGGCCGGAGAAGAAACAGCCAGAGCACACCAGGGATTTGTTGCCTGCACCACAATCGCCCGGCCAGCGAAAGGAACCGGTGAACTGGTTTCAACAACTAAACCGCCCCGAGCTGAGCCTGTTCAGAAGATAACCGTTCTCCCGGCCGTTGCCCTCACGGCATCCGCCGCCCATACCACAACCGGACCTGAATCCGTTCAGGAGGATCCGGACGCAGAAAAGGCAGTCCCCCCGATCAGGGAGGCTGTCGAGGGAAGCACAGGCAATATCATTCAGGTCGATGCTATCAATGATCCTGTGGAAACGGCCAGGGAAATCAGTAAACCAAACGCTTCAGCAAAGTCTCCTCCTGCTGAATATGGTGAAAAACAATCTGTGGCGACGGTCAAAGCATTTCCGGTCATGGGAGATATCGCTACTGACCTCGATATTCCGACAGCGTCAGCGAGATCCGTTGCCGTTGCGCAGCAGGTTAAACCCGGAATATCTCTGCATCAGTTTCATTATCAGGAAAAACCTGATGATGAAACTGCAGATGCGGGTAGCCAACAGACAGGTGAAACAAAACAGGCTGTCGCCATATCAGCAAAATTACTGGTGACATGCAAAATCTGTGGAGATCCTTCATGTCCGCGACATAAGGGCCAGCCACGCAGTAGATGTATTCACAATCAGAAATCGGTATTGAGGTAAATCAATGGATCACGATCTGATCACAAAACTGACCGGTCAGGTAATTGCGCAGATGCGGCAACGAACGATTCCGCTGGGTATATCAAACCGGCATGTTCATTTGTCGGCAAAAGATTACCAGAGTCTGTTTCCCGGACAGACTCTGAAAATTAAAAAGCCCCTTGGTCAGCCCGGGCAATTTGCGGCAGAGCAGACCGTTTCCTTAATCGGTCCAAGAGGTCAGTTGAAAAACGTACGGATACTGGGGCCGTTGCGGGGACAAACACAGGTGGAAATCTCGTACACCGATGCCAGGCAAATTGGCCTGACGGCGCCACTCCGCCTGTCAGGTGATCTGACCGGAAGTGTCTCTGTCACACTCAAAAGCGAGGCCGGAGAAATTAATCTCACCGAGGGAGTAATCATCGCTCGCAGACATATTCACATGTCGCCACTGGACGCTGCGATATTTGGCGTAACACAAGGAGAAACGGTGAAAGTCGGGATTGAGGGCACCGATCGAAAACTGATTTTTGATGATGTCTGTATCCGGGTTGCTGAGGATATGCGTCTTGAAATGCATATTGATACTGATGAAGCGAATGCTGCCGGTATTGATGGAGGCCAGGCAGTGGCAAGACTTCTCCTGACAAAACGCTAATGCAGGTGTGCCTATGCTGGACATGATCGTCTCAAGGGTCATTACACTTTTACAGGGAAGGGAAAGCCGGAGTTTACGGGTGACCCAGGCCGAGCTGGCGGCAGGCTTATCAAAAACGGTTTATTTGCATAATGCACAACTGATATTGCCCTTACCTGATCTGGCTTTTATTCAGAGTCTGGTTGCCTATGATCACCACCACCCGGCAGTGTCGACTGTCCTGGAAGCATGGGCATATGGCGTAAGGTTACACCTTCAGATCCACCAGCAATTACTGACCGCACTGCCACTGCGAGAGTTACGCCGCCTTCCGGTCACACTCACTGACCATATGAGTACACCGGTGAAACTGGCAGCTGCAGCTGGCCTCAGCTATGCCAGCGTTATTCACTGGCACGATTGCTGGGTTTTACTGGAAAAGCAGACGCTGATTACCGCCCTCGCCCGGGAAGTAATGGAAAGACAGAACATCAAACTAATATGGCAGGAGTAATGCAATGCAACTGGCGAAAGTCGTAGGGTCAGTGGTGTCGACGCAAAAATCTGCGTCCCTGACAGGTAAAAAATTGATGGTCGTTACTTTAGTTAATCTGGACGGCTCCACACCGCTTTTCCAGGAAAACACCCAGGAGGTTGCTGTGGATTCTATGGGAGCAGGTGAAGGTGAGCTGGTTCTGGTCAGCCGTGGCTCTTCAGCCAGAAAGATCTTTCCGGAACCAAATCAGGCCATTGATCTTGCCATCGTCGGCATCGTCGATACCATCGACCGGTTTTAGCCCCGGTCGGCTGTTACAGGAGAAACAGAGCTATGCCAGAACAGGATATAGCATCCCTTATCAGCGAGCATCGCATATTGCTGGAGGAGGCCGTCCGCGAAGTTATCCGTCGGTACCCGCAGTCACTTTCGCCATCGGAAAACTTCAGTAAGCACATTTTCAGTTCAGAGCAGTTGAAAAACATTATCGATACTGTTCTGGCAGAGGCGTGGCAGCAAAGCGCCATGGTAGTTATCACCTTGTGTGACGAAAAAGGCGAATGTGTTCTGACTTACCGCATGCCAGGTACATCGGCAGAAGATATTGCTGTCGCCGGGCGTGCAGCCGAAGCCGCGGTAAGTTTCGCTAAAGAAAATAAACAGATCATTGACCCCACACTACATAACGTTATTGGCGGGATTGATACCTCCCGCGGAGGCTGTGTCGTGTATTGTGCGGGGAAAGTGATCGGCGGGATCGGAATTAGCGGCGCATCCGCTGAAAAAAATCATCTTATTGCATTACGGGCTGTCGACAGCCTTAAATCAGGGAGTCAAAAATGAATACCACTGAACTGGAGAATATGATCCGCAATATTCTTGCTGATAATCTGAAAGGGACCGCTACTGCCCCTGGAAACATTCAGCACACTATCTTCGCTCGTGTGGAAGATGCTATCACTGCCAGCTACGATGCCTATAAAAAATACATGGCAGAACCTCTGGCACTTCGAACCAGGATCATTACAGCCCTGAAGGAAGAGCTGGCACCCTGGATCAAAGAGATGTCCGAACGCGCCGCAGAAGAAACCGGCATGGGTAATGCACCCGACAAAATCAGTAAAAACACTGCGGCACTGAATAATACTCCGGGGATTGAGGATTTGACCACAAGCGCCCTGACTGGTGATGGTGGCATGGTTTTATTCGAACTATCTCCCTTCGGAGTCATTGGCGCTATCGCCCCCAGCACCAATCCGACCGAAACTATCATTAACAACACCATCAGTATGCTGGCCGCTGGTAATGCTGTCTACTTCAGCCCCCATCCGGGCGCAAAAAAGGTATCCTTGTGGCTTATTGAAAAAATCGAAGACATCATTTATCGGGTAAGCGGGATCCGCAATCTGGTTACCACCGTAGCAGAGCCCACCTTTGACGCTACTCGCGAAATGATGTCAGATCCGCGCATTGCTCTGCTTGCGGTTACAGGTGGTCCGGCAATTGTCAATATGGCCATGAAAACCGGTAAAAAAGTTATCGGTGCTGGCCCTGGTAACCCCCCTGTACTGGTGGATGAGACTGCCTGTCCGGTCAAGGCTGCCAAAGATATCGTTGATGGTGCCTCTTTCGATCATAACGTCCTTTGTATCGCCGAAAAATGCGTCATCGTAGTAGATAGCATCGCCGATCGCCTCATGGATAATATGCAGAAAAACGATGCCTTTCTGGTAAAAACGCCCGGTGATATTGCCAGACTGCGCAAGGTCGTTATCAATGACAAAGGAGAAGCAAACAAGAAACTGGTAGGTAAAAGTCCGGCAGTGATCCTGCAGGCTGCTGATCTGAACACATCAACAGCACCGCGACTGATTATTGTAGAAGTGGAGCAGGACGATCCGCTGGTGATGGTCGAACAATTAATGCCAGTTCTGCCTGTTGTACGGGTCAGTGATTTCGAGACAGGACTGGCACTGGCTCTGAAGGTGGAAAACGAGCAGCACCATACCGCCATAATGCATTCTCAGAATGTTACCCGTCTGAACCTGGCTGCGAAGACCATGCAGACTTCAATATTTGTGAAAAATGGCCCTTCCTATGCCGGACTGGGCATAGGTGCCGAGGGTTTTACCACCTTTACTATTGCGACACCCACTGGCGAAGGGACAACATCAGCACGGAGCTTCGCCCGTAAACGCCGTTGTGTGCTGACCAATGGATTTTCCATCCGCTAAGTGGAGGATGTGAAGATGTCCCTGTTCACGGTAAAAACGCGGGTATATAGCGGAGCCGACAGTTTAACCTGGCTCAGAACGCTCCACGGTAAAAAGATCTGGATTGTCTGCGATGGTTTTCTGGCTGGCAGCCCCAATCTGAAAATGGTCACCGACAATATCCACGAGGACAACACTGTCGGTCTGTTTAGCGATATCATCCCCGATCCGCCTGTCGCTACAGTGGCGGCTGGTATTGAGGCTATGAGTGCGATACAGCCGGATGTAGTGATCGGTTTCGGCGGTGGGTCGGCACTGGATTCAGCAAAGGCGATAATTTTCTTTGGCCGCAAGCTTGGCATTATGGTTGAGAACTTCGTTGCAATCCCCACTACCAGTGGTACGGGTTCTGAAGTCACCAGCGCCAGTGTTATCAGCGATCCGGCCAGCAGAATAAAATACCCGTTGTTTGATGACAGTCTTTACCCTGATATAGCGCTTCTTGAACCGCGACTGGTGCTAAGCGTACCACCGGCAGTAACAGCCAATACCGGGCTTGACGTACTGACGCATGCACTTGAGGCATATGTGGCCAAAGGCGCAACGGACTTTACTGATGCACTGGCAGAAAAAGCAGCACAACTGGTCATCAGTTTCCTGCCCGTCGTATATCGGGACGGTAATGAACTGGAAGCTCGAACCCGGATGCATAATGCTTCCACGCTGGCCGGTATCGCCTTCAGCCAGGCCGGGCTGGGAATGAACCATGCCATTGCTCATCAACTGGGTGGTCAACTGCACATACCCCATGGACTTGCCAACGCGCTGTTGCTGTGCCACGTGATCCGGTTCAACAGTCGTGATTTAGCCGTTCGTGCAAAATATGCACGGTTAAGTAAACTGTGTGGCCTGGCAAACTTCCAGTCGGCGGATGAGTATTGTGTCGCGAGTCTAATCACCCATCTGCACAATCTCATGAAGCAGGTTAATGTCGCAGACAACCTTAGCGCATTAAACATCACTCGCGAACAGGTAACGACTGCTGAAAATGCCATGATTACAGCCGCTTTACAAGATGCCTGTCTATCCACCAATCCGGTAACCGTATCGGATACGGATATACGTGCTATTCTTAGAGCGATTATATAGAGTCAGGATCAGAAAATTTAAGCCGGAAAAAACTGTTAAGTTACGTGATTTTTTCCGGCTTCTTTTTTAATTTTCAATCCCCCGAACATGTTATATAGGGGTCCGCTTGGAAAACGGAAATTATCCCACGCTAAGACTGCTTTTTGTACAATTCGGTATCGACTGTGCGTAATGGCCGATATTTCCCGGACCCCAGCTTAAGATTATTACGCCAGACGTAATCTCCACTCAGATTGATATGTTCCCAGCCCAGGGGAGAAAGATGAGATACCAGTTGCTCATTAATCGGGATGCCTTTTCGTTTCAGTGACTCAATGGCTCTTTCTATATATACCGTGTTCCACAACGTGATCGCCGCTGTCAGTAACGTCAGCCCGCTGGCGCGGTAACTCTGATTCTCCAGCCCGCGATCCCTGATTTCACCCAAACGATGCATAAAGACCGCTCGCGCAAGGGCATTACGGGCCTCGCCCTTATTCAACCCCGCCTGTACGCGTTGGCGCAGACCGGGATCACGGAACCAGTCCAGCATAAACAGAGTACGCTCGATGCGGCCAATCTCTCTCAGCGCTTTGGCAAGCCCATTCTGTTTTGGGTAACTGGCTAACTTCTTCATCATCAGCGATGCGGTGACTGTCCCCTGTTTAATCGAGGTTGCCAGGCGTAATACCTCATCCCAGTGAGCCTCAATGTCTTTGAAATTCAGGCTGTTTGTTGATATGACGGACTGAAGCCCCGGATAGCGCTCGGCCTTTCCATGAATAAACAGCCGCTTGTCATGAAGATCACGGATCCTTGGCGCAAAAGCGAATCCCAGCAGGTACATCAGGGCGAAAACATGTTCAGTGAAGCCTGCGGTATCGGTGTAATGCTCGGTAATTTCCAGATCGCTTTCATGGTACAGCAGGCCATCAAGCACGTGGGTTGAGTCGCGCACACGGCTGATCACTTTGGCGTAGAACGGGCTGTATTGGTCTGAGATATGCGTATAAATCTGCACGCCCGGCTCCTGACCATATTTAAGATTGACCTGACCCGCATAACGTCCGTGACTGCCTACCCGAAAGTTCTGCCCGTCTGACGACGATGTTGTCCCGTCGCCCCAGAATGCGGCCAGAGGTCGCGCTTTCTGAGCGTTGACCAGCTCGGCCAGTGCCGCTGAATAAGTTTCATCTCTGATGTACCATGCCTGAATACCTTCGAGTGACGATCTTGTGGCCCCAGGGCAGGATTCAGCCATTTTTGTCAGCCCAAGATTGATGCCGTCAGCCAGAATGGTGGTCAGCAACAGCCTTCCGTCTTTTGGTCTGACGTTATTATTTTTGAGGTGCGCGAAGTGACGCGTAAATCCCGTCCAGCTGTCAACTTCTTCCAGTATCTCCGTAATTTTCGGATGGGGGAGCATGCCATAGACCAAATCCGCAAAGGGCGAAACACCTGAAGGAACGCTGTTCTCCAGCGGAGTGATTTTTACGCCTTTATCTGAGATATCAACATCGGGCAAATCACCGGCAAGCGCCATCGCGTTAACTTCTTCCAGCCGCGATGCAAGAAGAGTCATACGGGCCTGAAGGTATGCCTGGCAATCGGTCTGAACGGCTAACTGTAACTGGTCATTATGTCGGGATTTCTCAAACTCAGCAGTTGGGATGAGATAATCATCAAAATTTCTGTAGCGGCGCGATCCTTTTACCCAGATATCACCGGAACGTAACGCCCCCTTGAGTTCATTCAGCACGCAAAACTCGTAGTACTTGCGGTCGATCCCTGAAGGCGTGAGCACCAGTTTTCGCCAGCTTTCAGGGATAAATCCTGTGGGCGCTGCGGGTGGAACTTTACGAAGTTGTTTACGATACATTTCCGTTATGGTGTCCAGCGCATCGCTGAGCGCCTGCGCAGCAGGTGTCGCCATGAACTGCAATGCTGACAGCATACGCGGGGCGTATTTACGCAGCGTGCTGTATTTTTCGGTGATCAGGTGAAGTGGGTCGAAATTGCCCTTACGGGACAGAAACCGCGTTTCCTCCACGCTGTTGATGAATTCCTGCCAGGGAAGGACGTCTTCTATTGCAGTCCAGGGATCTTCGCCAGATTCTCTGGCGTTAAGTAACGCCTGCCCGACGGTAACGTACTGCTTCAGCTTGGTCTGAATAAGCTTTCCCGTTTGCTGGAGTCGTTCGGCCTGCGTGCGTTTTGCCCGGCTGAACAGAGTACCCAGGATACGCTCGTGCAGATCAATGACTTCGTCAGTCAGGGTGGCCCTGGCCTCTGTTATTATACAAACCAGCGTCGCGTAACGTCTGACATCGGTGAATTTTGCCAAGTCTCTGCTGCTCATTTTCCTGCCCTCACGCGCCAGTTTAAGCAATCTGTTCTGGTGAACGGAAAGCGCAATTCCATCAGGCAATCCCAGCGCGGCGATGGAATTAAGCCGGTCGATGTGTTGCAGCACGTTTTTACCGTTGATTTTACCCGGAGGCTGAAGTAGCCATGCCAGACGGGAAGGCTGTTCATCCTCTGATATGAGCAGGCTGTCGAGTGCTGATTTATGCTGCTGTTCCAGTTGCGCGGTAAGTGCCGAAAATACGGATCGGTCAGCGAGCGTGACGACTTCGGCAAGCGTCCGTTCAATCACATCAACAGAAGGGAAAATAACATTATTGTTATGTAACCAGCTGAGCATTTCCTCCGCCAGCATAAACCCTTTGTCAGTTCTCATGGCGTAGGGGTGCAGATGCCGGATACAGTCTTTTTGCAGTGACCGACTAAACGGGGATAATTTCAGGTAGCGATAAAGTTCGGTCAGATGTTCCCAGCGGGTTTGCTCTCTCGATGCATATTCCTGCCATAAATCAGGCTGAAGTTTCAGTCGGGAAGCAACCCTGGATACAATGCCATTGTGAGGGACACTGCTTTTGTCCGGAATAAATCCAGGTCCACGCAGATAACAGAGTAATACAGTAAAGCCCAGGCGATTAGCTGGCCGTCGGTGCTTATTAATGAGCGCAACATCCTGTTCATTTAAAAAGCACATCCGAGTCAGAATCATTTCATCATCTGGAATAACCAGCAAGCGCTCCTGCTCTTCACTGCTGAGAATTTGTCGCCGTGGCATAAATACTTCCCTCGCGTATAGTTTCCATATGTTATGGATTGGCTATGACCGAAACCGGTCGGTTTCGTACACCTTCTAATATATCTGTCCGAAAGTAAGTGAAATTCATTTCGTACAGGTGCTATAATTCGGACATCTATTTCGTACGGAAAGTTTCCTATGTCACGAGTTTTTGCTTACTGCCGGGTTTCGACTCTTGAGCAAACCACCGAGAATCAGCGAAGGGAAATTGAATCGGCGGGTTTTGCCATCAGACCCCAGCGACTGATTGAGGAACATATAAGTGGTTCGGTTGCTGCCAGCGAACGTCCCGGATTTATCCGGCTGCTTGATCGCATGGAAAATGGTGATGTGCTGATAGTCACAAAGCTGGACCGTCTTGGGCGTAATGCCATGGATATAAGAAAAACTGTTGAGCAACTGGCTTCGTCAGATATTCGTGTTCACTGCCTGGCGCTCGGAGGTGTTGATTTGACCAGCGCTGCCGGGAGAATGACGATGCAGGTGATTTCAGCGGTGGCAGAGTTTGAACGGGATTTGCTTCTTGAGCGTACACATTCAGGTATTGCGAGAGCGAAAGCAGCTGGGAAGCGGTTTGGTCGACCTTCTGCACTGAATGAAGAACAGCAACTTACAGTGATCGCTCGTATTAATGCTGGGATCAGCATCAGCGCCATTGCCCGGGAATTTAATACTACCCGGCAAACCATACTCCGGGTAAAAGCAGGACAGCAATCATCATGAATGTAGCTCCAGCTTGACGGCCAGCTATGTGCCAGGCATTTCAAAGCAAAATATGTGTATCACTTGTTGGGGAGGACTTATGTACTGAACCCCAGATTTGACCCTGCCTGTAATTTGTTTATAGTATTGAGCGGCTTTGGTTTGGTCCTGGCTCAGACCCTATGCCTCTTATTTATCCCGGGCAACAGACCCGGCAATACATGCACTCTCGCTTTGGAGAATCTGACAATCGTTATGCGTATTACGCCACCCTGAGTTTTTCCTTCCTCTGTCGTACTGAGCGAACCTCAGAACGCACTCAATAACATCCCGTCTGCGGATGTGTTTTACCGTACATAAAAATGCTGCCCTCAGGGGCTGACTGTATCTAAAAACTGAGAAATTACTATGTTGCTGTCCTCGACGCGTAAGGACTGGCTGGGTAACGTCCGTGGTGACGTTCTGGCCGGTATTGTTGTCGCGCTCGCACTCATTCCAGAAGCGATCGCCTTTTCCATTATCGCCGGTGTCGATCCCCAGGTGGGCCTCTACTCGGCGTTCTGTATTCCTCTCGTTATGGCCTTCTTTGGCGGACGTCCGGCGATGATTTCGTCCTCCACCGGTGCAATGGCGCTGCTGATGGTGACGCTGGTTAAAGATCATGGCTTACAGTATTTACTGGCCGCCTCCATACTGACCGGGGTATTCCAGCTGATAGCCGGATATCTGAAGCTCGGCGGGTTGATGCGTTTTGTTTCACGCTCAGTGGTCACGGGATTTGTTAATGCACTGGCAATACTGATTTTTATGGCCCAGTTGCCTGAGCTGACCAACGTGACCTGGCATGTTTATGCCATGACTGCGGCAGGGCTGGGGATCATCTATCTCTTCCCTTATATCAACAAAACCATTCCTTCACCGCTTGTGTGCATCGTGGTGCTGACCGGCATTGCCATGTGGCTGCATCTGGATGTGCGAACCGTCGGCGATATGGGGAAACTTCCCGACAGCCTGCCGGTCTTCCTGCTTCCTGACGTGCCTTTAAATCTTCAGACGCTGCTCATCATACTGCCATATTCTGCGGGGCTTGCGGTGGTTGGCCTGCTTGAGTCGATGATGACTGCCACTATCGTGGATGACATGACCGACACGTCAGGCGACAAAAACCGGGAGTGCAAAGCTCAGGGTATCGCGAACATCTGCACATCCTTCATCGGAGGAATGGCAGGCTGCGCGATGATTGGGCAATCCGTTATCAACGTAAAATCCGGTGGCCGTGGAAGGCTTTCAACCCTCACGGCGGGCGTGGTGCTGCTTTGCCTGATTGTGTTCCTGCGCGACTGGGTATCCCAAATCCCAATGGCAGCGCTTGTCGCGGTGATGATCATGGTTTCCATCGGGACATTCTCCTGGCGCTCCATTACAAACCTGCGTACACACCCCCTCTCAACCAGCGTGGTCATGCTTGCCACCGTCGCGGTTGTGGTGGCAACACATAATCTGGCCTTCGGCGTGCTGACCGGAGTGTTGATTGCTTCGCTCAACTTTGCTACGAAAGTATCCCGGTTCATGCGTGTAACCTCAGTTCTGGAAGGGACGAGCCGGACGTATACCGTCACCGGCCAGATATTCTTTGCATCAGCAGACCGCTTTACCAGCCAATTTGATTTCCGTGAGGCGATTGAGAATGTGACGATAGATGTTTCACACGCCCATTTCTGGGACATCACGTCCGTCAGCGCCCTGGATAAGGTGGTCATTAAGTTCCGCAGAGAGGGCACCGGGGTTGAGATACGTGGGATGAATGAAGCCACCCGCACCATCGTTGACCGGTTTGGTGTTCACGATAAGCCTGAAGAAGTCGAAAAACTGATGGGCGGTCATTAACAGACCGGAGGGAAAACTATGAATAATACTGTTACAGCCTGTGTGGACGGTTCACTTTCAACGCGGTCAGTGTGTGAATATGCGGCGTGGGCAGCCCGCACTTTGCAATCACAGCTCGCACTGTTGCACGTTATCGAAAAAGACAGCACCCCGGTAGTGTCAGACCTGACCGGCACTCTCGGTATAGACAGTCAGCAATTGCTGACCGATGAGCTGGTAGAAATCGAAGGGCAACGTAATCGCCTGCTGATGGCCCAGGGGAAAGCAATACTGGAAAGTTGTGCTGAACTGCTTCAAAAACAGGGAAACCAGGATGTGCTTTTAATGCAAAAACACGGTACACCGGATGAAGTTCTGGCAGAGCTGAGCGACCTTCGTCTTATGGTGCTGGGGCGTCGGGGCAGCCAGCATCCGGTAGGCTCTCATCTGGAAAGCGTTATTCGTCTACAAAAAAAGCCCCTGCTGGTTGTTCCGGAGAACTACTCTGCGCCTTCCAGAGCCATGTTTGCTTTTGATGGCAGTGAAGAAAGCAGGAGAAACCTGGAACGTCTGACGTTGAGTCCCTTACTCAGGGGGCTGGAGTGCCACCTTGTCATGGTAAACGGTAAGAAGGAAGAGCTGCTGACCACACAGCAAATTTTACGTGACGCGGGTATAGAAAACAGCACAACACATCTTACCGGGCAATCAGTCGGGGATGCACTTATTCGTTACGCCGGGGAAAATGCTGTCGATCTGATAGTGATGGGGGCCTACGGTCATTCAAGGTTGCGGCAGTTCTTTATCGGTAGTCATACCTCCGAAATGCTGCAAAAGACGCAGCAACCGCTACTGATCCTCCGTTAGCTCTGATTTTTTTAAATAAAAAAGGGCGAGTTCTCTCGCCCTTCGTCACCAGAACACGTTTAATTCAGCCGGTTTCCTTTTTCATCAACCACCTTCTCACCGTCCTCTTTCGTGAACGCGCTTTTCTGTGCATCGGGAAGAATATCCAGCACGACTTCAGAAGGGCGGCATAGCCGGGTACCCAGTGGCGTCACCACGATGGGACGATTGATCAGAACAGGGTGCTGCAACATAAAATCGATTAACTGCTCGTCAGTAAAGCGGTCTTCCGCCAGCCCTAACGCTTCAAAAGGTTCGACATTCTTACGCAGCAGATCTCGTACCATGATCCCCATATTCGCAATGAGTTTTACCAGTTCATCTCGTGATGGTGGGGTCTCAAGATAATGAATAACGGTCGGCTCTGTACCGCTGTTACGGATCATTTCAAGGGTATTGCGTGACGTGCCGCAGGCCGGGTTGTGGTAAATGGTAATGTTGCTCATATCAGTATCTCATTACAAAGTGAAAGACAGACGAAGCGCCAGTGCTGCCAGCGTGACAAACAGCACGGGGATTGTCATGACAATGCCCACCCGGAAGTAATATCCCCAGGTAATTTTGATGTTTTTCTGCGACAGAACGTGCAGCCACAGTAACGTTGCCAGACTGCCGATAGGGGTAATTTTTGGCCCCAGGTCGCTGCCGATGACGTTGGCGTAAATCATCGCTTCTTTGATAACACCGGTTGCTGTGCTGCCATCAATCGACAGCGCCCCGACCAGCACGGTCGGCATATTATTCATCACCGATGACAGGAAGGCCGTCAGGAAGCCCGTACCCAGCGTTGCCGCCCATAATCCCTGTTCTGCCAGCTGATTCAGCAAGGAAGAGAGATAGTGGGTCAGACCGGCATTTTGTAAGCCGTAGACCACCAGGTACATCCCCAGCGAGAAGATAACGATTTGCCAGGGCGCACCACGCAGCACCTTACCGGTGTTAATGGCATGCCCTTTTTTCGCAACAGCAAACAGAAGCAGTGCACCAGCGGCTGCGACCAGACTGACCGGTACGCCCAGCGGCTCCAGTCCGAAGAATCCCACCAGAAGCAACACCAGAACCAGCCAGCCGGTTTTAAAGGTATTCACATCACGTATAGCGTCTTTCGGTTCTTTCAACAGAGAAACGTCGTAAACGGCGGGAATGTCTTTACGGAAAAACAGATGCAGCATCACCAGCGTAGCCGCAATCGCGGCCAGGTTAACCGGGACCATCACGGCGGCATATTCGGAGAAACCAAGCTTAAAGAAATCCGCCGAGACGATATTCACCAGGTTTGAGACAATCAGTGGCAGGCTTGCCGTGTCAGCGATAAACCCTGCGGCCATGATAAACGCTAAGGTTGCCCCCCGGCTGAATCCCAGCGCCAGCAGCATCGCGATAACGATAGGTGTCAGGATCAATGCCGCACCGTCGTTGGCAAACAGTGCCGCGACCATCGCGCCAAGCAGGACGATCCAGGTGAAGAGCAGCCGCCCCCGGCCATTCCCCCAACGGGCAACGTGCAGCGCGGCCCATTCAAAGAAGCCGGATTCATCGAGCAGAAGACTGATCATGATCACGGCAATAAAGGTGGCGGTCGCATTCCACACTATCTGCCAGACCACCGGAATATCCCCCAGATGAACGACGCCAGTCAGCAATGCCAGACCTGCGCCCAGTGAGGCACTCCAGCCAATCCCCAGCCCTCTGGGTTGCCAGATAACCAGGACGAGCGTGAATAAAAAGATAGCACCAGCCAGTAACATCAGAAACTCCATTCACATTTGTTTATTCGAATGTATATATCGTCATCAGCAGGAGGCCGATGCAACGCGATTAAGCTTGTTGCGTAGGTTTTCTCGTTCACAGTTCCAGGCTGTATCAATAATACCCGCAGCCCATGCAGGCATGTGTGGCGACAGTCGGTAATGCACCCATTTTCCTTCGCGGCGGTCAATGACCAGTTCTGCTTCACGTAACAGCGCCATATGTCGTGATATTTTTGGCTGAGATTCTGCGGTTGCCCCACAGATGTCACAGACGCACATCTCACCGGACTCCCTGAGGAGCAACACAATGGTCGAACGGGTTTCGTCGGCGAGCAGTTTAAAAAGCTGAACAGGCTGTAGCATACTTAACCTCGTAAAAAAATAACAATACATATGGTATTTCATATGTGATAACTTTTAAAGCATAGCTTATGAAAATGGGGATTTTTTATGACCGACTTACCAGCAATCGAACCGGCTTATTTTGATGATGCGCTTGCCAGCAAACTTACGGGCAACAACGAAACCATGCCGCGTATTCTCATCCTGTACGGTTCAGTACGAGAGCGATCCTACAGTCGTTTTGCAGCGGAAGAGGCCGGGCGGTTGCTGGCAAAGATGGGCGCTGAGGTGAAAATCTTTAACCCATCCGGTCTGCCGTTACCCGATGATGCCCCCGAAAGTCACCCCAAAGTGCTTGAACTCCGCGAGCTGGTCAGGTGGTGTGACGGAATGGTCTGGAGTTCTCCGGAAAGACATGGCGCCATGAGCTCGGTGATGAAGGCCCAGATTGACTGGATACCCCTGAGTGAAGGTGCTGTCCGTCCGTCCCAGGGCAAAACGCTGGCCGTGATGCAGGTTTGCGGCGGCTCGCAGTCGTTTAATACGGTGAACCAGATGCGGATACTTAGCCGCTGGATGCGGATGTTCACCATTCCCAATCAGTCGTCAGTGCCAAAGGCATGGCAGGAATTTGATGATGAAGGGCGCATGAAACCCTCCCCCTGGTATGACAGGATTGTCGACGTTACCGAAGAGTTGTTCAAAATGACGTTACTCCTGAAAGGGCACACAGCCTACCTGTCCGACCGCTACAGCGAAAGGAAAGAAAGTCATCAGGAGCTCTCTGCACGGGTCAATCAGGCAAAAATCTGACGGTCAGGCATGCCCGATTCATTAGCGGGCTAATATATCTGTTTTTCCCAAATATTTCTTCAGTTCGAATGATCTAAGTTAGGGGCATCATTACCAGATCAATACTGCCAGGGAAGGTAGTATAATGTCTGCGTCGCTCAAAGTTGCCCGTCATGCCAGATTAAGAAACAAGCTAAGCGTAGGATATTTTCCGTTTTCCAAGCGGACCCCAATGTCGCGTAACAACGCGACGACTGCCTCCGGTCGCGTGTTATTAAGCGGCTCTTCTTGGTCGGTTCCGAGACCAAGCTTGGCAGACAATCCCTTCAGGCCATGTCGTCCGAACAGAATCAGAATCTGCGCGAACCGCTCGCGCTCCTTCATCGCAGCGGTCTCTGGCTCGTCCTTCAGTGCCGGAACAGCCATGGCTCATCATAGAAGTCCAGTCATGATCTCTACGGAAATCAGTGTCCTCTTCCATCTTGGAAGCAGGTTGGCTCTTGTGACACTAGATGCCCCTCCTGTGCGAGCAATATCTCCGTTCCTCAAACGATGGACCAGCCGGCGTCATCTAAAGCCGCCTTGGCTGCCTCGATCTCCGGCAGTTCTGCCTTCCATTTGGAAGCATCGAGCCGCCTTCCCGTCAGGCCATCTGACGCCTCGGAGGCAAGCCAGAGAAGCGGTTGAACAATGACTGAGGGGGCGAGCAAACTGGATCGCGCCTCGTGCGGGAAACCTTCTGGAATCATGCCTGTCGCCGTTGCGCCGCCTGGAAGCAGAGCGTTAACTGTAATCCCCGTACCGTCCAGATCCTGAGCCCAGATGATGGTTTCGGATTCTAGCGCCGCCTTGGACGGGCCGTATGGTGAGAAGCCGCGGCGTCGCATGGTGGCGTGATTCATTGTGATATTGATGATGCGCCCGCGACCTGCCTTGATCATCACTGGGACCGCTGCCCGTGCCATCAGAAAGGGGCCATTGACGTTGGTGTCGATGACAAGGCGCCAGATGTCCGGGTCGGTTTCCCAGAAACGGGTTGGATCGGTCAGGAATTGCTCGCTGACATACTTCATACCGCGACCGGCGTTATTGACGAGGATATCAAGTCGACCGAAGTGATGCTGTGCCATTGCCACGACGCGGGCACAATCTTCTTCACGCGTGACATCGGCAAGTACCGGAATTAGCCGGTCGTTCCCGACTTCGCTAGCCACGCCCTCGACTTCGGCCGCCTCACGCGATGCGGTCATGACAACCCGCGCTCCGGCCGCCACGAGTCCCAGCACCATCGCCCGACCGAGCCCGCGACCACCGCCGGTGACGATGGCAACCTTGCCCTTGAGTTTCTTGCCACTCATCGGTTCAGCGCCTGCATCTGAGGTGCAGCATAGCGCTCTCCGACGACGGCACCAGGCGGCAAGATGCGGTCGATTCGGCTGCGATCCTCAGCCGTGATACACACCTCAAGCGCCTCTACGTTCTCCTCAAGTCTCGCCCGTTTCTTGGTCCCTGGAATCGGAACAACGTCCTTACCCTGCGCAAGCAGCCATGCCAGCGCTAGCTGGGCTGGCGTGCAGCCTTTCTCACGCGCCATCGTCTCGATTTCCGCGACTAAGTCAAGGTTTTTCTGGAAGCTTTCACCCTGGAAGCGGGGCGCGTGCCGCCGATAGTCGTCCTCGGCGAGATCCTCAATGCTGCGGATCTGACCTGTGAGAAAGCCGCGTCCCAGCGGGCTATAAGCCACATACCCGATGCCGAGTTCGCGCACGGTCGGCAGTATCTCGTCTTCCGGATCGCGGCTCCAGAGCGAATATTCGGTCTGCAGGGCCGAGATCGGGTGAACCGCATGAGCGCGGCGAATGGTTTCTGGCGCGGCTTCCGACAAACCAAGGTAACGGACCTTACCTGCCTTAACAAGATCGGCCATGGCACCTACTGTTTCCTCGATCGGCGTGTTCGGGTCCACCCGGTGCTGGTAATAAAGGTCGATGTAGTCAACCCCAAGGCGCTTCAACGACGCATCACAAGCTTGGCGCACATATTCCGCATCGCCACGAATGCCAAGATATTCACCATTCTCGCTTCGGACGTTGGCGAACTTAGTTGCCAGCACGACCCCATGGCGGCGATCAGCGATTGCCTTACCGACCAAGGCCTCGTTGGTAAAGGGACCGTACATGTCGGCGGTATCAAGGAATGTGACACCAAGCTCGAGCGCCCGGTGGATCGTCGCGATCGCCTCGCCCTCATCGCGACCGCTATAAAATTCCGACATCCCCATGCAACCAAGACCAAGCGCCGAAACTTCCAGCCCCTGTGACCCCAGCTTACGCATACTAACTTGCATAGCTTCCTCCTAAATGTTGCTTCATCAAGTAATCTACCTGACTCAATCGGCTTTGTTGCAAGTATGCAACAAAGAACCAACGGTATGCAAAAGCGTTATCTTACATAACAATCATAATTAACAACGCTCTGCTGGGCGGCATTGACTACGTGCCGAAGCTATCAAGCTACAGCCTGCTGCGCGGCATGTCCACCAGTGTGCACCGCTCCGGTGCCGACTTCCGCGACGTCAAAAAGCAAGGCGGCTCGTGCCATGACGGCACAGTGCAAGGCTGCATTGAGAAGGCGAGCCGGTTCGAGGAAATCGCGGACGGTAGCTTGCTACGCACGCGGGTCAAACCAGCCTAATTTAGCTTAGCGCCAGATTTTTTCCGTTTTCCCTATTCTCCCCTAGCTGTCATTTCATCCTGCCGCCTTACATGCGCTGACGCGCATCAATCCCCGTTCCTCAGTGGAACGAAAACTCACGCTAACAGGGCAGTGACCGGGTAGCCACGATAACAGCCAACAATATTAGCTTAAAGGTTAATTTTACCTTGCCTGATATTAGCCTATAGGTTAATGTTAATAGAAAGGGGAGGTCACATGTTTAGCGTTGTTTATCACCCGGAAGCTAGGGAAGAAGCCACAGTATTACCCGTAAAAATCAGGGTGAAGTTTGACCGTCTCATCGGCAAACTGGAGTATGACGCCCGATTACTGCGGGAACCGGACACAAAGCCCCTGGGCGATGGACTTTTTGAGATCCGCACGATGGGGACGGACATAGCCAGGGGAATATGGGTATACCACAAAGGCAATACCATCATCATGCTCCGGGTTTTCATCAAGAAGTGACAAAAAACGCCAGCGAAAGAAATAGATCTCGCCAAAAAGCGGTTAGCGGAGGTACTTAATGAAACTGGTAAGTCATAAAGAACTGCATAACGAATGGATGCAGGACGACGAATATCGCGCTGCATGGCAGAAAGAAGAACGCAAGGAGAAGCTCAGAGAGCTACTTGCGGAATGGCGCAAGCATGACAACCTGACAAAAGCGCAGGTTGCTGAACGCATGGGGGTTACACCTCCGGTTATTTCCCGCCTTGAAAACAACATCACCAAAGCCAGCATCGACACACTGACCCGCTACGCTCACGCCTGCGGCATCAAGAAACCTGTCATTGCCCTGTACTAAATGACCAGCCCTCCGGGGCTGGCCATTTTGTTTCGGTTGGGCTTCAGACCCCTCTGAGAGGCAGACCAATCTGAGGCGAATAATGGTATTCTTTATATATAAATCTATTTTTTGAATAAGTTACGGTATAGCTAGATGAAACAGAACTTACAAAGTGAATTAGAAAACCATTATAATCAGATGGTTATGAAAAAAATAAATTATTTGAATGATTCATTCTCTGAGTCTTTAGCTATGTACGAGCAAACATCGGGATGTACTCCACTTTTGATGTGTGGTGATTCTCTTGAAGCTCTGGCACAGCTTCCTCCTGACTCTATCGATTTCATCATGACTTCCCCCCATACTGGGGGAAACGAGAATATGATAATGGAGGAATTGGATTAGAAATAGATCACATGGATTTTGAGTAATGCTGTAAGCACACCTGTTTTAGTTCCACTCACTTTTTGAGATTTCCGCGTTTTCGGCCAACAGGCTGTACTCTTCCGGCGTCAGGTTATTCAGAGATTCATGAGGCCGCTCGCTGTTGTATTCCGTCAGCCAGCGCTCTGTGATTTCCCGTACTTCGTTCAGGGTTCTGAACAGGTAAAAATCCAGTATTTCTGTCCGGTACGTCCGGTTAAACCGTTCGATAAAGGCATCCTGCGTCGGCTTACCAGGTTTGATAAATTCCAGTATCACACTATGCTCTTCGGCCCACTGCGCCAGAGCCAGTGAGACTAATTCTGGTCCATTGTCCATCCGCATTTTCAGCGGATATCCGCGGTTTGCCACTATCCTGTCCAGTACCCGAACGACACGCTGAGCCGGGATATTCAGGTCGATTTCTATCGCCAGCGCCTCACGGTTAAAATCATCCACCACGTTGAAGGTCCGGAAGCGTCTGCCGCAGACCAGCGCATCGTGCATAAAATCGATGGACCAGCTCTGGTTTAACGCTTGCGGCGTCGCCAGTGGGACCGGGTTGCGCACCGGCAGGCGTTGTTTACCCTTACGACGTAAATTCAGTTTCAGCAGGCAGTAAATCCGGTGTACACGCTTATCGTCTAATCAGTCAATATCAGGATCAGATGGGGTCTTTGTCGTCTTCGTAGTCATCTGTTGATGCTACTACATGTTGCAAGACGTCGTCCTCATTCCTATGTGATTCCCGCAAGGTTTTTACCCTGCAAAGCGTGTCCCGGAATTGAAGCGGATGACGAAATCCGTCTGATTTGATTATGATTTTTAGACCGTCAACTTACCGTTTTAAGGCGTTCATGATAAAAAGTCTCTGATTTCCACATACTCAACATCAATGTCGTCAGTTTTCGAGCCAGTGCAACAATAACCTTCTTGTAGCCCATCCTGCGTCGGAGTTCATTTGCCCATATAGCCATACTTGTATCTGTACCATAACGCGTTAACAAGCATGCTGCTGCTTCGTAGATAAGCGTGCGTGTCATTCTGTTTCCCTGCTTTGATATTCCCCCATTTCTGTCAACTTCGCCGGATTGATACTTTTTGGGCGTTAATCCGAGGAAAGCTCCTGCATCGCTGACACGTCTTCCGTATCCTGTCATACGCATAAAACAACCAGCGCTGGCGTGATTTAGCGCCCACGTAGCCCCACTGTTCGTCCATTTCAGCGCAGACAATAACGTCACTACCCGGTTGTATGCGCGAGGTTACCGACTGCGGCCTGAGTTTTTTAAGTGTCGTAAAATCGTGTTGAGGCCAACGCCCATAATGCGGGCGGTAGCCCTGCATCCGACGCCATTCATGGCCATATCAATAATTTTCTGGCGTGTACCGGGCTGAGAGGCGGTGTAAGTGAACTGTAGCTGCCATGTTTTACGACAGTGAGAGCAGAGATAGCGCTGATGTCCGGCAGTGCTTTTACCGTTACGCACCACGCCTTCAGTAGCTGAACAGGAGGGACAACTGATGGAAATGGAAGCCACTGGAGCACCTCAAAACCATCATCATACACTAAATCAGTAAATTGGTAGCATTACCCTCTTCTTCAATTTCAGACATTACACGCTCTCAATTATTATTCGATGGTCACACTGAGTATCGCCTTAAATTGGGCAACAACTTACTCAGACTCACACGACTTTTCGTAACCAACGAACATTACCACTAATAACACTTCAATCAATAGTACCTAAGTACTATTAACTCCTGGCTTATATTAGCCTCAATGCATAAGAGCAGTACCAAGTACCGCTCTTAATTTCTTGTCTTGAGGCGCAAAACCTATGCCCGTATCAATTGCGTCATTTCTTCGCGAACCTGCGGTACGGTTAAGCCGACAATAATTTGAAAGCTATCACCATTACGTACCATGTTTACTGCACCATGCTCTTGAAAATATTGCGTTTCCGCTACTTTTTCTGGCTCATGTACCTTGATACGTAACCGCGTGGCACAATTGGTGAGCAATGCTATGTTGTCTTTGCCACCCAGTCCTTCAATAAACGCACTCGCTTGCCCGCCATCAATCACACCGCTCGATGAATCGTTTTGTTGTGCCCCCTTATAGTCGGCTTTGGTATAAAGCTTCGCCTCTGCGCTGCCCCGGCCGGGCGTGGGGATATCAAATTTCAAAATCAGCGCGCGGAACACCACAAAGTAGATAGCGGTGAAACTCAGGCCGATGAGCACTTGCACAATATATGTGTCGCCATGCAAGCCGCCTAGCGGTAGCCAATTTTGAAAAATAAAGTCGATAAGCCCAGTCTGGAAGTTACCTGAGACACCAAACCAATAGGCAATGGTTGCCATGGTTGCCGCCAATACCGCGTGGAGCGCAAATAATGCCGGTGCGATAAACAGGAAGGTAAACTCAATAGGCTCGGTGATCCCAGTAAGAATGGCCGTCAATGCCGCACCAAGCACCAAGCCGAGCACCATTTTCTTGTTTTCTGGCTTCGCGGTTGCGTAAAGCGCCATAGCAATACCCGTACAACCAAAGACTTTCCCCATCCCAGTCAACATCAAGCCACCTTGTGGGAATTGCTCGGTTAAGGGGGCAGGATTGCTGGCAAAGTTTTGGATATTTTGAATCCAATGAGCCACTGTGCCGCCATCCACCGCTACAGGTCCATAGAATACGGGGCCATAGACAAAGTGATGCAGCCCCGTTGGGATCATAATCCGCTCAAGGAAAGTGAACATCCACACCCCGAATGAACCCGCACCGACTAAAAAGGTTTGTAGATTATTAATGCCGTGCTGAATACTTGGCCAAGTAAAACAGGTGATGATCGCCATGAGTACTATGATCGGAAAACTCACAATAACCACCAAAGGTGTGCCACCAAACACTGCCGCCCAGTTTGGCAGTTTTTTGTCGAAGAAACGGTTGTGAACCCAAACGGAGAGGCTAGCAATTACGATGGCACCCAATAGGTTAGTATCCAAAGTAAGTATACCGCCCACATCAGTAAGCCCACGCTCACCCTCCACATAGTTCACCCCAAGCTCAGGTCCCCAGAACTGTAAAATGCCACCAATCACATAATTAAAGGTGATGTATGACACCAGTGTTGCAAGCACTGCGCGCCCGGATGCAGATTTTGCTAGTGCTATCGGTAACCCTACCGCAAACACCAAGGCCATATTTTTAAACACCGCCAACGAGGCTTGGAGAAGGATAGTTGACACTTTTACCCATGCACTACCTTCCACTGCCCAAGGAAAGAGATCTTGGTTGAGTAGCATCACCGATAAGCCTAATAACATACCGGCTGCAGGAAAGAGGAGCACAGGGACAAACATTGCTGCACCAAAGCGCTGGATTATATCTTTCATGATGATCCCTCCCAGATTTTGGCCCCAGATGGTCTCTGGGGCATCATATTATTAATGAAATTGAGGTAGATAGTCGCCGTTAACACGTAAAAGCTCATCGACGATTTGTTGCGCTTTTGGCACATCCACAACGGTTCGGTTGAGCGTGAGCGCATTGACCAGTGTTTGTCGATCCCCGCTAAACCATGCATCCACGACCAGCTTTTCGTAGCCGAGTTGGCCTTCGATCAGTGCTTTTTGGAACGTAGGGATGGTTCCGACCGCAAAGCGTTTCGGGCCGTCATTGGTTAACGCGGCCGGCACTTCCACCATGGCATCATTCTGAATATTTGGGATCGCGCCATCATTCGGTACGATAACCAGATACGTCTCGCCACGGTTATAGGCCAAGGAGGCCGCTACACGCACCATATAGCGCCCATGGATGTCTGCATGAAGATGTTCATTAGCGGTAGTGCCCGCGGCAATGATGCGTTCATTCAGGCTAAACACTCGCTTTTCTCGTCCATTGATTACTTGGCGCGCACGCGTGTTAGCAATATCTTCTTTTTCTACCATTTTTTCCGGATACAAGTAGTACTGCAGATAAGTATTGGGTAAGTACTCAGGATTGTCTTTCAGCATGGTCTGCATGTTTTTAAACGTTGCCTGCCATGAAGGGTCATCAGCAATTTCTGGGTCAACAGCACTGATCCCCTCTTCCAAAATGATGCGTTTAAGCTCAGCGGTAAGGTCGACCCCTTCTCGGTTTCGTACCTTGGTAAACCACCCAAAGTGGTTCAGTCCAAAGTATTCCGGCACCAAATCCCAGATCTCGCAACCGAGTAATTGTGCATAACTCACCATAATGGCGGCAGGCATATCGCAGATGTTTAGAATGCGGTTGTCATGAGGAAATTCGCGCTGCAAGGCTTCAGCCACAATGGCTGCTGGGTTTGTATAGTTTAAAATCCAGGCATCCGGGGCGAAGTGACGAATGTCATTCACGAGAGTAATCATGTCACCTATCGAGCGTAGCCCATACGCCATGCCACCCGCGCCGCACGTTTCTTGTCCCACACAACCGTAAAACAATGGGATCTGCTCATCAAGCTCCCGCATGGCAAGGCCACCAGTGCGGATCTGAATAAAGAAGAAATCTGCATCTGAGAATGCCGTTTCTTTATCCGTGGTATAAACAAACTCTTCGACCTCAGGATAAGCCTCGCGCAGCAAGATCTCCGTCGCTTTGGCATTCGAGGCTTGTCTTTGTTCATCAATATCATAGAAGGTGATTTTGCTGAGCGGAAATGCCTCTTTTTCAGCAATCAAGCTATTGATCATCCCCAGTGTATAGGTGCTTCCACCCCCGACGATAGTGAGCTTTTGTGGTTTCATCATCGTGTCTCCTCTTAATATGTATCTTTAATGTATTACATAGGTGATACTTTAAATATACACAAAGGCTCATTTATTGATCGAAAACACAATGGGAATCTATTTATGTACTTTAAATGTATTATCGATCACAGTTTGTTATGATGGGGCTTGCAGCCAAAAGGAGCCGACATGTTGAAACCTCGCTACATGCAAATAGCCGATTTACTCACTGAGCAGATTAAAGATGGAACCCTGACACCAGGCGCGATGATGCCAACTGAGGCCGAGCTACAAGCCACCTATGACGTCAGCCGAGTCACGATACGTAAGGCGATGAAGGTGTTGGTTGATAACGATCTGCTCTACCGCGTCAGAGGTAGTGGCAGTTACGTAAAAGCCCCTAAAGCACAGCACAACGCCTTTCAACTGATGGGATTTATCGAAGAAGTCTCAGCACAAGGCAAAACGCCAAGCTCAAAGGTGATCGCATTTGAAACGTCACCTTGCAGCCACACCATTGCCAGTAAATTAAACGTGGAGGAAGGGACGTTGATTTATGAAATCCAACGTCTTCGTTTGATTGATGGCGAGCCAGAAATCCTTGAGTGCACCTACCTGCCGGTGGCTATGTTTACCGATCTCAGTATCGAAGTGATGCAAACATCGAAATACGATTATATCGAGCGACATAAGGGGATGCAGATCGCGAAAAGTCGCCAATGTGTCTGGCCAGATAGCACCTCCACCTCACTCGCCGCGCTCCTCAACACCCGTGAAAATTCGCCCATATTAAGGGTCGAATCAGTCAGTGAGCTTGTCGATGGGACACCGTTTGAATATACAGTGAACTACTTCCGCTTATATCAGTACAGCTTTGAATTCATCGCTCACCGCCAAACACCACAATGATCTGTTTCCTCGAGACGTCTCGGTTGCGTTGTTGAGTATGAGGTGTAGTCTGACCGGGTTACCTTATTTCGACGGGATATCTGATGCGAACAAAAGCAGATAGATGACGCCACGCTATCGGTTTTGAACTAACGGGCTTAATCTTGGTGGTCTTGGGGCTCAATTGGATCCTTGGAGCATGCATCGGCCATCTTGGGATCATGGGCGCGATTTTTTCTGTGCTTGCCACCCTTTGGAATTATGTCTACAACATTGGCTTTGATAAAGCGATGTTGGCTTGGCGGGGCTCAGTGCTCAAAACCTTACCGCTGCGTCTGCTGCATGCGGTGATCTTTGAAGCCGGGCTGCTGGTTGCGACCATCCCGTTTATTATGTGGTGGCTGTCGATGAGCTTTTGGCAAGCACTCAGTATGGATATCGGGCTAGTCCTATTTTATCTGGTGTATGCGTTCGTTTATAACTGGCTGTACGATTATCTGTTTCCGATCCCAAATGCGCAATCCCAGAAGGACTGAGTCTGCCAGCCCTTAATATCACGGGTACAAAGATTTACTGACGGAAGGTACGCGGCGAGGGGATCAAGTTGTGTTTGTTCAATAGCCGATACATGGTCGCACGTGACACACCGAGCTCTTTGGCCGCGGCCGATACTTGTCCCTTATTTTCTTCAAGGACGGCGATCAGCGCGTCTCGCTCAGACTCTTCACGGATTTTACGTAAGCTTTGTTTATAATCTCCCTGACGAGGAAGATCTAAGTGCTCCGCTTCAATCACCAGATGATCGGTGTTACCAACGGTGCAAAACTGGGTCTTCCGCAACTTGGGTGGAGTTGTTTAAGCCAGAGGGCTCATGACCCGTCGTCGCAGTAACTCGAAGCCAGCTCGACCGTACATCTGCCGTTTCAGCATTTTTAGGCGGTTTACATGGCCTTCCACAACGCCATTACTCCATCTGCTGCTTATCGCTTCGTGTATTGCTGTTGCATCCGCTTCCATACCGGCCGCAACACGCTGAAGGTCAATGAGCCCACTTTGACTGACGTCAGAGAACCATTGATTTAACTGCGATTTATTCTTCGTTTTCAACATTCGATAGAATGTCGAGCGACAGCTGTTGCGCCATTTTCAGTTGCGGTTCTTTCTGGCACATTGATTCGATGAAGCGGGATGCATAGTTTTCTTCCCCCCTGATCATTCCAGCGGCTTACCCTGGATGCTGAGGGGAGTCGGACTGGAGCGATAACGGGACTGTTAACCGGCTTACGCCACTTAGCCACAGCATCTCTGACCGTCATTTCACTCCCGGTGAAGCCAACATTTACCATCTCCCGCCATAGCTGCCCGGCATTATGGTTACCGTTTATCCGTTGTTCTTCCAGCCACTCCTGCCATGGATCAAGTAGCCCGGGTCTGGGTGGCTTAGTTGATATTTCAGGGAACGCTTTTGACTGTATCCACCGACGAACCGTCACCCGGGACAGCCCGGTGATACGTGATATTTCTCTTATCCCACAACCCTTTTTATAAAGAGAGTCTACCTCAGCCCAGCGCTGATAGCGTTTGTCACGCCGTTCTCGTTTAATACGTTCAGGGCGTCGTAACGTTGAAGTTGGCACCAGAGACGCTTCAGCGTTCTGTTCTTTGGGGGATAACTCGGTGGCCACCAGTCGTATCAATGGCATGTGTCTGTACATCATGCGCTCCAGCGCATCACCAATATTCTTCAGCAGATGCCAGCGATCGGCCACCTGTATTGCCTGCGGAGCACCATCGCGGGCAGCTAACGCATAGATCCCCCCGCGATCGCGTGAGACGACCTGTATCTCCGGGTATTTTTTGAACCATGCAGCCAGAGTACGTTGCTCCCGGCCTGGCAGCAGCACCAGGGGGCGATGGGTATCAAGATTTACGATCAGTGTGCCGTACCTGTGGCCCCGATGCCATGCCCACTCGTCAATACCGACATGCCTAGTCCGGTTTTCTGTTTGTTCCGGAGCCTGAACCACTCTGCGTAGTAAAGTATCCGCGCTAATCTGTATTCCTGAAGCTACTTCAGCTCGTCTCCCTGCTTCACCACCTGCGATAAGCCCCAGCTGATGCTGCAGATTTTTCAGCAATGCAGAAGACTGCTGCTGCGGACCTGCAAAGGGAGCAAGCGATTCAGCAAAAATTTTACGTGAACAGGATGGGTTACGGCAGTACCAGTGCCGGATGACGAAGACTAACCAAAGAGCCTGGCCTGAGCATGGAAGATGCTGTATTCGTCGCCGCCGGCAACTATGAACAGAATTACTGCGCGCGAGGCACTCAGGACATGATGCCGTTTTGCGCGTGGCGCGGAGATGGAGGGTTATTCCATCAGCACCAGTAATTTGTCGGCAGGTTTGCCACCCGCACCATCGTTGACCGGTTTGGTGTTCACGATAAACCTGAAGAAGTCGAAAAACTGATGGGCGGTCATTAACAGACCGGAGGGAAAACTATGAATAATACTGTTACAGCCTGTGTGGACGGTTCACTTTCAACGCGGTCAGTGTGTGAATATGCGGCGTGGGCAGCCCGCACTTTGCAATCACAGCTCGCACTGTTGCACGTTATCGAAAAAGACAGCACCCCGGTAGTGTCAGACCTGACCGGCACTCTCGGTATAGACAGTCAGCAATTGCTGACCGATGAGCTGGTAGAAATCGAAGGGCAACGTAATCGCCTGCTGATGGCCCAGGGGAAAGCAATACTGGAAAGTTGTGCTGAACTGCTTCAAAAACAGGGAAACCAGGATGTGCTTTTAATGCAAAAACACGGTACACCGGATGAAGTTCTGGCAGAGCTGAGCGACCTTCGTCTTATGGTGCTGGGGCGTCGGGGTAGCCAGCATCCGGTAGGCTCTCATCTGGAAAGTGTTATTCGTCTGCAAAAGAAACCCCTGCTGGTTGTTCCGGAGAACTACTCAGCACCTTCCAGAGCTATGATTGCTTATGATGGCGGTGAAGAAAGTCGGAGCAATCTGGAACGTCTGACGATGAGTCCCTTACTCAGGGGGCTGGAGTGCCACCTTGTCATGGTAAACGGTAAGAAGGAAGAGCTGCTGACCGCACAGCAAATTTTACGTGACGCGGGTATAGAAAACAGCACAACACATCTTACCGGGCAATCAGTCGGGGACGCGCTTATTCGTTACGCCGGGGAAAATGCTGTCGATCTGATAGTGATGGGGGCCTACGGTCATTCCAGGTTGCGGCAGTTCTTTATCGGTAGTCATACCTCCGAAATGCTGCAAAAGACGCAACAACCGCTTCTGATCCTCCGTTAGCAATGAAAAGGGGCGGGTACGCTCGCCCTACTTCATGAAGTGGATTAGCCGTCTATCACATGGATCACTCTGAATCGGCATGAGTGCAACGGCATAAGCCTGCTTAAAAAACAGGCTTAACGTGGGATATTTTCCGTTTTCCAAGTGGACCCCTATAAATCATATCCGTTTCCTGGATACTGGATTACCATTACAGAATAATCCCCTTTAAATCAATCCAACCAAATGATGGTCATTCAATGAAAATGACTCAGATCAAGAAATTAATACTTTAAAGCTCAGGCAAGAAAATGTGATGTAGCACAATTTACAACGATTTTAAAAAGAGTATAATTTTCATATGATATAGTCACGAATGTAATGGATTTATCTTTGTGAAAAACCAAGAATAACTAACGGATTACAACTTTTATTGCCAGGTAAAAAAATGAGAAACGCCCACGATATACTTGACAATATTGTATATGATTTTGCCAATGCCACAGGTCTGGGTTCTGTTGCCGTAGATCTGAATGGCAAAGAGATATCCCCATGGTATAATTTTACTTCTTTCTGCCAGCAGGTCAGGCAAATCGCAGCTTACCATCCCTATTGCCAACAATGCGATCGCTGTGGTGGTTTTGAAAGTACGAAAGCAAAACAGATTCAATGTTATCGCTGTCACGCAGGACTCGTAGATTTTTCCATTCCTATTTTCATTAACGGTAATCTGACAGGGTTTGTTTCTTGTGGACAAGCACGTGTTGCAGAAAACTTACCATTACCAAAAATAGTGGAAAACGATAAAAACTTACCAACAGAATCAAAACTTATCGAACTATATCATGAGGTGCCTGAACTGAGCCTGATGAAAATAAAGTCTGCTGCACAGCTCCTGAACCTTATTATAGAGAACTACCTTAGTAAGGAATATAATTTACGTATAGTAAAAAATGTCAGTCCTGTTAAAAATCAGAAACTGGAGACATTGGGTCGACATCAGGCAACAATGGAAATGATACTCAATCACATAAATCAGAATTTCTCTGACAATCTCAATCTTGAACAAATGGCCAGCAAAGCCAACCTGAGTATGTTTTATTTTTCCAGAACGTTTAAGGAGTTGACAGGCACAGGCTTCACTGCTTATTTAATAAATAAAAGAATGACGGAAGCTCATTGTCTCCTTGAACAAACAAACTGGAGCATTGAAAAAATAGCACGAAGTGTCGGTTATAATGATGTCCATTATTTTTCCCGTCTCTTTAAGAAAACGTTCAATAGGTCTCCATCAGAATTCCGAAATCATTCTTCAGGCTTTTCCATGTAAATATCTCGCTTAATCTGTCCATTCACTTTTGAGATCTTCCAACATGTTAATTATGTCTCCTGAGGATATGATTCACCGAATATCAGCTCAGCCCCTCCACCTACCCTAAGTACTTCACTCCCAGTACACCGCATTTCCGTTCAGTTACTTTTGGAAGTTCAAAAGCAACAGGGATGTGAGGAACTCATCCATAACATTCTTAACTCCGATGAAACGATACTTCAGAACCAGAAAAAGACTCAGAAACATGCTGATACTGAATAGACAGTACGACCATGCTTGCGCTTGCGAATCTGCCCACCTACTGCCTGTTCCATTACTTAACATCCCCAGATGGAAGATGTTACTATCGAAACCAGCCGGACGGGGCATTCCTGTCAACCGGGGGCGGTTTGTTTTTGATGTCCCGTTTCGGCTCTGTCAGTTTCAATTTATCGGGTTCCTGTGTTGATCATCCACTATCAGAAGAAATGATTAATCTGTAGCAAGTATCGTGGCTTGTCCTAAATAACTGATCCTAATACCGCTACACTTTAGCCAGCCCGTGTTTTCCACCGGGGAATGGGCTGACGGTATCCATAAAGTGATGAACCTTTTTCAACAGTTGCCACATTGAACGGCACTGGTGATTTCGGGTTATTGTCTCATGAAGCGCCTGCCAC
>NZ_CATNHH010000018.1:0-38923 GCF_950098555.1 Citrobacter sp. T1.2D-1
TGATTACATCGAAATGTTTTATAACAGTAAGCGTCGGCATGGTTCTAGCGATCAGATGTCACCGACAGAATATGAAAACCAGTATTATCAACGGCTCGGAAGTGTCTAGATTATCCGTGGCGATTCAAACAGTCCAGATGGTGGAGTTTGTTCTGCCGTACCTTATTGCTGATGAGCGAAAAGAAAAATCATTAATGATTTATAACTACCCCGCGGTGGACTGCTACCACAGCTTCGTTTTTAATATCGAAACAGGTACATATGGCATCGCCACAGATCGCTTTATGTCACGTCAGGAAACGATGGAGTTTCCCTCACTGGAATTCGCACTTCGTCATCTCCAGGCAAACACCTTAATAGACGATGTAGATAAACGGAAAAGCCTGAACGATGAGGTGACGGAATGAAAGATGTGTACTGGGTAGTCGAAGCCAACGGGAAGGAAATTGGCGCTATGACACTGGATGAGTTTGAAGACATCCAAAAGTCCGTGAAGGCAAACTGGTTGAACAGGATCGTTGCCGTTATCAGGTTTTTCTTTTTCCCTGCATATAAGAAAACAGGCCTGTATTTGCCTGAAATTGAAGAGGAAGTAAAAGCACTTTTGCAGGTCAGAACTGATGCTCCGCTAACCATTAAATTCGTTCGCGGAGAAATGCCATCTCAGATAAGACTACTATAACGGCCAGTAGCAAGATGCTGCCTCATCAACCATTCAATCTCTATACCCAATAAAAAAGCCCCCGGGAGGGAGCTTTTTATTATTCAGGCGGCCTGATTCAGGACATGACGTAAACGACCGGGCCAGTTGCCCTGGTAATGCGCAAACGTATGCAACACACGACGGCGTTCATCGCAAAGAGAGTTGCCAATAACCACTTCACCTGGCACTCCACACAGCGTTAACTGAATATAAGCCATCCCCGCAGCCAGCGGATCGATATCAGTAGCTGAAACCCACAAATACCGGTGTGGTGAATAACCGGCATCGCGCAGCACAGTGGCAAATGCGAGCACCATACATCCTGCGCCACAGGCTGGCTCCGCCAGGGTAATAAAAGGCTTGTCCGCAAAATTATCAGCAACGTTGCCGAGTTGCATGCGCGCCATCATGATGCCCACATCCCATGGGGTAAAAAACTGACCACGATATTTATCACCCAGTTCGAGCTGCATGAAAACCTGTCCAAGAAAATCCCCCGGTGAATCATCCAGCCCATTGACAACATGGGCCAGCAATTCTGCCATACGGACTACATCCTTCTTTTCATAACGTGCAACTATGTGTAGATATTTCTGCTCCCGCTTTTCGCAGAAACTGAGGGCATTCTGAAGAGCAATAACGCTGCAACTGATGAAGTCTTCAAAAACCTGATGTCGATGGTGATAACGAGCAGTCTGGTTGAAAAGCGAAATGAACGCCTTTTCATGGTTTATAAGATTTTTCATGCATGTCTCCTTTAACGGGAAACACGCCCCTGACGGGGAAACAGTGTTTCCCGTCAGGGTGAAAAAAAGCCACAACAAGTGTTGTGGCCAGTATGTTGAACCGGTTAGCCCGGGTTATCCTGGTTTAGTGTCAGGCCCGAATGCTCCCGTATTGTGCCGCTGGCGCCGCATATGGCGTTACCGCTGTGGTTTCCGTAGAGACAAGGTACATTCTTGCTGTTTCACCGTTGCTCAGTTGCTGCATTTCTTCCGGCCAGGGGCCACTGTCAACGTGATCACCGCGGTCAAAACAGTTATATCCGGAAAAACCTTCATCCACTGATTTCCAGTAATGACGGATCTCACAGTCAAACAGCTCTGACATCTCACCCATAACCTCTCCAGATGGCGGGTACCAGGGGGTATCGAACGTCAGTAATATCGTGCCCAGTGATTCACGGCTCCAGTTGGCTTTATGACCAGCCGGGAACTCCACACCATACAGCTGCGTGTAAAGATCTGCAGTTGTGTTAAGCCCCCGGAACAAACCACTGTTACCGTTCAACTCAGTTGCAAGACGTGACGGCATTATCATCAGCATATCGCAGGGACAACTCGCGGCCGGCATTATACTGAGCCATTCCCAACGCTCCTGCGGATCGAACTGTTCCCCGAAGCTGGCAACACCAAACCAGTCAGCATAGTGAACAGCCATCAACTGGGACATTATCTGGCGCGATGAAACTGGAATACTCTCCCATTTAAGTGTTTCCAGGCCGGACTGAACCCAGATCTTCTCCATACGTGCAATAGTAGCGCTGTCGAGCCACGCATCCTTTTCCATTAATTCCAGGAAATGCTGGAACGCCTGGTTTGCCGAAGTAGAAGCCCCCGTACCGGCGGCCGTAAGCATCGGATAAGCAGTAAACTCTGTCGCTTTTGTTGGCTTAAGTATCCCGGCACATCCAGCAAGAAACAGCTTTATGGCCTGCCGTATGGCATGTCGATAACGCGGAGTTTCAGTGCCGGCAATCCAGGACTGCATCACGTCAATACAAACAGATTTCGCAGTGATTTCCAGACGGTTTTTGCACCATGAAAACATAGTTATTACTCCTCTTTAGTTTAGACAGAGGGCATCTCCCTGAGGAGATACCCTCAGGGGATGCTGATGACCAGGGCCATCAAGTTTATTGTTAAGCAGCCTTGTTCTGTTCCGGTTGTCGGTTCAGTGGCTGCAGTAAAAATTCCGACGCTTCCCGGGCAAACCGGCAGGCGCGGAAAAAGGCTTTTTTATCGTCACGAAGTACCTTCAGCCAACTGGCCAGATAGCTTTCATGTTGAACATCACCGTAAATACCCAGCTCTGCACAAAGAAAAGCACTGCCGGTTTCGGCAATAAGCTCCTCAAAGGCGTAAACCGGATCACCGAATTTTCGCGAAGAAGATGTTATCCCTTCACGGCTAAGGCGGCGGCTGTGGCCGGTTGCATGAACCAGTTCATGCAGTAGCGTGGACCAGTAATCAGCTTCAGAATTAAACTGCGAAGTCGTAGGCATCACAATTCGATCGGTTGATGGCTGATAATACGCCCGGTTTTGTCGGTACGATGTGCAAACCACACCGGTTGCATTCAGTACTGACAGTACCTGCCCCTGTTGTTGTTCACTGAGTATGGAATGCCGCTCCTCTTCTGCCTCTGTTGGCGGCATGCCGGCAACAGCATCCGGCAGTCCATCACACTGGGCGACATTGAAAAGTTGCAGCGGCTTCAGCATCGCAAGCGACTCCATGACGGGATTACCGTCTTTATCGAACAGCTTGTTATCGTTGCCATCCGTCGCCTGTTTCTCAAACGGTTTGTAGATAATGGCCATCGAGCTGGTTTCACCCTTGCGCACCTGACCACCCACGGCTTTCGCCTGCTGGTATGTCAGCCATCGATCGGATGGAAATCCCCGCTCTTCAGCAGACATCCACAGCAAGGGTATATTCACTCCGCTGTAATGGCGGCCGGTTGTGGCATTCACCGGTAACGCGCTGCCATGTACGTTCTGTGCAGAACGCCACGGCCGGCGCCACGGTGGAACCCCTTTTCCCAGGGCAGCAATGATTTTGTCGGTGACCTGCTGGTAAAGATCGGCTTTCTGAGCCGGCGCGGCCTTACGGCCGCGAATGGATTTGTTCATAAGGATGCAACCTGTAAAAAAGGGCGCATCCTCCCCGGGGGCGGAAGAATGCGCCACCGGGAGTGGAAAAAAGTCAGAGATAGTCAGTAATACAACCTAACGGCGGGTTGCCGCGTAACGGAAAGAGCCATCAGACATCACCTCGCTGACGCTGCTGCGCACGCTGCGAACCGCACTCTCAAATATCGCGCGATCAGCAGGTTTTGCCCGTTTACAGTCGAGACGGATTACCCTGTCAAGCACATACAGCGCCTGCGAGCGCCAGCTCAGACGTTCCGCATTCCCCACACAGGCAGGTAAATGCCGGAGAGACTGATCGTAGAGCCAACGAATATTGCTGCGATATTCCTCCACCAGGACATACACCTTTTCTGGCGGACGGGTCTCTTTACGAATTGTCATACCAGTCCCCAGTGGACCGGCCGATGGCATCATAAAAAGATCGTGGTGTTCGGTCAGAACGGCGTCGAATTTGCTCTGCTCCATAAAGGTCTGAAAAGCGTATTCCTTCCCGGGAATTAACAGGTCTGCATTTTCCGACCAGTTTGCATCTTTCGAGGGATTACAACCTTCCGCCCATGCCCTGAGCCATTCGCCGGGGTTTCGGTCATCCGGAACCCGGATGTATATACCAAGGTTCTTTTCAAGCAGCAGTGGCCTTTGCATACCGCCCTGCTGTGATAAAAGAGGGCGTAATTCGGTTGAGGTAAAGCGAATCATCAGGACTCCTTAAATTAATAAGGAGGAGACTTCCCCTGGAGGGAAGGTCCCTCCGGGAAGTGTTAATCAGTCAGAACTGATTCAGTCGAAACGGTAACGCAGCCAGGCCATCTGCTGCGCCATCTGCCGTCCCGCCCGTAAAGCCTTACGTGCGGAGGCAAACTGACCGGCGCTGGCCAGTTGCTGATACTGCCAGTCACGCGAACTGTAGCCCGTTCTGCGTGAAATGATGGCGGTAAAACCCCCTTCAGACTGAACGACCTCGGCGCGGAAACTGCTGTGACCGCTACGGTTGGTGAACCATTCGGCCTGCTGCTGCCGCATTGCTTCTGAAATGCGGCTGAGGACGCGCGTGGTATGGGTGATAAACAACAGTATTATACTGCTCATGGTTTTCTCCTTAGTTAATGCGGAGAAAACCATCACCGCAGATGCAGGGAGGTTGTCCCCGCATGGGTTGGTACATCAGTTATAAGCTGGCTTCATTCAGAAAACACAACCACCTCCGTATGGAGAAAGTCCCCATAGGGTTCAGTGCATCACGTCAGAAATCAGCATCGCTGCGTTCCATAGACAGAAAGGCCTCTTCGTCTTTGACTGCGCTTTTGTAGAAATATATCCAGGCTTCTTTATCAATACCTTCTGCCATGCGGCAGAGGTCGTTAAAGAATGCCTCCCATGATCCCGGTATAAGTTTTCGAACATACAGTTCAGCCAGTTCCCGGGCAACAGAAGCCATATCCCAGACATAATACGGAAAGCCGTCTTCATCTGTCCCGGTATTTAGGTCAAGGCGGCGAAGCGCTGCGATACTCAGCAGCTCGCCTTCCGCTTTAGCCAGTGCAACTTTGTGAGCATTACGCTCGCTGGCACGGATGTGAAAATCTTCGGTGAGAATTAACTCGTTCATAAAGGATTCCTTAAAGAGTTGTGGAATCCTGTCCCTGACCGGGACAGAAGTCCCGTTAGGGTGAGAAAATCTTCGACTAATAAGGCCGTCAGGCGATGTCTGAGAAATGGGCGCTCTGATAAAACATTTCGCGCAATTGCTCTGTAGCTTCGTCCAGCTCTTTTTCCTCGCGAGACCTGGTAACGCCCTGAAGAAAAGCTGTACTCCAGTGAAAACTGTGAACATCTGTCCCCAGAAGCGTAAGCTCGCTCACTGCTTCTTCGACAAAGGTATGTTTTATGAAGCCATGCTCAGTTGCAAAACCAACTGTATGCGCGACATGTCTGAGAAAAGTCAGGTAATCAGGAAGGCCGTCAGCAGGAACCTGAGGATCTGCGTCGACCATGAGTTTGTTATCCAGACGAACGTTAAGCTGAGTTTTTACGTAATCCACAATGATTTTTGCAGAAGCGGGTGAGTCACAACTCAGTAACGCGAGCGGATTGATCATTCTGGTGTAATGCATGGGTACGATTCCTTATGAAAAAAGGGAACCGTCCCAAAGGGAAAGTATCCCTCAGGGTGAGAATCAGGCCAAAAATGCCGGATGAGTAAATCAGGTGTTTGGTAGTGTGAAGTGATGTAGAAAAGGACCTTAACCTGTAATCAGGTTCCTGTTTGCAAAGGTTAAACAGGTTTGAACCGCCCGAAAGCGCCATCTCTCAGGTTATGATGGCATTGGCATGTGATTACCCGAAGGCGCCTGTCTCAAATCACTCAGGCATTGGCAGTTGTCAGAGACAACGTTAGCAAATTAAGCGTACACAATTCCCGCACCTCAGGCAATAGTGTCAACGCAAAGATCTTCCCACATTGTGGTTTGAACCAGGACGATGAAGCCCTTAACGGAAAGTCACTACTGCTGAGAATATCCTGAGAAAATGTGTCATGTTTAAATTGACCAGAAAAAAGGATCATATTTTTACATTTCATGAGCGTTTTCTTTTTCTCTCAGTGATTTCCTGAAAGTTTCAGACAGTGCGCCACGGATGAAATACAGACAGGCATCAGTACGGGTAAATTTGTCTCCGTAATGCGCATGAACCTCCTGTGAACAAGCCACCTCGTAATGCCCCCTATCGATAATACGTGAAATCCTTTCCTTCCATCCCAAAAACACACGACCAATAACCAAATCCTCACCAGAAACAAAAATGCTTTTACTCATTACCCTCTACCTTATTATAAACACGAGCCACGTATTGTCCCCTGCCATCGCCATGTCCCAAATCCATTGATGCCAGAGCCTGTGCCTCTTCTTTAGTGAAACCTCTTTTCATATGATAATTCATGACATCAACAGAGTAGGCATAGCGTAAACTATGAGGCGCATATTTTCCTGTTAATCCGGACTCACGGACAACATTGCGATAACGTTCAATAGCCGTATGTAATGATGGCTTATCAATCAACTTTCCATTATTTTCATTCAAGTGTTTAAGGGACGCATTGATTGCAGCCAGAGTTGATTCACGATCTAATACCGTTGTATCTCTTGGTCGTCCTCCTTTTGTCCCAAATACAACACGTATTTTTTCGTCACCATTGAGTAAAGCTTTTTTCCAGGTACGCAACGATTTAGCAGACTGTACTGTTTCTTCTGTTCTTAACCCGAGTAATCTGGATAATCTCATTGCACATGCAACGCCATCATCCTTTTGCTCTACACTCGTCAATACCTGCCGAAAATAAGCATCGGGAATAGCAACCTTAGTTCCATCCCGGCTCGTTTCCGAAATACCCAGAGCCTGATTGCTCAGTTTATCATGAGAAGGATTTGCCATGAATGTTTTCCCCGCAACACGTAACAAAGCCCGGATAGCTGCCATTTCGTTCTGAAGTGTGCGTCTGGAAATATCTTCAGAAAGGCGGCTCTTCATATACAACTCGATATGCCCCGTCTTGATATTTTTAATATCTCTGATTTGAACATTAAGTTTTAATAAACGTTCGGCAAACCTGTCCGCAATTTTCATTCGGTCAGAAACGGTTTTAAAACTTCCCCCTGCCTGCCTGGCAAGCGTTTTAAGATTTTTATTCAGTTTTGCCATAAACAACCCTCCATTTAAACAGGTGTCAGTGCTTTTCCGTCTGCGTGAACGGAAAAGCACTGACACCGGCTGCGCCACAGCTACAGACGATGAATTTCACCCCGACGGCACGGTTTATGGTTGTGCTTCCTGCGTCTCGACAGATATCTGTGCATCGGGGCGGCGAAATGTTGAGTTATTGCGAAGCTCCCCAGGTCTCTGACCTGTTCGCGGTTTGCACCGGGCTGAAATTAATCAGTCTGCTTCCACACACCAGTATGTTGACTGGTGTCGCCATCGATATCGTGTCGATTTTCTCCTTTCAGAATGAAGTCCTTACCCGTTTTTACGAGAAAGACGTTTGGTTGATAAATGAACAAGAAGTGAATGAAGTACGTTTTTAAGGCCCTTAAAACCTTTAAGTACGTGTTGGTCAGTTGGTAAAAAAGTTGTCGAAATGGCAGTGCGTCAGCTCTGCCTGTTATGCGCTGCGCGCGTCACTTGGTACTCGTTTCACTCGTGCACAAGTGACGCCGCGCTCCTCTGCTCTCAATGCAGTCGTGGAAGATGCCCAAATGTTCCAAATGGTCATACCCACGCCGCAAAGTTCGCAACGGCCAGCAGCGTCATAAAGAGTGAAAACGATAAGAAAATTGCGGCCAGACAACGGCTGCAAGACGTATCTGAAAAACAGATACAGAAGTGAAAGGGACCTTCATCGCCAGATTCAAACTGTATGCGATCTTCGTTTTCAAAGGGTAAACGAAGTTACCGCCCGAAGGCGCCACCTCTCAGGTCACGGTGGCATTGGCATGGCGATCACCCGAAGGCGCCTCTCTCAGATCGCCGAGGCATTGGCATGTTGCATACAACGCAACGGTACAACGAGCAAGATATTAGATCGGAGCGTGATCCTTTATCAAGTTTTTATCTGTGACATGGAAGACGAGTCTGCAGGAAACCCTCCAAAATTTGAAGGGTACCTTTAATGATTTACATGTAATCAATAGTCACCTTTATGATGGATTCTCGACGATGAACTTATCATAAATATCGTCCAGACCAGTGGCCAGACTATGGTAAAACTCCGTATGATATTCCCCATTACATGAGTACTTTATAATCCATCCATATGAAAAGTCTTTCGTTGTATATTCAATATCTAAAATTGTCACAGAACTACCGAAACACAATAAACGTATAAGTCTGTTAAATCTGTTTAAATACTCAACTGAATTTATCTCTACATCGTAATTACTTTCTATATGACCTATTCGATCAGCAATAAACCAAGTTTCTGATAACATGCCTTTAATTGTTGATGGAAATAACCTACATGCCATCAAACCATCAATAATATCCTCATTGAATGATACGCCCTGGCAGTTTATTTTCGTTCTGACAGAACCCAGAAAATAAAAAATGAATCTTAAATAACCACGACATTTATCATAATTCCATCTCTGAAACTCGCAAACTTCGTATTTTGTAAAAGATACACCATTAACCGTAGATGTATAGCTTAATATAAATCCGACATACAACCTGGAATGTTTTTCTTCAAGTTTCTCAGCGTTCTCAAAAGATACATTATTTGCCTTAACTACAGAAACCTTAAGATCAGAATGTCGGAATGATTTATCCAATATCAATATACTGATTGGCTCAGGCGCTTCAGCACTTGTTCCAGACACTGCCCCTAACCATTAAGGATTGAATCGCCACAGAATACCAAGTAATGCGCCAACCTGGTAAGCACTGAGAGCCAGATTAATATTTTAATCTGGCTCTGTTTCTGAGAATATCTATGTAGTTACATTTTGGTTCAAGAATCAATCGAAAGTAAATAATCAAGTCCTGACAAGCACTCCTCCAGACATTCAGCTACGACTTTAATATAGGGTTCAGTTTGGCTGCCTAATAAATGGGTATACCCCTGTAGAGCAGGTAAGTGTGCACATATAAATCCCTTTAAAATACTCCAGGTCTCGGGGGTGTTTAAATTTTTATTTGTCAGCACACAACTTATAAAAAGCAATTCCACACCAAAATGGTCACCAGGAACATGTTTATGTACCATCGGCAATTTGATGTTAAGCATAGAGGGAGCAAAATTGAATTTTTGATAGAAATCCTCTTCTTCTGCTCCCCCATCAAAGCTTGCTGCAGGAAATTGCCAGATGTCTCCATGACGTAAGCCATTACTAAAGACATGATTATAGGGTGGACAAAACAAACCAGATTGTGGGAAGCAGAAATAGTCATAAAACGCCTGCTGACATTCTTTAATCGCAAGGTTTTGCCCTGTACATTGCTTTATCCAGTCAATAAGCTCTTGTTCAGGGCTTTTGAGTAGTAAGGATCCAGCAATATCACAGGTTCTTCTCAACTCTTCCACTTCACACATACTTGCCCCCTACGCTTTGATAATTTTAGCTCGTGTATTAAAGAAACTGCTACTGCCACCAATTGGATCCATAAGCGGCATCCCCCATACATCTGGATCCAGTCGCATTATTGGATTTAAATTTATCCCCGCAGCCCGGATTTTACTGCCTTTAATTCGCTTCCCACCAATATCAATATCGGTTGCTCCGTAACCCCAATGGCCATAGCCAACGATAAAGCTGATCACTCCGGGTGCAACCCCATCTCTGAGTTTTACTTCACAACGCCTACGCCCTTCAACAGTTTCGACCCATACACTATCACCGGTTTTCAAACCGAGAGCTTTCCCATCCTCGGTATTAATTTCAGCCCAGTTTGTCGGCTGTATCTCTCGGATAAAACTGTTGGAAGACAGTCGGGACTGGGTCTGAAGTGCACTTTTTCGGGTCAATATTGTAAAATCCATACCTTTGCCCTGATCGAGCTCATCCACTTTTTTCCCCATCATAGTGAGAGATGGTTGCCAAAGTGCAGTTCCTGAAAAACGTTCACCGGTAAAACTATTTAGACCCTGAGCAATTTTTTCATTGTACATTCTGATACGATTATTGAATTGATTTTTCAATTGCGTACCATTCCGTCTGGTAGTAACTGGCTCAAAACGACCACCGCGTGACATTAAAAAAAGTACTTTTCTCCATTCATCAGACTTAAGACTACTGAAATACTTCTTCTGGTAATCTTCAAGACCGGCAATTTTTATATCATCATCAGTAGCATCCGATACTGGTGTTCCACTATAAGCAACGTTTGCAGTACCTTTCAGATAGTAATCCTCCATTTTTTCGAGAGGCCATAGAGTTCCATTACTGTCAGGGATAGCATTTTTCCCAAACCCAGCCATGTTTAATTTCGAAGCTATATCAATAAAGAAAGTCTCAAGACAAAAATGTTGTCCCGCCTGGTTTTTTCCAGTCAGCGGCTCGATAACGGGATAACGTACAGCAGTCCCCTTGACCATAGTTGCTTCAAGCATCGGATGCTGGACATAACGTTCCAGATATGTAATGTCAGGGATAATATAATCTGCATACATGCTGGTATCACTAACGACAATATCACTGGCAATAATTAATGGTATTTTTGTTGGATCACAAACCCCTCGAATAATATCTTCTTTACCCATGCCTGGAGCGCTGTATAAAGGCGTACACATATGCCACAACAGAATGTCGGCTGTATACGGATAACCTTCCAGTGCTGAAGGCAAGATATCACTGAAAATATCTTTAGTGAAAGGGAACCACGGCCTTTTAGCTGGGTAGGGGGCTTCGCCACGAGCAACCTTTGTCTTAAATTCAGTAGAATCTTCATAGCGAAAGCCATCTTCACGGGTAATTTTAATACCAAATTGAGCTGGCACCAGAGAAGGAATAGCAGTCAGGTCATATACCCCTTTGTCATAAGGGAATCCACCTCCCCCGAGGGAACCACCACCACTCCAGTTCAAATTACCGATTAAGACGTTCAACTGATTTATTGCAAAACCTGTATAATAACCGTTCGGGTGCTGTGCAATTCCACGATAAAACTCTGTGGATGCTTTTCGTCCATGCTTAGTGAACTCGTCAGCTAAATTGACAATATCGTCAATGCGAACACCACTGATATCGGCATAATACTCTAGAGAATAATCATTCGCTGATGTCTTTAATAAATGAAATGCTGTAGCAACCCCTATACCATTAACACTCCCGCTATAATCCAGTATTGCTTTAACACATTTTTCCGCTAATTCTGGAATACCAGTGAGATTAATTACGACACTGTCGTTACTGTCCCCCAAGGCAGCTTCACTAGAAGTAATAAATTTCCCAAAATTAGGATGTGTTTCATCGGTAATAATCAGATAACTGGCATCCGTGAAACAAGTTTCACCAGCATTTTTGGCAGAAGACTGATTAGGGTAACTTAAAAAATCCGTATTATGGCGATTATGATCTATAATCCAGCTTATCATCCCCATTGCGATAGCACCATCAGTACCTGGTCGCGGAGCAAGCCAGAACATATTTGGGTCATCCGTTATAGTTCGGGGTAATACTGGATCAATAACAGCAATTTTACAGCCCTTTGAACGCGCCTCTGCTGAGTATTTCCCTAATGTCTGCATAGGGAAATTAGCTTCTCCAGGCGCGGTTCCCCAATATAAAACAAACTCTGACTCACAAAGATCTGCTTTAAAATTATTATGCTCAGTATATACAGCACTCGTAGCAATGTGATGGCTTAATTCGCATATATTAGTGTGTTCGTAATTATTAACTGTGCCAAAGGATTTCGCGAAACGAGTCTGAAAATCTTTTCGCGTTTTAACAATACGTCCGCTTTGTATAACAAGCTTATTAGATACTCGCCCTAAGTCATGATTGTTATCATCAATCCATTCATCACGTTTTTCATATAATGCCCGGAATCCTTTTATCTCAAGGTTTTGACTAGCCTCATCACCTGTATCAGCGAAAATCTTTCCACCATTGACCACTTCATCGATCAGTTTTTCCCACTCAATAGGCACCCATTTATTACTTCCTCTCGGGCCAGAGCGCTTCAGGGGAACTGTCAGTCGATATGGGTCGTAAGCAGTTTGTAGACCCGCGTTCCCTCGGGCACATAGTGTACCCGGAGTATTGGCAGTGTCCACCACCGGGATATTCATATCCTTATAATCAATCAATGTGTTCGGATGATATGGATTACCCTGTAAGCGTTCCAGTTTTCCGGTTTTACGGTTCACTTTGGCTCTCAGTCCACACTCTCCATGACACTGAAGACATACAGAATGACGTACCATATAATTGGGATTTATAACATGCTGGCCAGTTTCTTTATCAAGCAGCCATTCAGGTTCAGTTGACTGACCATAAAAGGTTGATTTTGCTTGCTCTCCTGCATCTAAGAATGTACCTGCACGGTAAAATACTTTTCCATAAATACTGGCACCAACACCTACACCTAGCGCGGCACAACCTGTAAGAAAATGACGTCTGTTCATTTAATTTCTCCTCCTGTATGTGCCGGATATTTGTGTTGGAAATTCTCATAAAACAATATGACTAAAGCAAGAATACCTGCCATGAAAAATATACTACCAAAAGAATATAAATATTCTTTTGGTTCAGGGTGATAAGTAAAGACTCCGGCGCTGCTACGACTCGTTCCCTGCCCCCCAACCAACAAAAGAAAACGAACACCCCAGGCAGAGATAGCAGATAGAATAATGATAATTATGTAGTGGATTTTATTTTTAGATCTAATTACAGCAATCATAACGCAAGCTAAAACCAACGCTCCCACAGTAATTATCTGCGTTGCTAAATAGTTAGAATCAAGTAAACCAAAGGAGGTGCTGATAGTTTCTCCCGCAAAGACATGCCCCCACCATGTGAATAGCAATAAAATAAACATAGTAATAAGCATCACACCAAGCCCGCAATAAGATGAAATTACTGCCGGTTGTTCATTAGTATGTTTAGAAACTAAACTGTAGGCTATGAATCCAGTATAAAGTCCACTAAGTAACATTAAGACTGCAGACAGTGGGGTATTCCAGAGTGCAATACCATGCTCATTAGTCATGAATATTCCAGAGTACATCCCTAAAAATATTCCAGTTCCTATAAGAAGGATTTTCGTTAATTTATCAACGAAAACAGACAGCTTTAATGGCGTGAGTTGCAGGATTAGTAACAGGCAAAACAGGGGTAAAATCAGTACACCATATTTTATTATTGAACCGTACCAGTGTTCCCAACCATATATAAATCCATAAATTAACCGGCCGGGTTGCTGTACCTCTGCTAATACATTTAATATGCCTCCAAATGCTAATGCAAAAGCCAATGCCACAGGTAAAAGGTTAGTCTTTGACTGACTCCCCCAGTTAAGGAAGGACCAGATAACAGCGAGACCTCCTGATGCACCTAACAATAGCGAGTAATTAATAAAAAGCAAGCCAAATGGAGATTGATGTGCAATATTTAAAATGGTCGTCATCATGATTTACTCCTGATTTACCCAGGGGAGTTCCTGATCGAAAACATCAGAAAACTCTTTCGTCCAAGTCTTACTTTTTATTTCTTCTCCTACAGTCATTTCATTGTTTAACCCAATATAAAATACCTGAGGCTTGTTACCCGTTGCTGGATTCAAAACATTTGTTATATGCTCTGAATATAATTTATGCACTTCACTTTCTTTGTCATTCAGATCACCAAAAACCCTTGCTGCACCGACACAAGTTTCGACACAGGCTGGGACGAGCCCCTGTTCTATGCGATGCGCGCAAAAGGTACATTTATCAGCTGTTTTGGTTTCAGTATTAATAAAACGAGCATCATAAGGGCAGGCAGTAACACAGGCACCACAGCCCCAACAAATATCCTGATTGATAAGAACAATGCCATCATTGCGTTTAAACGTAGCACCTGTTGGACAAACAGGGACACAGCTAGGGTTTTCACAATGGTTACATAGACGCGGAAGAAACTGTCTTTTGGTTTTTGGATATTGACCAACTTCAATATCGGCGACCCAGGTTCTGAATTGCCCCGGCGGTGCGTGATTCTCGATTTTGCAACTGACAGTACATGCCTGACAACCCACGCATTTACGCAGATCTATGACCATACACCAGTGCTGTTTTTTTTCAGTAAGTCTGGGGGCTGCCTGAGTAGGAGCTATAACAAGCGCAGCTCCAGTCGCAATGGCTAATGTAGATATAAGTTTCCGTTTTTGGGAATCTTTTGGATAGTCGTCATCATCGGTATTCATAGTTACCCTTCAATTTATTGTTTACATAAATATGAATAAAAAGACATAACAAAAGAAAACAGAGGTAGTATGGGTGTACGAACTTGTCATTGTTTTGACATTTATCAAATACATTCGCTTATGCGTATATGTTGTTGATTTTCATCTCCGCTGGAGATATCGTTACCCAAACGAACAGGAGGAATGATGTCGCTTACTTCCCTACAACTCTTTAAGAATCTGTCTGATGAAACACGTCTGGGTATTGTTCTCATACTCAGAACCATGGGGGAGTTGTGCGTCTGTGATCTTTGCACTGCACTTGATCAATCACAGCCTAAGATCTCCCGGCATCTGGCAATGTTGCGGGAAAGCGGGATTTTGCTTGATAGTAAGCACGGAAAATGGGTTCATTACCGCTTATCCCCACACATTCCTTCATGGGCTGCGCAGATTATTGAGCAGGCCAGGTTAAGCCAACAGGACGATCTTCAGGCCATCGCCCGTAAACTGGCTTCAGTCAACTGCACTAACAGCAGTAAGGCTATTTGTATTTAAAAATTTGCCTGAATATATATGATTTTCCACATGTGAGGTGTTAAGGATGAAAACGCTAACGGTATTCGACCCAGCGATGTGTTGTAGCACCGGTGTCTGCGGTACTGATGTCGATCAGGCTCTGGTTGATTTTTCTGCGGATGTACAATGGCTTAAACAACGAGGTGTTCAGGTAGATCGTTACAATCTGGCACAGCAACCGATGAGCTTTGTCCAGAACGAGAAAGTTAAAGCATTCATTGAGGCTTCCGGTGCGGAAGGACTGCCACTACTGTTACTGGATGGCGAAACAGTGATGGCCGGACGTTATCCGAAACGGGCTGAACTTGCACGGTGGTTTGGGATTCCGCTGGAGAAAGTAGGATTAGCGCCTTCAGGCTGCTGCGGTGGTAATACTTCTTGTTGTTAAGTATGCCAGGAGGACAAATGAAATTTTTAGAAAATATACCCCCTTATCTGTTTTTTACTGGTAAAGGTGGTGTAGGTAAAACCTCTATTTCCTGCGCCACAGCGATCCGTCTTGCAGAACAGGGTAAACGAGTATTGCTGGTCAGTACCGACCCGGCCTCAAACGTTGGCCAGGTGTTTGGCCAGACGATAGGCAACACCATTCAACCAATAGCCTCTGTTCCGGGATTATCGGCTCTTGAGATTGATCCTCAGGCAGCTGCACAGCAGTACCGGGCCAGAATCGTTGACCCAATTAAAGGCGTCCTGCCTGATGACGTCGTTAGCAGCATCAACGAACAACTGTCGGGTGCATGCACAACCGAGATTGCTGCATTTGATGAGTTTACTGGATTGCTGACTGACGCCTCTCTGCTGACCCGCTTTGATCATATCATTTTTGATACAGCACCTACTGGCCATACTATCCGCCTTCTCCAGTTGCCTGGTGCATGGAGCAGTTTTATAGAGAGTAATCCAGATGGCGCATCTTGTCTGGGCCCAATGGCGGGACTGGAAAAACAGCGTGAACAATATGCTCATGCCGTTGAAGCGTTGTCTGACCCAACACGCACCCGACTGGTTTTAGTCGCGCGGTTGCAGAAATCAACGCTACTGGAAGTCGCCAGAACTCATCTGGAACTTGCCGCCATCGGTCTTAAAAATCAGTATCTGGTCATTAATGGCGTTCTTCCAAAAACTGAAGCCGCTACCGATACACTGGCTGCAGCAATATGGGAACGTGAACAGGAAGCGCTAGCTCATCTTCCCTCTGATCTTTCTGGCCTTCCAACTGACACGCTATTCCTTCAACCGGTTAATATGGTCGGTGTATCTGCACTCAGCGGGCTTCTCTCCACTCAGCCAGAAGCAGTATTATCTTCTGCAGACTACATTCAGCAACGTCCTGATATTCCATCGCTCTCTGCGCTAGTTGATGACATTGCCCGTAATGAACATGGTTTGATCATGCTGATGGGCAAAGGTGGCGTGGGGAAAACCACGATGGCTGCTGCCATTGCCGTCAGACTGGCCGAAATGGGATTTGATGTCCATCTGACAACGTCTGATCCTGCGGCGCATCTCAGCACAACCCTCAATGGCAGCCTTAAGAATCTGCAGGTCAGCAGGATCGATCCTCACGAGGAAACGGAACGCTACCGTCAGCATGTTCTTGACACTAAGGGAGGCGAACTGGACGAAGCAGGAAAACGCCTGCTGGAAGAAGATTTACGCTCTCCTTGCACCGAAGAGATTGCGGTCTTCCAGGCCTTTTCACGGGTGATTCGTGAAGCGGGTAAGCGCTTCGTGGTCATGGATACGGCACCCACCGGGCATACGCTACTACTGCTGGATGCCACCGGGGCGTATCACCGCGAAATTGCTAAGAAAATGGGCGATAAAGGCCATTTCACCACGCCAATGATGCAGCTTCAGGACCCGGAGCGAACCAAAGTGTTACTGGTCACGCTGCCGGAAACCACGCCTGTGCTTGAGGCGGCAAATTTGCAGGCCGACCTTGAACGCGCAGGGATTCATCCCTGGGGCTGGATTATCAATAACAGCCTTTCCATTGCCGATACCCGTTCACCGCTGCTTCGTCTGCGGGCACAACAGGAACTTCCGCAGATCGAGAGCGTTAAATTCCAGCATGCCAGTCGCGTAGCTCTTGTTCCTGTACTGGCGTCAGAACCGACCGGCATCGACAAACTCAAACAACTCGCTGGTTAATTATTGTCATTATTCGGGGCAGCTTTGCTGCCCTTTCGGGAGGTTATATGTTACTGGCAGGAGCCATTTTTATCCTGACCATCGTGTTGGTTATCTGGCAGCCAAAGGGATTAGGCATTGGCTGGAGCGCCACGCTGGGTGCCGTACTGGCTCTGGCATCGGGTGTGATTCATATCGCCGATATTCCGGTGGTGTGGAATATCGTCTGGAACGCCACGGCCACCTTTATTGCCGTCATTATCATCAGTCTGTTGCTGGATGAGTCCGGCTTTTTTGAATGGGCTGCCCTGCACGTTTCCCGCTGGGGCAATGGGCGTGGACGTCTGCTATTTACCTATATTGTTCTGCTCGGCGCGGCGGTGGCGGCATTGTTTGCCAACGATGGCGCGGCGTTAATTCTGACGCCGATCGTTATCGCCATGTTACTAGCGCTGGGGTTCAGTAAAAGCACCACGCTGGCGTTTGTAATGGCCGCAGGGTTTATTGCCGATACCGCCAGCTTGCCACTTATCGTATCGAACCTGGTCAATATCGTTTCGGCTGATTTCTTCCGTCTGGGATTCACAGAATATGCGTCGGTGATGGTGCCAGTGGATATCGCCGCCATTGTCGCCACGCTGGTGATGCTGCATCTTTTTTTCCGCAAAGATATCCCGCCCACTTATGAGCTGGCGCGACTGAAAGAACCCGCAAAAGCCATCAAAGATCCAGCAACATTCAAAACGGGCTGGATTGTTTTAGTCCTTTTGTTAGTCGGTTTTTTTGTACTCGAGCCACTCGGAATTCCTGTGAGTGCAATCGCGGCAGTGGGAGCCGCAATCCTGTTTGCGGTGGCCAAAAAAGGTCATGGGATTAACACCGGTAAAGTGCTGCGCGGTGCGCCCTGGCAGATCGTGATCTTCTCACTGGGGATGTATCTGGTGGTCTACGGATTACGCAACGCAGGGCTGACAGAATACTTGTCTAACGTGCTGAACGTACTTGCTGATAAAGGTCTTTGGGCTGCTACCTTAGGTACTGGCTTCCTGACTGCATTCCTGTCTTCCATCATGAATAACATGCCTACCGTGCTGGTTGGCGCTCTCTCTATTGATGGCAGCACCGCAACAGGCGTTATCAAAGAGGCGATGATTTATGCCAACGTGATTGGCTGCGATCTGGGACCGAAAATAACACCTATCGGCAGCCTGGCAACGCTACTCTGGCTGCATGTGCTTTCACAGAAGAATATGACCATCACCTGGGGATACTATTTCCGCACCGGGATCGTCATGACTCTGCCTGTGCTGTTTGTAACGCTGGCCGCGCTGGCGCTACGTCTCTCTTTCACTTTGTAATGAGATACTGATATGAGCAACATCACCATTTATCACAACCCGGCCTGCGGCACATCGCGTAATACGCTGGAGATGATCCGAAACAGCGGTACTGAGCCGACCGTAATTCTCTATCTTGAGAATCCACCTTCACGCGATGAGCTGGTCAAACTCATTGCAGATATGGGTATTTCAGTACGAGCCCTGCTTCGTAAAAACGTTGAGCCTTATGAAGAATTGGGACTCGCCGAAGATAAATTTACTGATGATCAGTTAATCGACTTTATGTTGCAGCATCCGATCCTGATTAACCGACCCATTGTTGTATCACCACTGGGAACCCGACTGTGCCGCCCATCGGAAGTGGTACTGGATATTTTGCCTGATGCACAGAGAGGTGAATTTACTAAAGAAGACGGTGAAAAGGTGATCGACGCACATGGGCAGCGTGTAATCAAGTAGTTCCATTTCACCAGGCAGCTCTATTTATTGCTGCCTGGTGACAGAGCTTATGCGATTTTTACTCAGAGGCTGAAATGATGGATAAAACGTACCATGTCCTTTTCCTGTGCACAGGCAACTCTGCCAGAAGTATTTTTGCTGAGGCTTTAATGAATCAGCTCGGTGGTGGGATTTTCAAGGCGTTTAGCGCCGGCAGCCATCCCGCTTCATCACCGCACCCTTTGACGCTAAAAGTATTGAAAAGTCAGGGGTTTGACATCTCCAGCCTTTCAAGTAAAAGTCTCCTGCAGTATCAGCAAGTCGACTCACCAAAAATGGATTTCATTTTCACCTTGTGTGACAAAATGGCTGGAGAAGGATGCCCGGTATTTCCAGGCCAACCGCTGACGGCCCATTGGGGATTCAAAGATCCCGCACTCGCAGAGGGCGATTCGGAAGCAATGTACCAGGCATTTGTGGACGTCGAGAAGCAAATAGCCAGTCGCATCAGACTGTTTCTGAGTTTGCCGTTTGAGAAGCTAGATCGCCTTTCTTTACAACAGCAACTGGAACAACTGGATAAAGGCGTGTAGTGCAGTTGTGAGACTCGTACGCGCTTGCCTACTCATTAACGTTCGATGTTATATCAACAGGCACTCTTTGTAGTGCCTGTTTATCTTTTCCAATCAAATAGATCCATATGGCTATGATTGCTGCCACACACGCAAATACCAGTGAAATGATCAGCATGCCAGTATCCCCAAATCGTTCGCGAAAGCTGGCATAGAGTGAAGGGGCCAGTGCCGACAGAAAAAAACTCGGCATGAGCAATGTTCCCATGCGACTGGCGTACAGGCGCGGGTCAAACAGAGTTAATGGTAATGTTGCTCTCACCAGAGTAGATAGACCGTTGACGGCACCATATCCAAGAACGAACAAGCCGGTCCCCACGATGGATGTCTGTCCCAGCAGGCTGATCATGAAACAACAAGGAAGCAAAATCCCCACTATCAGGTTCAGCCCCAGAGCAGATCCTCGACTCCCCATCGCTATATCGCCAAGACGTGCACTGACCTGTCCCACCCCCCATAAGGAACCAACAAGTACCGGGACACCAGCACTGGCCAGAATCAGAGGTAAATGGGTTGAAATTCCTGTGGACAGGAAACTGAGCAATGCCATCAATGCTGCATACAACCCGCATTTCAGATAGTCCCGCTCAAGATGCTGGATGCCCTGTTCCGTCGATTCGCGGGGGGCTACACCTCGTTCTCTTTTGTTATCTGGCAAAGAAATACAAAGCAAAATGCTTATCAGGGCGAACAGGCTGTAACAGCCAACACCCCATCGCCAGCCCAGCAGGCTCAGTAAGCCCTCGCCAATTGGCCAAAAGGCAACAGAAGCCAGACCTCCGAGCAGGGTCACCTGTGTAATAGATTTTCTGGCTGTCGGCCCTGCAAGATTTACGAGAACAGCGAAAGCTGCATCATAAAGTGAAAGGCGCATACCTATGCCCATCACCAGCCAGGCCATTAAGTAAATGTATAGGGAGTGACTCGTTGCCAGGAGCAGGCATCCAAGGCCGTTCAGGAGAGCACCAAGCTGCAGGACTTTTCTTCCCCCCATCGATGCTAATAATCGCCCGGATATCGGTGAAATGAGCCCCATGATGCCCATAGCCAGCGTCAACCCTGAGAAGATAAGAGGTTGCCCCCACGACGTGTCATTAGCAATGGCGCTACCAAAAGCACCCAACAGGTAGTAGGTAATCCCCCAGTTAATTAACTGGGCCAAACCAACGCACCAGGTAATCTTGCTGCTAAGTAGAAGTGGAGGTGTGTTCACCGTTTTTGCATCTCCTCAGGTTCCGGTATCCCGGTTGCAAACGTCACAATTTAGTTCGGGGAGACGGGATTTATTCCCCTCCAGCAACCTATGTGCTCGAATACAAACTTACCTTTCAACTGTTAAGCATTGGTTTCAGAAAGAGAAAAACGGATGATATTTCCGGTAGGTAGAAGAAAACTCTCTCAATATCGGCGTCAGAAATAGTTAAAGACGGAAATAAATATGAAGGAGGGCGAATGCCCCCTTTTTCCTGTTTCAGAGCATAAGGCCTGAATCTTATGGCAGCGAGCTGTTCCCTTCCCCCAGATTTCGTTGCAGCAAAACCGTGTCCAGCCAGCGACCATGCTTGAAACCAATGTCTTTCAGCGTGCCTTTTTCTGTAAATCCGACCTGCTGATGGACTTTCAGCGAACCCTCATTATTGCTGTCGCCGATAATGGCTATCATCTGCCGGTAGCCGTGTGTTTCTGCCCAGGCAATGACGTGGCGCAGCAACGCTTTTCCTGTCCCCTGACGCTGCGCATCCGGGTGAATATAAATTGAATCTTCGAGGGTGTGGCGATAGGCGTAGCGTTCACGGTAACGAGTGAGATAACAATACCCGATGACCTTTTCTTCCTCTAACGCGACAACCCACGGCAGCGCCTGATTGCGGATCTTTTTCAGGCGGGCAAGCATCTCATGGGTATCCGGTGGTTCAGTTTCAAAGCTGGCGGTACCATGAATAACATGATGGGCGTAGATATCGCATATGGCGGGGATGTGCTTTTCTTCTGCGTTAACGATTTTCATTGCTCTGTTCCCGTTGGCATCTTTTTTAAGGTTACTTGAAAAGCTAAAGGAAAGGTAAATACAAAAGCTTATGACCCAACAAGCAGGCTAATCTTCCATACCATCTTTTGTTTTCATTCATGCAGGGAGACAAATATGTGCTTCCTGTACCCATATTTTTTATATGACCAGGCTGAGGCCCATCTCAATGAGCAATCTCAGCAACAGTTAATCGAACTCGAAAAGATTCTTTTTGGAAAATGACAGAGGACTTTGTTATCCATCGGGGAAATAGAACGACAGCAAAGCATGAAGGGGGCAAACGCCCCCTTCATTGTTACTTCGCCATTTCTTCCAGCAGGTCAATACCAACCGGCTCTTCGCTCTGTAGCGCTGTTAATGCAATACGCTCTGCATACTGCTCTTCCACATCAGAGATGAGAGGCAGCTCGCGGTTAGCCCTGGTCTTCAGGAAAGGTGAAGACGGTTCAGCAGCTGCCAGGCTGTTATTAACAACCCATGCCCACGGCTCGATCCCGGCCCGGCGCAGATCGGACTGCAGGTTTGCAGCTTCCAGTACAGGTGTCGTTTCGGCAAGCGTCACGATAATCACCTTCGTCTTCTCCGGATCCTGCAATTGCATCATTGGAGTGATGACGTGGTCATGTGTTTGCCCCATCTGACGCACCATTTCCCGGTGATAGGCTCCAGTCGCATCCAGTAGCAGGAGCGTATGGCCCGTTGGCGCGGTGTCCATAATGACAAAATGGTCGTCTGCCTCTTTGATGATTCGGGAGAATGCCTGGAAGACGGCGATCTCTTCAGTGCATGGCGAGCGGAGGTCTTCCTCCAGCACCGCCAGCCCTTCTGCATCTAATCCTTTGCCCTGATTTTCCAGGACAAAGCGGCGATAACGTTCTGTCTCTACCTTCGGGTCGATACGGCTGACCTGAAGATTGGGCAGCGAGCCATCCAACGTGTAAGACAGATGTGCTGCCGGATCGGATGTGGTCAGGTGGACTTTGTGGCCACGTTTCGCCAGCGATACCGCGACTGATGCCGCAACGGTCGTTTTGCCCACGCCGCCTTTCCCCATCGTCATGACCAGCCCTTTGCCAGTCTGGCTCAGTTCATCAACTAGTGAAGCAAGTTTCGGCAAATCCAGAGTATTCAGCGTAGTAGCAGGGAGAGCCGGTGCGGCTTTGCTCTCTGTAAATAACTCCCGCAATGCTTCCAGACCGACCAGGTTAAATGGCTTCAGATACAGCTGTGAGCGGGGAAGATTAGCCAGATTATCAGGCATTGCCTGTAATGCTTTTTCTTCCCGAGCCAGAATACTTTGCGCCAGTGGATCATCCTCACCCGCAAACGGCGGTAGTACACCATTAATGGCAAGGTGCTGATGTTGCAAACCGATAGCAGACAGCTCATCGTGGGTATGGGAAACCTCTTTCAGTGTCGAAGCCTGGGCGCGGGCAACCAGCACTAATCGTGTGAGAGCTGCATCAGACAGCGCTTTAACCGCATCTGAGTACTGGTGCTGTTGTTTCTCAAGCCCCACCAGAGGCCCGAGGTTTGCAGCGGCATCGGGGTTCGCTTCCAGATAACCGCTCCAGGCTCCCGGTAGCTCAAGCATGCGGATAGTGTGACCGGTTGGCGCGGTATCAAATACGATATGGTCATATTTTTCCCGCAACTGATGATTGGTCAGAAGACCGGTAAACTCATCAAACGCAGCAATTTCCGTGGTGCATGAACCTGAAAGCTGCTCTTCAATGCTGCTGACCACATCGGCTGGCATCAGCTCACGAACGGGGTCAAGCACACGGTCACGATAAGCCTGTGCCGCAGCCATAGGGTCAACTTCCATCGCAGCAAGATTTTGTACGGTACTGATATCTGTAATTCGGTGGCCGATAGTCTGGCTAAATACCTGGCCGACATTGGAAGCCGGATCGGTACTCACCAGAAGCGTTCTCTTACCCTGATCGGCCAGCCATACCGCAGTAGCACAAGCGAGGGATGTTTTACCCACTCCACCTTTACCGGTGAAGAAGATGAACGGGGGGATGTCTTTTAAAAATGGCATATTCATCAGCAATAGCTCCTCTGGAATTAAGGCATACGTGGAATGCTGCAGCAACGTGGTTGGGTGCTGTCTTCACTCCAGTCCTGAGTAAGCGGAATACCGGCCCAACGGGCGATATCTTCACGAGTCGGCAGTTTGCCTGCCATCACCAGCTTGCCGTCGAGCAAGGTAACAGGGAGGGACTCCATCCCTGAAGTGTTCAGAAACTCTTTGATCACAGGTGTATTCAGGAACTGCTGCGGGTTTTTCGCAAGGCTGTAGCGCTGAATATCAACACCATTCTTTTTCGCCCATTCGGCGCTGGCGTTCCATTTGACGGCTTCGTCGCTGACCACAACGCTGCTGGTTGCACAGCAACCTGCTGCTTCAAAGATCTCAATTTTTGACATGGACTGTTTACCTCAGTGTTTAGTCATTTGGCTTTACACTGAGGTAAACGAAGATGGTGGGAAAAAGATGCGCGATTAATTCATTTTTTTGTGGCAGCAGACGGGAGAAGTGTCATCTGCCTCAATCTGGCAAAGTTCTGTCATCGCTTCTTTCAGGTGCTTTCTGGCCCGTAGTAAACGGGATTTAAACGCCGTAAGCGTGATTCCCAGTTCATCGGCCAGGGACTGCTGGGGACGCCGGTTAAGATCGGACTCTTCAATCAGCCACCGCTCATCTTCGGGTAACGCCTGTAATGTTTCAGGCAGGCAAATATCCAGCGTTGAGATCGCATCATGGGATACATCAGGCAGTGGGGCCTCTTCTTCCAGCTCAACGAATTCCCTGGTGGTGCGGTACTCATCAATCAGCAGATTCCTCGCCGCCCGATACAGCCAGGCTCGCGGATTCTCCATTTCGCAGAAATTGTCTGAATGAGCACGGGCACGCAGGAATAGCTCTTGCAGAAGATCTGCTGCTTTTTCGCTATCACCTGTCTTCGATGTCAGAAAGCGAGAGAGTTCGGCTTCATGTTGCCGCCAGAACACACTCATGCAGTTGTTGAATGCCGTTACATCACTCATACCAGCCCTCAAATTTTGCTCTGATTTACTCGGCGAGAAAGTTCTTCTGCTGACTCTTTTCGTTCGCTGTAGCGATCAACGAGATAGGCTGAATTACCTCTTGTCAGCAGCGTGAATTTCACCAGCTCTTCCATCACATCCACAATGCGGTCGTAATAAGACGACTGTTTCATCCGTCCATCTTCATCAAACTCCTGCCAGGCTTTTGCCACGGAGGACTGATTTGGGATGGTGATCATCCGCATCCAGCGGCCAAGAATGCGCATCTGGTTTACGGCATTGAAAGACTGAGAGCCACCGCAGACCTGCATGACGGCAAGCGTCTTCCCCTGCGACGGGCGAACTGCCCCTTCCGATAGAGGTATCCAGTCGATTTGAGCCTTCATTATGCCGGTCATTGCACCATGGCGTTCAGGTGAACACCACACCATCCCTTCGGACCAACGAACCAGCTCACGCAATTCCATGACTTTGGGATGCGAATCAGGCGCATCATCAGGAAGAGGCAAGCCAGAAGGATTGAAGATCCGAACTTCTGCGCCCATGGCAGTCAACAACCTTGCCGCTTCTTCAGTTGCCAGTCTGCTGTATGAACGTTCACGTACAGAGCCGTACAGCATGAGGATACGGGGAGGGTGTGGAACAGAAGGAATGCCGAATCTTGCCTCTGTAATTGAGGTATCGAACAGGCTTGCATTAACATTCTTAAGTTCAGTGCTCATTTTTTCCTCCAAGATCGCCATTGGTATCGTACAGTCCATCTGCCCCTGAGCAGCATTCTTCTGTCAGAAAAGCAATCAGCGCGCCAAGGTTTTCATAGCAGGCGTGACAGTACAGTATTCTTCCTTGCCGCTCCTGACGAACCAGAGATACAGATATCAGAGATGAAAGATGGTGACTCAGTGTGGATGCAGGGATTTCGAGTTGCTTCTGTAGATCACCCACGGCCACGCCCTGAGGTCCGGCTTTGATTAGTCTTTTATAAATCCCGAGCCTTGTCACATGGCCAAGCTCTTTCAGCACCGACGCCGCAAAGTTCAGTTCCATATTCGTTCTCATGATTGTTATTTCTATATTTCTAGAATAATAGAAATGAATTTTACATTCAATATTCAATGTATCTGGTTGGGAATGAAGTGAAGAACAGCCAAGAAATTGTTGTGGCCTAGTCGATAGCCACAGGAAGCTGCTGTGACTGGGCAACATATTCGCCCGGCAGACCAGGAAGAGACATCTTCATCAGCATTCCTTTCAACTAAGTAGATGGAACTCGTGTAACAGTTGCTCAGGAATCCAGGACTTTCCGCCCCTGAACTATGGCATGCAGATGCTTGAGAACTTTCTGGCCATCTGTTTCCATCATGAAGGGATTTAGGTTAACCAGAGTCAGCATCATCACAATTAACCCAGCAATGACCGTTAGTGGCTGAATACCGGTAAGAGTAAAAACTGGTACTGACAGAATCACGGGCAATAATGGACCGGCCAGCGCCGCCGCCATAACTTTCCACCTGGGGGCATCATTCGCATAGTGGTAACTGACACCTCCGTCTGGAAAAAGCAATCCAAACTTCAGGATAAGTCTGCCCCTTTTGAACCGGAACAACACAGGTTTCCCCACTTGAAAGCGGGTTACCCGAGTTCCCAGGCACATGGCCATAAGGGCATGTCCGGATTCATGAATAAATGCGTAAAGAAAACTGAAGAGATATAAATAAACTGGCAGCATCCATCCAAGACTATCAACGATGTAATGCAGGTATTCAAAAGAATGCAATGGAATTCCTTTAATCATAAATCCCGCCCGCCATTAAATTTGTTCAGCAGCAGTTTTTGCAATTTCATCCACCGCTTCTCTGACCGAAAAGGACAAACTCTGCTTCGGCGAGAAATGTACCCAGTAGCACAGGTGAGATGCCCAGGTCTGACCGTTCTGTCGCGGCTCATAATCCACACTGAAGGCATAGATAATCCTGCCATTCAGATCAAAGCTGGTCACTTCGCAGTAACGCAGATAAAGCTCGCGTAATTCATCAAACAATTCTCCCTCTTTCAGCGGGCCCGCTTCTTTGACTGTTTCACGCTGATCCATGAAATGCCCCACAGCTGCTTTTTTGGAAGGAAACTCCCTTCCCTTGATAATCCCCTTAGTGGAACGCCCCATCCTTAACTCCTTAGTTGTTACGCTGCTCTATTGAGAAATCCCGCCTGTCAGGAGTTCACCTTATGACCTGGTGACTATAAAAGATCCATATACCATGCCGCTTCGTCAGGACAACCCAAATCGATCTCAAACGCCCCTTCAGGAAGCGTACGGGATTTATAACCGCCGTCAGAATACTGAATGGACCACTCTTTCATATCTGGAGCATCAAGGCGGCTGGCCATTTCCTCGTATATCCCGTTCTCCTCATCGAGAAGCACAAGAAGTGTTTCCCCCTGCGTATTCGTCGTGCGGTATAACCACATTTTTTTACAGCCATAACCTGAAAGCATTTCCACAATTGATGAAGGGGAAAAGCTGTTGCACTGATTAGCGTATGTCGTTGTGTTGCTCATAATTGATTTCCTTATCGTAAGCTTTCTACTAATTACTTTATTTATCATCACCCGCAGGACATTCCGTTGCCCGCCTGAAGTGATTAGCCAGATAACAGTCACCAACCGCAATTACCGGACGCACCTTTCCCACACTTCCGAAAAATCCATAATAGCTTGTTTTTCGGAAATGCTGAGGGAGAGATTATCTGGAATGACCCGTTAGGTCGGTTTGAAGTGCGGAGGGTGGCTTACTATCTAATTAATTAAATTATATCACATTTTCTGATTTTGTCCCAAAAAATGTGCAAATAATAGCCATGATCCGCTTCTCGGGGTTTTCGGATCTCCATACAGTATGAAAAATACTGATGACTTTAAATCAAGAATATGAGCTGATTGTTGCTTTAGGTGCATTAATAACCAGTAAGCACAAGAACAAATTTTTATTGCTAATGATGTAATAATAACTCGGACATTAAAATACGGTTACCATCACTTCCCGTTGAGCCAGTTTTCTCATGTCAGTATGATCGAGAAAAATCTTATCAGGATGGCACAACCTGAATACAAAATGCGCTACGATGGAAAGGCTCAGAAAACTCAGGGATAAGGAGAAAAAGAATGGCTCATCTCAGGATCCGTGGCGTAAGAAGCTATGCGCCAGACAGGGAAATCTGCTTTGATCTCAGCAGCAAAGTGACGCTCATCTATGGCCAGAACGGCTCGGGAAAATCCACGGTATCTGGCTATTTTTATGACAGTCAGGCCGATAAATATCGGCATTGTGCATTTGAGAGTCCGCATATCAGCCACTTTCAGGTCTTTAATCAGGAATACATTGACAACAAATTCGCCCGTTCGGACTATCAGCCTGGAATATTCACTCTCAGCGAGGCCAATCAAGAAAGCCAAGATAAAATAAACAGTAATAATAAAGAAAGAGCAAAACTGAGTACTCGCATAGATAAGCTCAATGAAGAGATCGCAGAAAAAGAAGGGATGAAAGAAACGGTCATCGACCATTGTACCAGGGATATATTTAACAGAACGGTAAATGACAGAAAAATCCTCAGCGATTTCCTTGATGGAGCTAAAATTAAAAGATCGTTTTACGAACGTATGGTGGCAATACCACTTTCAGACGTTCGTACCACAACTGAGGAACTGGCTGATAAATGGCGGATGTTAAATCAAAGCGAAGGAACTCTTGTCGCCGAAATTCATATTCCCCAGACCACCGCCTTAACTGAAGACACACAAAAACTGATGCAGGAACCTGTTATGCCTGCAAGCAGCACACAATTCTCTGCGCTCATTCAGAAAATCGGTAACGCAGACTGGGTGCGCCAGGGACAGCATTATATAAACGACGATATTTGCCCGTTCTGCCAGCAGCCCTTTGATGTCATTACGTTTTCGCGCGAACTCACTCAGATGTTCGATGAGACATATCAGACTTCTCTTGGGATGCTGAGCCAGGCAGCAGAACGACTTGCTGAGGACTGTGATAACTTGGCCGAATTTGAACGCCGTGTTGCGATCCATACTTTCGTTGATGATGGAAGTCAGATTTTGTCTCTGGTGAAAGCGGTAAATAAATGCTTTCAGATTTTGTTGCAGCAACTCCTTAATAAAATTAAAGAACCTTCTCTGAAGATACAACCTGAGAACATTCAAGAACCCCTGTTGTTACTCCAGAATGAAGTGGATGCTTTCAATACCCGGGTACGGGAAAATAACCGTCTTGCTGAAAATTTCACCCAAGAAAAACAGACCCTGTACGCTGATGTCATGGCGCACCTCAGAAGGATTTGCGATGAGTTCTTTACCGAACGCGACAGGCAGCTTGGTGAGCTTCAGAATGAAGTTAACAGCAGGTTGCGTGAAGCTGAGAGCCTCGCTGCAAATAAGAAGCAGCTGGATGACGAGACGAATGCGTTGACCAGACAACTCTCCGACATACAACCAACCATTGACATTATCAACGCGAATCTCAGGCTGCTGGGGATCACTGGCTTTGAAATAATCTGCCATGATGCTGAAATGAAACTATACCGTCTGCGCCGAGGAAGCGAACCTGAAAAGGCGGAAGTATTCAAATCCCTCAGCGAGGGTGAGAAAACCATCGTTTCTTTCCTCTACTTTATTGAATCGTGCTCGGGAAGTCTCACTCCCGAAACCGTTAATCCTGAAAATAAACTCATTGTCATTGACGATCCGATTTCCAGCCTGTCACATAATTATATCTATGAGGTCGCTGCACTCATCAAACGTAAAATAATCAAGGCAGGCGCAGCAAGGCATGTCGTTATACTTACTCACAACATGTTTTTCTTCCAGGAAATACTGTTAAACAGCGGCCGCCTACAGGATAACAGAGAAGCACCGGTAAACTGGTCTTTGCTTCGCATCGTTAAATCTGACTACAGTTCCTGCGAAAAGCTTTCCATGCACGAGATGCTCAATGAATATCAGGCGTTATGGCAGACCCTGAAAGATGTCAGGGATGAGAAAACCCAGCCCGTTGTGCTTTTTAATACGATGAGGAATATTCTTGAGTACTATTTCAGTTTCTCCTGCAAAAATGAAAAACTGAAAGATGCCCTTGAGTCTCTGGCAAGCGAACACAGTGATGCTGGAGAATATGATTCATTTTACCGGGCAATCAACCGGCACTCTCATTCCGATGGCAGAAATATTTTATCGACCGGTGCCATCGATAAGGAACGCTATCTGAAAATGTTCAGAAGAGTATTTATTCAGACTGATGACGATGAACACTATCTTGCAATGATGGGGGAGTCTGAAGAACAGCGAGAAACAGGTGTTTAAACAAGAAGCATCGTCACCTACGGGTACCGTTCATTTAACGCGTCGGGAGCGAGCGCATGTGATTACGCACATGCTCTACGCGCCCGAAACGAAAACGTGTATACCGTACAACGGGTACAATTTTCGGTTTCATGGCGGGTTTTCCTTTTACAGTCCGGCTTCTGCCGGAAGTCCCTGTAACCATTTACAGGCGGTAAAAAGTGCAGAGGGGAACACCCGAGGTGACGACAACGGATTATAAACACCGTTCCGGTTAGAGGTAAACTATTTCCATAACATAAGCATGGAGAATGAGTGTTCCAGGTTAGGCGCACCTCCTCTGGATTCGTAGGATCCTTCCGGATGTCCAACCCTGCTAGCGATCAGTGATTAATGAATTACAACTACCCGCCGATAGACCTACCAGCTTCACCAGACCAATTAGCCGATAGCTTCAGTCCAAAAGGGTCCCCCTTCCTGCCATCAGAATTTAATAGGTTGAGGCATGATCCGGTTTTTGCTTTTTTCGGATCACGTATGACAAAACGCATGATATTTCCTGTAAATGCAATTATGCATAACATTTATATTCATAAATGTTAAAAGTGCGAAATTAGCATCAGTTGCTGATTATTATTAACATTTCAGCAACAAACTGCATCCCACCCGCTTCGTTAAAAAAACCGAAGGTCATCAGAAGCGCTCTCTGATCGTCCCGGGCTGAGACGGTGGCAGCGTCACGGGTAATGTCTCTATTTTATTGGTCGTGAGGAAGGCCGGATAATGGCCAAACTAAGAAGCCATAGCATTGGGGGCAGCCTGCTGATCTGGTATGATCAAGCAGAGGCTCATCTCAATGAGCAATCCCCGCAACAAGTTTTTTCGGGGTGCAACAGACCCTTTAGTGTCCAGGACTGAAAAAAAAGAAAGCACGGTCTCTGAGAGACTACTGTCCTTACGCAACCATACCGGTTAGCGAGCTTTATATTTTCATTATGACTATTTGTATAACAGGGGAATGAATGTGATTAAAAAAATATGCGAAGTGATTGATGGAGAGTATGTCTGTGACATTGATATCAGTGTGGAAGAATGGAAAACTTTATTAACAAATGATAAAGTTTTTGACACAAAAAGTATTGCAGCGTTAAAAAAATGGTTTATTGAGCCAAATCATTCCTGCACATGCTTCGATATTGGTAAGAAGTACGACCTGCACAGCATGAGTGCTAATGGTGTCATAAACGGACTGGGTGGCAGAGTTCAAAAAGAACTTGGTAGATTCGAGGTTAAAGGTGTCGGAAATATCGCATGCGGTACAAAATTCATTACCGTAATGAAGAGTAAAGAAATCGGCGGAAAACCCAAAAGAAACTTATGGACAATTCGTGAGGAACTTGTTCAGGCAATTAACGAACTGGATTTTTTTGGTACAACAGAAATGGCCAGCAGTGAGTATTACTCTGACGATGAGTTGATCAATGCCATAGAGAAAAGTAATATCTTTGACAACGTTCAGACGTTTGAATATACAGGGGAAGCCAAACCAAAGAAAAATGCAATAGAAGTAAAAAATGGCCTCTCGTATCCCAGGAGTAAAGGCGTATCCCAAAATGCGCTGAATAAAGCAGGTTACAGATGTGAAGTCGATAGTGACCACCCAACATTCAGAAGGCGAAATTCATCCTTAAATTACACAGAACCTCATCACATTGTACCTATGTCCAGGCAAGATGCTTTTGACACATCTCTTGATGTTGAAGAAAATATCATATCTCTGTGTTGCAATTGCCATAAACAAATTCACTTTGGTCAGGGTTATGAAGATATGCTGAAAGAAATATACACTGCGCGAAAAAGGTTATTAAAAAAAGTTGGTATTGATATATCACTGGAAAACTTGATTCTTTATTACAAAATGGAAAGTAAGTGAGATTCAAACGAGAGTGATACCTTCGTTTTATTGGTCGGGATGAACAGCAGATGATGTTTCCGGCAAGTATCGGGTCCAGAAACTTTCTGTTAAAAAAGAGGTAAAAGTAGTCTTGAGCCCTGACTGCGAATTGCCATTGCGCATGACCAGAGAACAGGACGAACCCCTGCCAAACCCAGGCATGAGAAACACCTTTAAAACATAGACTTAATTAAAATCAGCAATTCCCATCGAAATAATAAGCAAGCAGAATTGGCTCAGGTGAATTTCACTCGGTGCAGTGCATGCGTTGGGGGGGTAAAAGGAAAAACCCGAAATGAATCGGGTTTTGATTAATTAACGATTAACAGGTTCCCGTGCCCGGGAACACTCTGACTGTACGCGCAATATATTATTTCCGCAATCATTATTTTTGATTACCAAGCCATTTATTCATCTGCTCAATTTCACCTTTTTGAGCTTTAATGATGTCCTGCGCGAGCTTTCTCATTTCCGGATCTTTTCCGTATTTTAGCTCGGTCTCAGCCATTGCTATTGCCCCTTCATGGTGTGCTACCATGCCTTTCGCAAAAGCCTTGTCGGGATCGGACTCTTTTACAGCGGCCATCATTTTGTCATGCATACCTTTCATGCCGGACATATATTCCTGTGACGATGCCGATGAGGATATATCTGACATTTTCATTTCTGAATGTTCTGCGGAAATCGCTGGCAGGGATAACATCAGTATAACAAAAAGCGAATTTGTGATTTTCATATAATAAACCCTTTCAGATGGTTACCGGATAAGTTTAGCTGAGTCAGACAAAAAAGCCCCCTGAAGGGGGCAAAAAATAACAACATATCCGTATAAGGGACAATCTATCAAGGAAAGGGTAACCGCACGGAAACTTCAGTTGTCATCAGCCCGCATTGATCATGCGGCGGTGTGCATCAGCCATAGCCTGATGGGGGCCGGACTGACCGTTATTCGTAAATTCATGGGCAACAGCTGCTCTTTCATGTTCATTCATCGCCGCAAACGAAGTCGCCGGACGGGAAGCGTTAACGGTGCCAGTTCCCATCATCTTCTGATGACTTTCCGCCATTTTTTTATGTGCATCTGCTGAACCATTGTTCATGGTTTCATGAACAATAATAGCCTGTTCATGCTGATCCATACCGGCCATCCGTGGAGCTGCCCCCTGGATGGCGGCTGGAGTTGAAGAAGACTGCATCTGATGGGCCGGAGCCTGAGCATTATTGACACGCTCATGGATATTTACAGTTTCAGTGGCCCAGGCCGTAGAAATTAAGCTCAAACCTAACACTGATGCTAAGACGATATTTTTCATGGTAACTCTCCATTTCTGAATTAGTGATGTCCGTGAATTTCGATCTGTGTCCTCAGTAGTACAACTGACAACTCTACAGACCTTATTCCGCCGGGATGAGGCTTTAATACAACTCCTGGCTTGTGCTGATGCCGTGTATGGATGAAGTAATAATGCCTTCCTGATAAGTTGCACTAATTATATCGAATGGCTTCTGTTTGCTGCATGACAGGCTAATGACATCTTTGTCATTTAAATCTTTATTCTCAGTACTGGGTTTCCGGAATCATTTTCTCCAGTCTGGGCACGGATAGGATAAAACGAGTTGAACGTACGTCCGATTCCACCTGCACTCTTCCGTGATGTGCTTCCACGATGGACTTCACAATCGCAAGGCCGATGCCGCTGCCTTCTCCTTTTCGTTGTCTGGACGGATCTACCCGATAAAAACGGTCAAACAGCCTTGATAAATGCTCTTCAGGGATTGGTTTCCCCGGATTTTCAATCACAAGGTCAAAAAAGCTCTCCTGCTCTCTTATTGAGACGGTGATTGCCTGTCCCTCCGGGGTATAACGCAGGGCATTGGATAACAGATTATTGATCGCCCTTCTGAACATTTGTGGATCTCCCTCAACCAGGCAGGGCATCCCGTTAAATTTGAGCGTGATATTGCGTTCTTCGGCCCAGGCTTCGAAAAACTCGAAGACTTTCATGACTTCCGCTCTGAGGTCAAACATGACCCTGTCAGGTATCAGCTGATTATTATCTGCCTGTGCCAGGAACAGCATATCGCTGACCATTTTGGTCATCCGGTTATACTCTTCAAGACTGGAATAGAGGACATCCTCAAGTTCCCTCTGTGTTCGATCCTGACTCAGTGCGATTTCAGTCTGCGTCACCAGATTGGTGATGGGCGTTCTGATCTCATGCGCGATATCGGCAGAGAAATTGGCCTGGCGGGTAAAGACATCCTCAATCTTTCCAATCATATGATTGAACGAGATAACCAGTTGCTCCAGCTCAATGGGAACGCGTGTCGGTTCCAGTCGCGCATCAAGATTCTCGGAGGTGATGTTTTTAATGGCATTGCTGACATTACGAAGGGGCAGGTGCCCCTGACGGACAGCGATTCGAATGATCAGAACAATCAACAGGCTTATCACGACGGCAATCGCAATCAGGTTCTTTTTCAGCGCATCGAGGTAATGGAGATGGAAATTAATGGATAGGCCAGTCAGCATGACATAGTTCTGCTGTTTGCCCTGAAATATCGCCTGACCAGAGGAGGCGATAATCCTGTATGTTTCCATCTTCATTTCGGACCCGGTATCCATCGGTCCCGCAGGATCCTCCACCGTCCAGAGAAAGACATCCCGTGCGCGGCTGTGCTCGCTAAAATCTGCTGAATTCACTGCCGGGCGTAGTGCCGCCCCCTGAGCTGAGCTAAAGAGCACTTCCCCCCTGGGATTGAGGAGCAAAAGGGCAACGTTGCGGTAGCTGGCAATTGATTCCTTTATTTTGCTTATTTTTTTATCATCCGGATCCACCGGGGACTGCAGTATACGGTTCAGTGTGGTGCTGATTTGTTGAAGATCGCTGACATCCTGCTCGGCAAAATGATTTTCAACAGAATGCAGCATAAACCAGGTGAAGGCGATAAAAGCCAGTATCGTGGACAGGCTGATAAAAAAGGTCAGCCGCAGAGCGAGTGAGAAAGGGCGTCTGGAAGGTTTGCTATGCATCCGGGACCTCCAGCATGTAGCCCACGCCCCGGACTGTCTGGATCAGCTTTGTCTCGTAATCGTTGTCTATTTTAGCGCGGAGTCGCTTTACTGCGACATCGATCGCATTAGTGTCGCTGTCAAAATTCATGTCCCAGACCTGAGAGGCAATCAGGGAGCGGGGAAGAACCTCTCCCTGATGGCGAATGAAGAATTCCAGCAGGCTGAACTCTTTACTGGTGAGCACAATGCGGTTTCCGGCGCGACTGACTTTTCTGGATACGAGATCAATCGAGAGGTCAGCCACCTTAAACTGGCTTTCCGTGATCATCGTGTTTCCCCGCCTCAGAAGGGTTCTCACCCGGGCGAGCAGTTCGGCAAACGCAAAGGGTTTAACCAGATAATCGTCCGCACCCAGTTCCAGTCCTTTGACCCTATGTTCGATCGTGCCGAGGGCTGTCAGCAGTAAGACCGGCATACCCTTTCCGGCAGTGCGCAGCATGCGGATGATATCCCAGCCGTTCACATCAGGTAGCATGATATCCAGAATGACTAAATCATACTCGGCTGTCATGGCGAGATGATATCCGGTAAGACCATTATCAGCGTGATCCACTACGAACCCTGCCTCTGTAAGCCCTTTGCTGAGATATTCACCTGTTTTAATTTCGTCTTCGACGATCAATATTTTCATCTTGCTCCCCGGCTGGCTGCTAATGTCATTCTATTGCGCCCACGATCGTTATCAACGGATTACAGCAAAAATGACAACATTGTCATTATCCTGTCACTCGGCAAACAGAGAGCGTTAGGTAAAGTACCCCTATCAATACTCTGGACTTCATTTGAACCATTTACCAGGTCTGCCTGGACGAGAAGCGTTATGTTCAAATTAAAATTACTCAGCATTAGCACGATATTCATCCTGGCAGGCTGCGTGTCGCTTGCGCCTGAATATCAGCGGCCCGCAGCACCGGTACCCCAGCAGTTTTCACTGTCCCATAACAGCCTGACGCCAGCGGTAAATGGCTATCAGGATACGGGCTGGCGTAACTTTTTTGTCGATCCCCAGGTTACCCGGTTGATCGGTGAAGCTCTGACTAATAACCGTGATTTGAGAATGGCTGCCCTGAAGGTTGAAGAGGCCCGAGCCCAGTTCAACGTCACGGATGCAGATCGTTATCCCCAGCTGAATGCCTCATCCGGGATAACATACAGCGGTGGTCTGAAAGGTGACAAGCCGACCACACAGGAGTACGACGCGAGACTGGAGCTCAGCTATGAGCTCGATTTTTTCGGCAAACTTAAGAACATGAGTGATGCTGACCGCCAGAACTACTTTGCCAGCGAAGAAGCCCGTCGGGCCGTACACATCCTGCTGGTCTCCAACGTTTCACAGAGCTATTTCAGCCAGCAACTGGCGTACGAACAACTCCGTATTGCGCGGGAAACGCTGAAAAATTATGAACAGTCCTATGCTTTCGTTGAGCAACAGCTCGTGACCGGGAGTACGAACGTTCTGGCACTTGAACAGGCGAGAGGACAAATCGAAAGTACCCGCGCCGAAATAGCCAAACGAGAAGGCGATCTGGCTCAGGCAAACAATGCCCTGCAACTGGTGCTGGGAACGTACCGCGCACTTCCGTCAGAAAAAGGGATGAAAGGCGGGGAGATCGCACCAGTAAAATTGCCACCAAATCTATCTTCACAAATTTTGCTGCAGCGACCGGATATTATGGAAGCGGAATATCAGCTGAAAGCGGCTGATGCCAATATTGGCGCAGCGCGAGCGGCCTTTTTCCCCTCCATTACCCTGACCAGTGGTCTTTCCGCAAGCAGTACGGAGCTGTCAAGCCTGTTTACGTCAGGAAGTGGAATGTGGAATTTTATCCCTAAAATTGAAATTCCTATTTTTAATGCTGGCAGGAATAAAGCCAATCTGAAGCTGGCTGAAATTCGCCAGCAACAATCGGTGGTTAATTACGAACAAAAAATTCAGTCAGCCTTTAAGGATGTTTCCGACACGCTTGCGCTGCGCGACAGCCTTAGCCAGCAACTTGAGTCACAGCAGCGTTATCTTGATTCACTTCAGATAACTCTACAGCGTGCCAGAGGATTGTATGCAAGTGGTGCTGTCAGTTACATCGAAGTGCTGGATGCAGAACGTTCCCTCTTCGCGACGCAGCAAACCATTCTCGATCTTACCTATTCCCGACAGGTTAACGAAATTAATCTGTTTACCGCGCTGGGTGGCGGTTGGGTAGAGTAAATTTATTCAATTAATCAGGAAATTAAAATGCGTAATTCACTTAAAGCCGTTTTATTTGGTGCCTTCTCTGTCATGTTTTCTGCCGGTCTTCATGCTGAAACACATCAGCATGGCGATATGAATGCTGCCAGTGATGCTTCGGTACAGCAGGTTATCAAGGGCACCGGTATCGTTAAAGACATTGATATGAATAGTAAAAAGATTACCATTTCGCACGAAGCAATCCCGGCGGTGGGCTGGCCTGCAATGACCATGCGCTTCACTTTTGTTAATGCAGACGACGCTATCAATGCCCTGAAAACCGGCAACCATGTCGATTTCTCGTTTATTCAGCAGGGCAATATCTCCTTACTCAAAAGCATTAACGTTACGCAATCCTGATTATCAGTCCGGAGCGAATACATCCAGTGCGCCTGAACATTCATTAAGGGATTACTGTGAATGAATGATCGGGCGCATATGCCAGGTGTTTTGATTTTTCAGCGAGAAATTGTATGGCTTCTTTAAAGATAAAATATGCTGCAATAATTATCAGCAGCCTCATAGCAGGAGGGCTGATATCGGTTACTGCCTGGCAGTACGTAAACTCATCACAAAAAACAGTACAAACCGAACAAAAGGCACCGGAGCGAAAGGTACTTTTCTGGTATGACCCGATGAAACCGGATACCAAATTTGATAAACCCGGAAAATCTCCCTTTATGGATATGGACCTGGTGCCAAAATATGCTGATGAAAGCGGCGATAAAAGCAGTGGCGGGATCCGTATCGATCCAACGCAGGTTCAGAATCTGGGATTAAAAACGCAAAAAGTCACGCGAGGAATGCTGAATTATTCTCAGACAATCCCGGCTAATGTCAGTTACAACGAGTATCAGTTTGTCATTGTGCAGGCGCGCTCTGACGGTTTCGTCGAAAAAGTGTATCCCCTGACGATTGGCGATCATGTGAAGAAAGGCACTCCGCTTATCGATATCACCATTCCTGAATGGGTTGAGGCACAAAGTGAGTTCCTGCTGTTATCCGGTACAGGCGGTACGTCAACCCAGATAAAAGGGGTTCTGGAGCGACTTCGTCTAGCTGGTATGCCGGAAGAGGATATTCAAAGGCTGCGTTCAACCCGCACAATCCAGACCCGTTTTACCATTAAAGCACCTATTGATGGTGTCATTACTGCGTTTGACCTGCGCACCGGAATGAATATTTCGAAAGATAAAGTAGTGGCTCAGATTCAGGGGATGGACCCGGTCTGGATCAGCGCTGCAGTGCCAGAATCTATCGCATATCTGCTGAAAGATACGTCGCAGTTTGAAATTTCGGTACCGGCTTATCCGGATAAAACATTCCATGTCGAAAAATGGAACATTCTTCCCAGCGTGGATCAGACAACCCGTACGCTTCAGGTCCGTCTCCAGGTTTCTAATAAGGATGAGTTTCTCAAGCCGGGCATGAATGCCTATCTGAAACTGAATACCAAGAGCCAGGAGATGCTGCTGATACCAAGCCAGGCCGTTATCGATACCGGCAAAGAACAGCGCGTGATTACTGTTGATGATGAAGGCAAGTTTGTGCCGAAACAGATCCACGTTCTGCATGAATCACAGCAAC
>NZ_CATNHH010000019.1:0-33204 GCF_950098555.1 Citrobacter sp. T1.2D-1
GTACTGGCTAAGCCGGGTTCCATCAAGCCGCACACCAAGTTCGAATCTGAAGTGTACATTCTGTCCAAAGACGAAGGCGGCCGTCATACTCCGTTCTTCAAAGGCTACCGTCCGCAGTTCTACTTCCGTACAACTGACGTGACTGGCACCATCGAACTGCCGGAAGGCGTAGAGATGGTAATGCCGGGCGACAACATCAAAATGGTTGTTACCCTGATCCACCCGATCGCGATGGACGACGGTCTGCGTTTCGCAATCCGTGAAGGCGGCCGTACTGTAGGCGCAGGCGTTGTTGCTAAAGTTCTCAGCTAATCGCTGATAACATTTGACGCAATGCGCATTAAAAGGGCATCATTTGATGCCCTTTTTGCACGCTTTCGAACCAGAACCTGGCTCATCAGTGATTTTATTTGTCATAATCATTGCTGAGACAGGCTCTGAAGAGGGCGTAGAGCCCGGAATGCCCACATGCATTTCGGCACAAGGTTGACAGGTTAGCCTCGCATTCGCGGGGTGAAATTATTTGTAGAATACTTCTGACAGGTTGGTTTATGAGTGCGAATACCGAAGCTCAAGGGAGCGGGCGTGGCCTGGAAGCGATAAAGTGGATCGTGGTTGTGGCATTGCTGATCGTGGCAATTGTTGGCAACTATCTTTATCGTGACATGATGCTGCCGCTGCGTGCGCTGGCCGTAGTAATTCTGATTGCTGCAGCGGGTGGTGTCGCGCTGTTGACGACAAAAGGTAAAGCGACCGTTGCTTTTGCCCGCGAAGCGCGTACTGAAGTACGTAAGGTCATTTGGCCGACTCGCCAGGAAACATTGCACACCACGCTGATTGTGGCTGCGGTTACCGCAGTAATGTCACTGATCCTGTGGGGACTGGATGGTATTCTGGTTCGCCTGGTTTCCTTTATCACTGGCCTGAGGTTCTGAGATGTCTGAAGCTCCTAAAAAGCGCTGGTACGTCGTTCAGGCGTTTTCCGGTTTTGAAGGCCGCGTAGCAACATCGCTGCGTGAGCATATCAAATTACACAATATGGAAGAGTTGTTTGGCGAAGTCATGGTGCCGACCGAAGAAGTGGTCGAAATCCGTGGTGGTCAGCGCCGTAAGAGCGAGCGTAAATTCTTCCCGGGTTACGTGCTGGTCCAGATGGTCATGAATGACGCGAGCTGGCACCTGGTGCGTAGCGTGCCGCGTGTGATGGGCTTTATCGGCGGTACATCTGACCGTCCGGCGCCGATCAGCGACAAAGAAGTTGATGCGATTATGAACCGCCTGCAGCAGGTTGGTGACAAGCCGCGTCCGAAAACGCTGTTTGAACCGGGTGAAATGGTGCGTGTCAACGATGGCCCGTTTGCTGATTTCAACGGTGTCGTTGAAGAAGTTGACTACGAGAAGTCCCGCCTGAAAGTGTCCGTCTCTATCTTCGGTCGTGCGACCCCGGTAGAACTGGACTTTGCTCAGGTCGAAAAAGCCTAAGCAGCGATCAAAAAAGCGGCGATTTAATCGTTGCACAAGGCGTGAGATTGGAATACAATTTCGCGCCTTTTGTTTTTATGGGCCTGGCCCGTAGAACGATTTTTATATCACGGGGAGCTTCTCTGAAGCGTTATCACCCAATTTGAGGATTATTAGAATGGCTAAGAAAGTCCAAGCCTACGTCAAGCTGCAGGTTGCAGCTGGTATGGCAAACCCGAGTCCGCCGGTTGGTCCTGCTCTGGGTCAACAGGGTGTTAACATCATGGAATTCTGCAAAGCGTTCAACGCTAAGACTGATTCCATCGAAAAAGGTCTGCCGATTCCGGTTGTTATCACCGTTTACGCTGACCGTTCTTTCACCTTCATTACCAAAACGCCTCCGGCAGCTGTTCTGCTGAAGAAAGCGGCTGGTATTAAGTCTGGTTCCGGTAAGCCGAACAAAGACAAAGTAGGTAAAATTTCCCGCGCTCAACTGCAGGAAATCGCGCAGACCAAAGCTGCCGACATGACTGGTGCCGATATTGAAGCGATGACTCGCTCCATCGAAGGTACTGCACGTTCCATGGGCCTGGTAGTGGAGGACTAAGAAATGGCTAAACTGACCAAGCGCATGCGTGTGATCCGTGAGAAAATTGATGCGACCAAACAGTACGACATCAATGAAGCTATCTCTCTGCTGAAAGAACTGGCTACTGCTAAGTTCGTAGAAAGCGTGGACGTTGCCGTTAACCTCGGTATCGACGCGCGTAAATCTGACCAGAACGTACGTGGTGCAACTGTACTGCCGCACGGTACTGGCCGTTCCGTTCGCGTAGCCGTATTTACCCAGGGTGCAAACGCTGAAGCTGCTAAAGCGGCTGGCGCTGAACTGGTAGGTATGGAAGATCTGGCTGACCAGATCAAGAAAGGCGAAATGAACTTTGACGTGGTTATTGCTTCTCCGGATGCAATGCGCGTTGTTGGCCAACTGGGCCAGGTTCTGGGTCCGCGTGGCCTGATGCCAAACCCGAAAGTGGGTACTGTAACCCCTAACGTTGCTGAAGCGGTTAAGAACGCTAAAGCAGGTCAGGTTCGTTACCGTAACGACAAAAACGGCATCATCCACACCACCATCGGTAAAGTGGATTTTGACGCTGACAAACTGAAAGAAAACCTGGAAGCTCTGCTGGTTGCGCTGAAGAAAGCAAAACCGACTCAGGCGAAAGGCGTGTACATCAAGAAAATCAGCATCTCCACCACCATGGGTGCTGGTGTTGCCGTTGATCAGGCTGGTCTGAGCGCTTCTGCGAACTAAGATTAGCTTTACGTGGGCGGTGGATTTGTCTACAATTCTACCCCCACGATTCTGTTGAAAGAGACAGACGCTATGTGAGTCATTTGAATTGCGGCCAATGCGGTTGAGATTCAAATGTCGAAGTCATAGAAAAGATTTGTTCGTTGGAGCCTGGCCTATCCAGGCCTCCGTCGAAGACCGCAGGTGTTTCGTAAGAGACTTAATCCCCTGCGTAGACGGTGACAGAACGCTAAGATTATTTTTGGATACTCTGGCTTGTTTCTGCTCACCGTATTAAGACGCTCTTTTCGTTGGAAAGAGTGAAGTGAGTTCCGGAACATGAGTTCCGGCAAACATCCAGGAGCAAAGCTAATGGCTTTAAATCTTCAAGACAAACAAGCGATTGTTGCTGAAGTCAGCGAAGTAGCCAAAGGCGCGCTGTCTGCAGTAGTTGCGGATTCCCGTGGCGTAACTGTAGATAAAATGACTGAACTGCGTAAAGCAGGTCGTGAAGCTGGCGTTTACATGCGTGTTGTTCGTAACACCCTGCTGCGCCGCGTCGTTGAAGGTACTCAGTTCGAGTGCCTGAAAGACACGTTTGTTGGTCCGACCCTGATTGCATACTCTATGGAACACCCGGGCGCTGCTGCTCGTCTGTTCAAAGAGTTCGCGAAAGCGAATGCAAAATTTGAGGTCAAAGCCGCTGCCTTTGAAGGCGAGCTGATCCCGGCGTCTCAGATCGACCGCCTGGCAACTCTGCCGACCTACGAAGAAGCAATTGCACGCCTGATGGCAACCATGAAAGAAGCTTCGGCTGGCAAACTGGTTCGTACTCTGGCTGCTGTACGCGATGCGAAAGAAGCTGCTTAATTGCAGTTATCTTTTTAAAGCATCTGCTTACGTATAAACTTATTCTGATATTCAGGAACAATTTAAATGTCTATCACTAAAGATCAAATCATTGAAGCAGTATCCGCTATGTCCGTAATGGACGTTGTAGAACTGATCTCTGCAATGGAAGAAAAATTCGGTGTTTCCGCTGCTGCTGCTGTAGCTGTAGCTGCTGGCCCGGTTGAAGCAGCTGAAGAAAAAACTGAATTCGACGTAATTCTGAAAGCTGCTGGCGCTAACAAAGTTGCTGTAATCAAAGCAGTACGTGGCGCAACTGGCCTGGGTCTGAAAGAAGCTAAAGACCTGGTAGAATCTGCTCCGGCCGCTCTGAAAGAAGGCGTGAGCAAAGATGACGCAGAAGCACTGAAAAAATCTCTGGAAGAAGCTGGCGCTGAAGTTGAAGTTAAATAAGCCAACCCTTCCGGTTGCAGCCTAAGAAATTAGGCTGATGGCTGGTGACTTTTTGGTCACCAGCCTTTTTGCGCTGTAAGGCGCCAGTAGCGTTTCACACTGTTTGACTACTGCTGTGCCTTTCAATGCTTGTTTCTATCGACGACTTAATATACTGCGACAGAGCGTCCGTTCTGGGTAAATCGCAATGAAATGGTTTAAGCGTGATAGCAACAGGCATTGCGGAAAGTATTCGATTTTCCGGTCAACAAAATAGTGTTGCACAAACTGTCCGCTCAATGGACAGATGGGTCGACTTGTCAGCGAGCTGAGGAACCCTATGGTTTACTCCTATACCGAGAAAAAACGTATTCGTAAGGATTTTGGTAAACGTCCGCAAGTACTGGACATACCTTATCTCCTTTCTATCCAGCTTGACTCGTTTCAGAAGTTTATCGAGCAAGATCCTGAAGGGCAGTATGGTCTGGAAGCTGCCTTCCGTTCCGTATTCCCAATTCAGAGCTACAGCGGTAATTCCGAGCTGCAATACGTCAGCTACCGCCTTGGCGAACCGGTGTTTGACGTTCAGGAATGTCAGATCCGTGGCGTGACCTATTCCGCACCGCTGCGCGTAAAACTGCGTCTGGTGATCTACGAGCGCGAAGCGCCGGAAGGCACCGTTAAAGACATTAAAGAACAAGAAGTCTACATGGGCGAAATTCCGCTCATGACCGACAACGGTACCTTTGTTATCAATGGTACTGAGCGTGTTATCGTTTCCCAGCTGCACCGTAGTCCTGGCGTCTTCTTTGACTCCGACAAAGGTAAAACCCACTCTTCGGGTAAAGTGCTGTATAACGCGCGCATCATTCCTTACCGTGGTTCCTGGCTGGACTTCGAATTCGATCCGAAGGACAACCTGTTCGTACGTATCGACCGTCGCCGTAAATTGCCTGCGACCATCATTCTGCGTGCGCTGAACTACACCACTGAGCAGATTCTGGATCTGTTCTTTGAAAAAGTTATTTTCGAGATTCGCGACAACAAGCTGCAGATGGAGTTGGTGCCGGAACGCCTGCGTGGTGAAACCGCCTCCTTCGACATCGAAGCGAACGGCAAAATCTACGTTGAGAAAGGCCGTCGTATCACTGCGCGTCACATTCGCCAACTGGAAAAAGATGATATCAAACACATCGAAGTTCCGGTTGAGTACATTGCAGGAAAAGTATCCGCAAAAGATTACGTTGATGCTTCAACTGGCGAGCTGATCTGCCCGGCGAACATGGAGCTGAGCCTGGATCTGCTGGCGAAACTGAGCCAGTCTGGTCACAAACGTATCGAAACCCTGTTCACCAACGATCTGGACCACGGCCCGTACATTTCTGAAACCGTACGCGTCGACCCAACCAACGATCGTCTGAGCGCGCTGGTAGAAATCTACCGCATGATGCGCCCGGGTGAACCGCCGACGCGTGAAGCGGCTGAAAGCCTGTTTGAGAACCTGTTCTTCTCTGAAGACCGTTATGACCTGTCTGCGGTCGGTCGTATGAAGTTCAACCGTTCTCTGCTGCGCGACGAAATCGAAGGTTCCGGTATCCTGAGCAAAGACGACATCATTGAAGTGATGAAGAAGCTCATCGATATCCGTAACGGTAAAGGCGAAGTCGATGATATCGACCACCTCGGCAACCGTCGTATCCGTTCCGTAGGCGAAATGGCGGAAAACCAGTTCCGCGTTGGCCTGGTACGTGTTGAGCGTGCGGTGAAAGAGCGTCTGTCTCTGGGCGATCTGGATACCCTGATGCCTCAGGACATGATCAACGCCAAACCGATTTCTGCCGCAGTGAAAGAGTTCTTCGGTTCCAGCCAGCTGTCTCAGTTTATGGACCAGAACAACCCGCTGTCTGAGATTACGCACAAACGTCGTATCTCCGCACTCGGCCCAGGCGGTCTGACCCGTGAACGTGCCGGCTTTGAAGTTCGAGACGTACACCCGACTCACTACGGTCGCGTATGTCCAATCGAAACGCCTGAAGGTCCGAACATCGGTCTTATCAACTCCCTGTCCGTGTACGCACAGACTAACGAATATGGCTTCCTTGAGACGCCGTACCGTCGTGTTGTTGATGGCGTGGTAACTGATGAGATTCATTACCTGTCTGCTATTGAAGAAGGTAACTTCGTTATCGCTCAGGCGAACTCCAACCTGGATGACGATGGCCACTTCGTAGAAGATCTGGTTACCTGCCGTAGTAAAGGCGAATCCAGCTTGTTCAGCCGTGATCAGGTTGACTACATGGACGTTTCCACCCAGCAGGTGGTTTCTGTCGGTGCGTCCCTGATCCCGTTCCTGGAACACGATGACGCCAACCGTGCATTGATGGGTGCGAACATGCAACGTCAGGCGGTTCCGACTCTGCGCGCTGATAAGCCGCTGGTAGGTACCGGTATGGAACGTGCTGTTGCCGTTGACTCCGGTGTAACTGCGGTGGCTAAACGTGGCGGTACCGTTCAGTACGTGGATGCATCCCGTATCGTTATCAAAGTTAACGAAGACGAGATGTACCCGGGCGAAGCAGGTATCGACATCTACAACCTGACCAAATACACCCGTTCTAACCAGAACACCTGTATCAACCAGATGCCGTGTGTGTCTCTGGGTGAGCCGGTTGAACGTGGTGACGTGCTGGCTGATGGCCCGTCTACCGACCTCGGTGAACTGGCGCTCGGTCAGAACATGCGCGTCGCGTTCATGCCGTGGAATGGTTACAACTTCGAAGACTCCATCCTCGTCTCCGAGCGTGTTGTCCAGGAAGACCGTTTCACTACCATCCACATTCAGGAACTGGCGTGCGTGTCCCGTGACACCAAGCTGGGGCCGGAAGAGATCACCGCTGACATCCCGAACGTGGGTGAAGCTGCGCTCTCCAAGCTGGATGAATCCGGTATCGTTTATATCGGTGCGGAAGTGACCGGTGGCGACATTCTGGTTGGTAAGGTAACGCCGAAGGGTGAAACCCAACTGACGCCGGAAGAGAAACTGCTGCGTGCGATCTTCGGTGAGAAAGCGTCTGATGTTAAAGACTCTTCTCTGCGCGTACCAAACGGTGTTTCCGGTACGGTTATCGACGTTCAGGTCTTTACGCGCGATGGCGTAGAAAAAGACAAACGTGCGCTGGAAATCGAAGAGATGCAGCTGAAGCAGGCGAAGAAAGACCTGTCTGAAGAACTGCAGATCCTCGAAGCGGGCCTGTTTAGCCGTATCCACGCTGTGCTGGTTTCCGGTGGCGTTGAAGCTGAGAAGCTCGACAAACTGCCGCGTGACCGCTGGCTGGAACTCGGCCTGACCGACGAAGAGAAACAAAATCAGCTGGAACAACTGGCTGAGCAGTATGACGAACTGAAACACGAGTTCGAGAAAAAACTCGAAGCGAAACGCCGCAAAATCACTCAGGGCGACGATCTGGCACCGGGCGTGCTGAAGATTGTTAAGGTATATCTGGCGGTTAAACGCCGTATCCAACCTGGTGACAAGATGGCAGGTCGTCACGGTAACAAGGGTGTTATCTCTAAGATCAACCCGATCGAAGATATGCCTTACGATGAAAACGGCACGCCGGTAGACATCGTACTGAACCCGCTGGGCGTACCGTCTCGTATGAACATCGGTCAGATTCTGGAAACCCACCTGGGTATGGCTGCGAAAGGTATCGGCGATAAGATCAATGCCATGCTGAAACAGCAGCAGGAAGTCGCGAAACTGCGTGATTTCATCCAGCGTGCGTACGATCTGGGCGCTGACGTTCGTCAGAAAGTTGACCTGAATACCTTCAGCGATGAAGAAGTTCTGCGTCTGGCTGAAAACCTGCGCAAAGGTATGCCAATCGCAACGCCGGTGTTTGACGGTGCGAAAGAAGCGGAAATTAAAGAGTTGCTGAAACTGGGTGACCTGCCGACTTCCGGCCAGATTACTCTGTTCGATGGCCGTACGGGTGAGCAGTTCGAGCGTCCGGTAACCGTAGGTTACATGTACATGCTGAAACTGAACCACCTGGTCGACGACAAGATGCACGCGCGTTCTACCGGTTCTTATAGCCTGGTTACTCAGCAGCCGCTGGGTGGTAAGGCGCAGTTCGGTGGTCAGCGCTTCGGGGAGATGGAAGTGTGGGCGCTGGAAGCTTATGGCGCAGCATACACCCTGCAGGAAATGCTCACCGTTAAGTCTGATGACGTGAACGGCCGTACGAAGATGTATAAAAACATCGTCGATGGCAACCATCAGATGGAACCGGGCATGCCGGAATCCTTCAACGTACTGTTGAAAGAGATTCGTTCGCTGGGTATCAACATCGAGCTGGAAGACGAGTAACTCTCGCTCAAACAGGTCACTGGTGCTGGCGTAACCGCCAGCACCAGATTGTGCTAACTCCGACGGGAGCAAATCCGTGAAAGACTTATTAAAGTTTCTGAAAGCGCAAACTAAAACCGAAGAGTTTGATGCGATCAAAATTGCTCTGGCCTCGCCAGACATGATCCGTTCATGGTCTTTCGGTGAAGTTAAGAAGCCGGAAACCATCAACTACCGTACGTTCAAGCCTGAGCGTGACGGCCTTTTCTGCGCCCGTATCTTTGGGCCGGTAAAAGACTACGAGTGCCTGTGCGGTAAGTACAAGCGCCTGAAACACCGTGGTGTTATCTGTGAGAAGTGCGGCGTTGAAGTGACCCAGACTAAAGTACGCCGTGAGCGTATGGGCCACATCGAGCTGGCGTCTCCGACCGCTCACATCTGGTTCCTGAAATCGCTGCCGTCCCGTATCGGCCTGCTGCTCGATATGCCGCTGCGCGATATCGAACGCGTACTGTACTTCGAATCCTATGTGGTTATCGAAGGCGGCATGACGAATCTGGAACGCCAGCAGATCCTGACTGAAGAACAGTATCTGGATGCGCTGGAAGAGTTCGGTGACGAATTCGACGCGAAGATGGGTGCGGAAGCTATTCAGGCCCTGCTGAAGAGCATGGATCTGGAGCAAGAGTGTGAAACTCTGCGTGAAGAGCTGAACGAAACCAACTCCGAAACCAAGCGTAAGAAGCTGACCAAGCGTATCAAACTGCTGGAAGCGTTCGTACAGTCTGGCAACAAGCCAGAGTGGATGATCCTGACCGTTCTGCCGGTTCTGCCGCCAGATCTGCGTCCGCTGGTTCCGCTGGATGGTGGTCGTTTCGCAACGTCCGATCTGAACGATCTGTATCGTCGCGTGATCAACCGTAACAACCGTCTGAAACGTCTGCTGGATCTGGCTGCGCCTGACATCATCGTACGTAACGAAAAACGTATGCTGCAGGAAGCAGTTGACGCCCTGCTGGATAACGGTCGTCGTGGTCGTGCGATCACCGGTTCTAACAAACGTCCTCTGAAATCTTTGGCCGATATGATCAAAGGTAAACAGGGTCGTTTCCGTCAGAACCTGCTCGGTAAGCGTGTTGACTACTCTGGTCGTTCTGTTATCACCGTAGGTCCATACCTGCGTCTGCATCAGTGCGGTCTGCCGAAGAAAATGGCACTGGAGCTGTTCAAACCGTTCATCTACGGCAAGCTGGAACTGCGTGGCCTCGCCACCACCATCAAAGCCGCGAAGAAAATGGTTGAGCGCGAAGAAGCTGTCGTTTGGGATATCCTGGACGAAGTGATCCGCGAACACCCGGTACTGCTGAACCGTGCACCAACACTGCACCGTCTGGGTATCCAGGCATTTGAACCGGTACTGATCGAAGGTAAAGCCATTCAGCTGCACCCGCTGGTTTGTGCGGCATATAACGCCGACTTCGATGGTGACCAGATGGCTGTTCACGTACCGCTGACGCTGGAAGCCCAGTTGGAAGCGCGTGCGCTGATGATGTCTACCAACAACATCCTGTCTCCTGCGAACGGTGAGCCAATCATTGTTCCTTCTCAGGACGTTGTATTGGGTCTGTACTACATGACCCGTGACTGTGTTAACGCCAAAGGCGAAGGCATGGTGCTGACTGGCCCGAAAGAAGCTGAGCGTATTTATCGCGCTGGCCTGGCCTCTCTGCATGCGCGCGTTAAAGTGCGTATCACTGAATACGAAAAAGATGCTAACGGCGAGTTCGTTGCGCACACCAGCCTGAAAGACACGACCGTTGGCCGTGCCATTCTGTGGATGATCGTACCGAAAGGTCTGCCTTTCTCCATCGTCAACCAGGCGCTGGGCAAGAAGGCTATCTCCAAGATGCTGAACACTTGCTACCGTATTCTGGGGCTGAAACCGACCGTTATTTTTGCGGACCAGACGATGTACACCGGCTTTGCTTATGCAGCGCGTTCAGGTGCATCCGTTGGTATCGATGACATGGTCATCCCGGAGAAAAAACACGAGATCATCTCTGAAGCGGAAGCGGAAGTTGCTGAGATCCAGGAGCAGTTCCAGTCTGGTCTGGTAACCGCCGGCGAACGCTACAACAAAGTTATCGATATCTGGGCCGCAGCGAACGATCGTGTATCCAAAGCGATGATGGACAACCTGCAGACTGAAACCGTGATTAACCGTGACGGCGTAGAAGAACAGCAGGTTTCCTTCAACAGCATTTACATGATGGCCGACTCCGGTGCGCGTGGTTCTGCTGCACAGATTCGTCAGCTGGCAGGTATGCGTGGTCTGATGGCGAAGCCAGATGGCTCCATCATCGAAACGCCAATCACCGCGAACTTCCGTGAAGGTCTGAACGTACTCCAGTACTTCATCTCCACGCACGGTGCGCGTAAAGGTCTGGCGGATACCGCACTGAAAACAGCGAACTCCGGTTACCTGACGCGTCGTCTGGTTGACGTTGCACAGGACCTGGTCGTTACTGAAGATGACTGCGGCACCCTGGAAGGCATCACCATGACGCCGGTTATCGAAGGTGGCGACGTGAAAGAGCCGCTGCGCGATCGCGTTCTGGGTCGTGTGACTGCGGAAGACATTCTGAAGCCGGGTACGGCGGACATTCTGGTTCCACGCAACACGCTGCTGCACGAACAGTGGTGTGACCTGCTGGAAGCGAACTCCGTTGACTCTGTGAAAGTCCGCTCCGTTGTATCCTGTGACACCGACTTTGGTGTGTGTGCGCACTGCTACGGTCGTGACCTGGCGCGTGGCCACATCATCAACAAAGGTGAAGCCATCGGCGTTATCGCGGCACAGTCCATCGGTGAGCCGGGTACACAGCTGACGATGCGTACGTTCCACATCGGTGGTGCGGCATCTCGTGCGGCTGCTGAATCCAGCATCCAGGTGAAAAATAAAGGTAGCATCCGTCTGAGCAATGCGAAGTCGGTTGTGAACTCCAGCGGTAAACTGGTTATCACCTCCCGTAACACTGAGCTGAAACTGATCGACGAATTCGGTCGTACCAAAGAAAGCTATAAAGTGCCTTACGGCTCTGTGATGGCGAAAGGTGATGGTGAGCAGGTTGCCGGCGGCGAAACCGTCGCGAACTGGGATCCGCACACCATGCCGGTTATCACGGAAGTGAGTGGTTTTGTCCGCTTCACTGACATGATTGACGGTCAGACCATTACGCGTCAGACCGACGAACTGACCGGTCTGTCTTCTCTGGTGGTTCTGGATTCCGCAGAACGTACTACCGGTGGTAAAGATCTGCGTCCTGCGCTGAAAATCGTTGATGCTCAGGGTAACGACGTTCTGATCCCGGGTACCGATATGCCTGCGCAGTACTTCCTGCCGGGTAAAGCGATTGTTCAGTTGGAAGATGGCGTACAGATCAGTTCTGGTGACACCCTGGCGCGTGTTCCGCAGGAATCAGGCGGTACCAAGGATATCACCGGTGGTCTGCCGCGCGTTGCGGACCTGTTCGAAGCACGTCGTCCGAAAGAGCCGGCAATCCTGGCTGAAATCAGCGGCATCATTTCCTTCGGTAAAGAAACCAAAGGGAAACGTCGTCTGGTTATCACCCCGGTAGACGGTAGCGATCCGTACGAAGAGATGATTCCGAAATGGCGTCAGCTCAACGTATTCGAAGGTGAACGTGTAGAACGTGGTGACGTGGTTTCCGACGGTCCGGAAGCGCCGCACGACATTCTGCGTCTGCGTGGTGTTCATGCTGTAACTCGTTACATCGTTAACGAAGTTCAGGATGTATACCGTCTGCAGGGCGTTAAGATTAACGATAAACACATCGAAGTTATCGTTCGTCAGATGCTGCGTAAAGCCACCATCGAAAGCGCAGGTAGCTCCGACTTCCTGGAAGGCGAACAGGTTGAATACTCTCGCGTCAAGATCGCTAACCGCGAACTGGAAGCGAACGGCAAAGTGGGCGCAACGTTCTCCCGCGATCTGCTGGGTATCACCAAAGCGTCTCTGGCAACCGAATCGTTCATCTCTGCCGCATCGTTCCAGGAGACCACGCGTGTCCTGACCGAAGCAGCCGTTGCGGGTAAACGCGACGAACTGCGTGGCCTGAAAGAGAACGTTATCGTAGGTCGTCTGATCCCGGCGGGTACCGGTTATGCGTACCACCAGGATCGTATGCGTCGCCGTGCTGCGGGTGAACTCCCGGCTGCACCGCAGGTGACTGCAGAAGACGCCTCTGCCAGCCTGGCAGAACTGCTGAACGCAGGTCTGGGCGGTTCTGACAACGATTAATCGTTGACTGCCTGATAGTAAAAAACCCGCTTCGGCGGGTTTTTTTATGCCTTCTGGCATGTCGTTTGTAGGCCGGATAAGTCGCTTGTGACGCCATCCGGCAAAACATGATGCGTATCAATTGACCGGCGGCAAGCGGCGATACAGTTCAATCATGTCGCCCGCCAGATCCTGAATTACCATCGCGTTCATCAGATGGTCCTGCGAGTGGACGGTGATCAGATTCACCGGAAGCTTACCGGTTCCTTCATCAATACCTATTAGCTGTGTCTGGATTTTATGCGCCAGCTTGACGTAATCGCGCGACTCTTCCATCGCCTGTTCTGCACCGGCAAAGTCGCCCTTGCGGGCCAGTTGCAGGGCAGTCAACGCCTGGCTACGCGCCGAACCGGCATTAACCAGCAACTCCATAATGATGGTTTCTAACTCTTCCATATTATGACTCCATCAGCTTCAGGGCTTTTTCCAGAACGGCGTCACCTTTCATCATGCCGTAATCCATCATGTCGATCACCGCGACTTTCTTGCCGAGCGGATCGGCCAGCGCCTGCAATTTTGCCTGTTCGTACTTGACCTGCGGTCCCAGCAGGACGATATCCGCTGTGGCTATATTCTCCTTGAACTCAGCGACAGGCACGGCCTTGATCGTCACCTCGATCCCTTTCTTTTGAGCGGCATCTTTCATTCGTTGTACCAGCATGCTGGTGGACATACCGGCGGCACAGCATAAAACGATATTCTTCATAGTTCGCTCTCACGGTTCGTTGATACCCCATCTTTAGTCTGAGGTTGTGATGAGAACAACCGCCTTACCGTGAATGTGTGTAAAGCATCACAAAGTAATCGCACAAATAATGAAACCGGTTGCGGTTTTTCTCAAAATGGAAAAAGCCTGTCGTAACGGGTGTTACAGAGAAGGAGAGACTAGCGGTTCGCGTTGACGATCCGGTTTTTTCCTTCCTGTTTGGCCTGGTATAGCGCTTCATCAACGCGCATGATCAGTTGTTCCTGCGCTTCCAGATTCCATTCCCCGAGTCCGGCGCTAAAAGTGACGTGCAGTCCCTCTTCACGCCAGGTGCGCTTCGCGATCTCAGTGCGCCAGTGTTCCAGCAGGTTATGCGCGTTGTTCAGTGACTCACCCGAGAACAGCACGGCAAACTCCTCGCCGCCATAGCGATAAACGGAAACGGCGGCGGACTGCATGATCTGAATCCCTTCACGCGCGACGTTGCGAAGGACAATGTCACCATTCAGATGTCCCCAGGTATCGTTGATGGACTTAAAGTCATCAATATCCACCAGTGCCAGGGCGAACGGTTGGTGATCGTTCATCAGCGCGGCAATATCGCTGTCGAATGCGCGGCGGTTTTTACAACCGGTCAGGGCATCAATGGTCGCCTGTCGAACATAAGCCAGTTCGCGCGCTTTATTGGACTCGATAGCCTTGCTCAGCATCGCTTCAAGGCGCGGTGCGCGTTTAACATCACCAGTTTTGATAGCGTTGATGATATTCATCAGCACGGTGTGTGAAGCGTGTCGTAGATAGAGACCAAACAGCGCAATGATGATCGCCGCGAGGGCAAATCCCCAGATCACAATATTGGTCTCATGGCGCGTCAGGTCGACCAGCGTCGTGTCTGAAACCCGATAAATCACAAACCAGTCCGGGTTAGTGAACGAATAGTAGTAGTACCAGTCCTGAGTCTCCGGATCGTATAAATGCCCCTCACCGTTGGTCATCTGGCGCATGGTTTTTTTACTAACATACGGCTTAAACAGTGAGCCCGTATCCGGATGCAACACCACTTTCCCGTCGCGGTCGACCACAAAGAACTCGCCCTGGACGGGAGCCACCATCTGGCGCAGAGCGTAGCCCATCGACGTCAGATCAAGATGAAACGCAATCGTGCCTTTCAGTTTCCCTTCAGGAGAGATGACCGGTTTGTAGATAGTCACAGTCGGGTGGTGCGTGAAATAGTCAATATAGGGCGCGGTATAGTTGCTAAATGTGCTGGCTTCGGCCTGATCCACAAACCAGGGCCGCGATTTCGCATCGAACGTTTTGCTGCGTTCGGTGTTCTGTACCTGAGGGGCGCGCAGGTAATGTCCTTCGACATCCGCCAATGAGATTGAGGAGACTGACGGCATCAGCGTCTGCAGTTGCATGAGCGTTTTCAGCCCCTCCTCCGGTTCGAGGTTCACCGTGTCGTTCAGGTGGTCATTGCGAGAAAAGTAGGTCGCTGCACGACCCAGAATATAATCATTTTCACGCAGCAAAGACTCGGTGTAGTTCACTGCCAGGTTGTGGGTAAAGTTCCGGTTAATGCCATGATAATCCTGAAGAAAATCATTCTTCTGCATAAAGGTAATGAATATGGCGATCAGTACAAAGCTGAGTATGATCCCCGTAAAGCTCACCAATATTGGAGTCGTGAATGAAAGTTTTCTGTTATGACCTGCCATTACTTTAACTTATCCAGAAAGTGTAAATCCTGAAAAGAAGTGCAAAGTGAAATCAGCAACGTGGCTCTGCATATCAGGAAAGAGTGTATGCAATTATAATCTCGCGAAGATAAGTCGGGATGATTTATCTTAAGAAGTGGACCTCTCTGTTGCCTGTTTATTAAGCAATTCGGTGCTTTATATCGCGGGTTGTGGTGAAGGCAGGGCGAAACGAGGAAGAAGCTTTTCGCCCTGGACAGCGCTACGGCTGACGGTGATACGTTAAAAAAGTGAGAGGCTGACGACAACCTCTCGTTTTCTCTTTTTCGTCGCGACTCGTAAAAGGGTTACCCGTTTGCACGACGGTTCATAGCCTTTGCGAAGCGCGCCCCAGATACGCGTCCCAGTCCTTCCATACCGGCTGTAGCCCCTGCGCGGAGAGCACGTCAGCAACAGTTGCAGGATGGCGGTTGTCATGTGGTGCAAACTGTTCCAGTTCAGGGCGATCGTCTGCATACCCGCCGGGCTGGGTTTTCGAGAACGCGCTGACATTGTTAATCGCCAGTGGGATCACGTGGTCACGAAACCAGGGTGATTCCCGTGTAGACAGCGACAGCTCAATCTCCGGTGCCAGCAGACGGAACGCGCAAATGGTTTGCACCAGTTGGCGCTCATCCATGACGGAGGCGGGTTCAATTCCGCCAGCGCACGGACGCAGGCGCGGGAACGAAATCGAGTAGCGGCTCTGCCAGTAGTGTTGCTGAAGCCACAGCAGATGCTCAGCCACCATATAGCAGTCCACCCGCCAGTTGTCGGAAAGGCCAATCAGCGCACCGAGGCCTATCTTGTCGATACCGGCCCGCCCCAGCCGGTCCGGGGTTTCCAGACGCCAGAAGAAATCCTGTTTTCTCCCCCTCAGATGGTGCTGCGCGTACATCGCGTCGTGATAAGTCTCCTGATAGACCATCACCCCGTCGAGCCCCAGCTTTTTCAGTTCGGCATATTCTGCTTCGGCTAACGGCTGAACCTCCATTTGCAGCGACGAAAACTGCTGGCGAATAGTGGGCAAGTGGCGACGAAAATAGTCCATCCCGACCTTTGCCTGATGCTCGCCGGTGACCAACAGGAGATGTTCGAAACCCAACTCGCGGATCGCCGCGCACTCCCGGACAATTTCCGCCTCATCCAGCGTTTTGCGCTTGATGCGGTTGCTCATCGAAAAACCGCAGTAGGTACAGTCGTTAGCGCACAGATTGGAGAGATACAGCGGGACGTAAAAGCTCACCGTATTGCCGAAGCGCTGGCGGGTGAGCGTCTGTGCCCGCTGTGCCAGCGGTTCGAGGTAGGCACTCGCGGCAGGTGACAGCAACGCCATCATATCGTCGCGACTGGGGCGGGACGCATTTAGCGCCCGCTCGACATCAGCAGGCGTTTTGCTGTTGATGCGCAGGCGGATATCGTCCCAGTCGAGTTGCCGCCAACGGTCAGTGAACGTTTTCATGCCGAAACCTCCAGGAAACCGGTTAGCGGGCTGGTGGCCTGCGCCTGGCGGCTGCGACTACCCGGTCCGGCCTGACGCGCCAGAAGACCCGCTTCTACGGCCAGACGGAAAGCGCGGGCCATCATCACCGGATCGTCTGCTACGGCAATCGCCGTATTCACCAGCACCGCATCCGCACCCATTTCCAGCGCCTGCGTGGCATGGCTGGGTACGCCGATTCCGGCATCCACTACCACCGGAACGGTGGACTGCTGGATAATGATCTCCAGCATGGCCCGGGTCTCCAGCCCCTGATTCGAGCCAATCGGCGCACCGAGCGGCATCACCGCTGCGCACCCGACCTCTTCCAGCCGTTTGCACAGCACCGGATCCGCACCGCAGTAAGGAAGCACCACAAATCCTTGTTTTACCAGCGCGTCGGCGGCTTTCAGCGTTTCAATCGGATCCGGCAGTAACCAGCGCGCATCGGGATGAATTTCCAGCTTCAGCCAATGGGTGCCGAGTGCCTCACGCGCAAGCTGTGCGGCAAAGATAGCCTCTTCTGCCGTTTTCGCCCCGGACGTGTTGGGCAACAGTGTGACGCCCGCGTCGAGAAGCGGGGCCAGAATGGCGTCATTGTGTTGGCGCAAATCCACCCGCTTCATGGCCAACGTCACCAGTTGACTGCCAGAGGCGCGGATCGCGTCAACCATTACGGCCGGTGACGCAAATTTACCCGTGCCTGTGAACAGATGTGAATCAAACGTTTTGTCTGCAATACGTAACATTTCAGCCCCCTGCGATAACCTGAAAAAGCAGGATCTGGTCACCTTCCTGCACGATGTGCTGCGCCCACTGCTCGCGGGGCAGAATCTGTTGATTCAGCGCCAGTGCGGTGCCGGGTTTTAACTGATTCAACTGAGTCAGCAGCGTATGTACGCAGAGCCCCTCTGCGCACTGCATCGGCTCATCATTGAACTGGATTCGCATGTCGTCCTCCACATACCGGACACCCGTTGGCGCGGCGTAATGCCAGACTGCGCCACTGGCTGGTTTTACCATCAAACAAACGCAACTCGCCGCCGGGTATGTCCATACCACTGAGGAGCTTGATCGCTTCCAGCGCCTGTAGCATCCCCATCACGCCGACGACGGGACCGACAACGCCCGCCGTACGGCAGTTGCGTTCGGGTTCTGCTTCGTCCGGCCACAAACAGCGGTAGCAGCCCTGCGTCCAGGGCGGCGTCAGTACCATCAACTGGCCGCCAAAACCGACCGCGCTGGCGGTGATCAGCGGGGTATCGAACGCCACGCATGCGGCGTTAATTTCCTGACGCGTTGCCATGTTGTCGGTGCAATCGAGTACCACATCCGCTTGCGCTACCGCATGGCTGAGGGCGTCTCCACTCAAACGTTGCGGTAGCGAGAGCAGGTCGATATCCGGATTGAGTCGCGCCAGCCGCTGTTGTGCAACCTGCGATTTAGATCGGGCAATGTCATCCGTGGTGAACAGGATCTGCCGTTGCAGATTGCTGAGATGAACGTCATCGTCGTCAGCCAGCACCAGCGTGCCGACACCGGCACCTGCCAGATACAGCGCGGCCGGGGAACCTAATCCACCCAACCCGACGATCAATACGCGGCTGGCGAGCAGCTTTTGTTGACCGTCAATGGCGATATCGTCCAGCAGGATCTGACGGCTATAGCGCATAAAGTCACGATCATTCATCGCCTGCTCCTGCTATCGCCAGCAACTGCGCGGTTGCCGCGCGCCAGTCCGCAGCCTGGGTAATGGCGCTGACCACCGCAATGCTCCCTACGCCAGTCGCAAGGACCGCCGGCGCGCGGTCCAGGCTGATCCCCCCAATGGCGACAGTAGGGTAATCGTGCAGACGGTCGATATGCCGCGCCAGCTGTTCCAGTCCCTGCGGCGCAGACGGCATCTGCTTGGTTTGCGTCGGGAAGACATGCCCCAGCGCGATGTAGGAGGGACGTGCCGCCAGCGCCACGTCGATCTCCATGTCGTCGTGCGTCGAGACGCCCAGACGTAATCCCGTCGCCTGAATCGCTTTCAGATCGGTGGTTTCCAGGTCTTCCTGACCCAGATGCACGCCATAGGCACGGTGTTTAATTGCCAGTCGCCAGTAATCGTTAATAAACAGGCGGGCGTTGGCGTTCCGCCCCAGTTCGATGGCCGCAACCACGTCGGCTTCCACCTCTTCATCGCGCTTATCTTTGATGCGCAACTGAAGCGTGCGCACGCCAGCGTCGAGCAGACGCGCGATCCACGCCACGCTGTCGACAACCGGATAGAGGCCTAAGCGAAACGGAACCGTTGGGAAATCAGGCTGATACATCAGGCTTCCTCCCGTTTGAGGTAGATTTCACCGCCTTTGGCGCGGAAATTTTCTGACATATCCGCCATCCCCACTTCGATTGTCTGGGCGGCGGCGTAGTCGCGAACCTCCTGGCTGATTTTCATTGAGCAGAATTTCGGGCCACACATGGAGCAGAAGTGCGCCACTTTGCCGGATTCCTGCGGCAGGGTTTCGTCGTGGTACGCGCGGGCGGTGAACGGATCGAGCGCCAGATTGAACTGGTCTTCCCAACGGAATTCGAAGCGCGCTTTCGACATCGCGTTATCACGGATTTGCGCACCCGGATGCCCCTTCGCGAGGTCGGCGGCATGGGCGGCAATTTTGTAGGTAATCAGCCCCTGTTTCACATCCTCTTTGTTCGGCAGGCCGAGGTGCTCTTTCGGCGTGACGTAACAGAGCATCGCACAGCCAAACCAGCCGATCATCGCCGCGCCAATCCCCGAGGTGAAATGGTCGTAACCCGGTGCGATATCGGTGGTCAGCGGGCCTAAGGTGTAGAATGGTGCTTCGTGACAATGCTCCAGCTCTTCGGTCATGTTGCGGCGTATCATCTGCATCGGCACGTGGCCCGGACCTTCAATCATCACCTGCACGTCATATTCCCAGGCGATCTTCGTCAGTTCACCCAGCGTATGCAGTTCCGAGAACTGCGCCTCGTCGTTGGCGTCCTGAATGGAACCGGGGCGCAGGCCGTCACCGAGCGACAGAGAAACGTCATACGCGGCACAGATTTCGCAAATTTCGCGAAAGTGCTGATAAAGGAAGTTCTCTTTGTGATGAGAGAGACACCATTTCGCCATGATGGATCCCCCGCGCGAGACGATCCCCGTCAGGCGTTTTGCGGTCATCGGCACATAGCGCAGCAGTACACCGGCATGGATGGTGAAGTAGTCTACTCCCTGTTCAGCCTGCTCCAGCAGCGTATCGCGGAAGGCTTCCCAGGTAAGATCTTCGGCGATCCCGTTAACCTTCTCCAGCGCCTGGTAGATCGGTACGGTGCCGATCGGCACCGGGCTGTTACGCAGGATCCACTCGCGGGTTTCGTGAATATAGCGCCCGGTGGAGAGGTCCATCACGGTGTCCGCTCCCCAACGCGTTGACCACACCAGTTTTTCGACCTCTTCTTCGATAGAAGAGGTGACGGCAGAGTTACCGATGTTGGCATTCACTTTCACCAGAAAGTTACGGCCAATAATCATCGGCTCAGATTCAGGGTGGTTGATGTTGGCGGGGATGATCGCCCGTCCAGCGGCCACTTCATCACGCACAAATTCCGGCGTGATATTCTCCGGTAGACGTGCGCCGAATCCCTCACCCGGATGCTGCTGGCGCAACACGTCGCTGCGAATGCGCTCACGGCCCATGTTTTCACGGATGGCGATAAACTCCATTTCCGGTGTTACGATGCCCTGGCGGGCGTAGTGCAGTTGGGTGACGCATTTACCCGCTTTGGCGCGTTTTGGCGTCAGCAGGCCGGTGAAGCGCAGTTCATCAAGGCCATCATCGGCCAGGCGCGCTTTGGTGTACGCCGAGCTCCGGTCGGTCAGCGCCTCGCTGTCATGACGCGCATCAATCCACGGTTGACGCAGCTTCGCCAGACCCTGCTGAACGTTAATCGCTACGTCCGGATCGCCATAGGGACCGGACGTGTCGTACACCGGCACCGCTTCGTTCTCTTCAAACTGCGGCTGCTCTTTACTGCCGCCGATGAGCGTCGGGCTAAGCTGGATCTCACGCATCGGAATGCGGATATCCGCTTGCGAACCCGTGATATAGATTCGTTTTGAGTTCGGGAAAGCGGTGCCTTCCAGGGTGTCGATGAAGTGTTGTGCTTGCGCGCGCTGTTCGCGGCGGGACAATTTAGGTGTAGTTGCAGACATAGCTCATTCCAAAAAGTTAGGAGATGGCTTGTCAGACGACGGAGGAGTAATAGATGTGCGCCGCCCGTTAAGGCTTACGCATAAAGCAGAATTACTCTTGTTCCCTTCGCAGGTTTTAACCTGATCAGGTTCCGCGGATCCCGAATTAACGGTCTCAGCCTTTTCCACTTCACGCTTTCGTGGAAAATAAGCACTCCGACAAGATAACACCCCTCAGAAGAGGGGGACGTTTGTAAATTACGCGTTAGTCACGCAAAACTCAAGCAGGACGTTTGATGACGGCGTTGTCGTGCATGGCGTCAAATACCAGCATGATAAGCTTATCTTCAAGGGCAAACCGGGCTTCCAGCGCTTCGCCGAGATCGGACAAAACCTGTTGAAACTCCAGGCAGTTATCGTGATCTATCGCCGTTTCCAGGCTGGAGTCATAATAGTCCATGATGCGTTGTGTGTTAGCTTCCAGTAGCGGCCAAATTTTTGTCGCTTTTAAAAGCTGCCCGTTACCTTCCAATTTATGGAGAATACGTTCATAAATACTGAAGTGTCCGGTGGAGAGATAATCGACCAGGCTCTGACAAAAATCATCCAGCGCTTTTTCATTCAGCCGCATGTACGATTCTTTGCCAGGCTTAATGCCAACCAGATTGTAGTAAGCCACGAGCAGGTGCTTACGTATATGTAGCCAGCGATCAACCAGTTTGTTACTTCCTCTGACGCGCTCTGTCAGGTCTTCCAGCTGGTTTAGCATGATTGACTCCGCAAGTGTGGATTTTAAAACTGCTCACGCAGGAATTGTAAAAATAATGTTATCAACATGCCAGTGAAGCAAAGGTAGTGCAAGAGCTATGGATCGTATTATTGAAAAATTAGACAGCGGCTGGTGGATAGTCAGCCATGAGCAAAAATTATGGTTGCCTCACGGTGAATTGCCACATGGCGCCGCGACAAATTTCGATCTTGTTGGGCAGCCTGCGCTGCATATCGGAGAGTGGGAAGGAGAGGCTGTCTGGCTGGTGCTACAGCATCGGCGTCACGAGATGGGATCGGTTCGCCAGGTGCTCGATCAGGATGCGGGTCTGTTTCAACTGGCGGGGCGCGGTGTACAACTGGCCGAGTTTTATCGATCGCATAAGTTCTGCGGCTACTGCGGACACCCCATGCATCCCAGTAAAACCGAGTGGGCGATGCTCTGTACCCACTGCCGCGAACGTTACTATCCGCAAATCGCCCCCTGCATTATTGTCGCTATCCGCCGCGATGATTCCATCCTGCTTGCCCAACACGTACGCCACCGTAACGGCGTGCATACCGTGCTCGCCGGGTTCGTTGAGGTGGGCGAAACCCTGGAACAGGCGGTGGCGCGTGAGGTAATGGAAGAGAGCGGTATCAAAGTGAAAAACCTGCGCTATGTGACCTCGCAGCCGTGGCCTTTCCCGATGTCGCTGATGACCGCATTTATGGCGGAGTACGACAGTGGCGAGATAGTCATCGATCCGAAAGAGCTGCTGGAGGCTAACTGGTATCGTTACGATGATTTACCGCTCCTGCCGCCACCGGGCACCGTCGCACGGCGTCTGATCGAAGATACCGTGGCAATCTGTCGGGCTGAGTATGAATGAATCACGTGATACACTTCATCCTTCAAAGTGGCCCTTCGTTGACTGCCTTCAATCACCCCAGTCACTTACCTGAGTAAGCTCCTGGGGATTCATTCAGTTGTCGCCTTGCTCCACTCTGAATGATTTTGTGTATACACTGGCGGCCTGACGCAATAAGGAACTGCAAAAATGACCGAACTGAAGAACGATCGTTATCTGCGTGCGCTGCTGCGCCAGCCCGTTGATGTCACCCCGGTATGGATGATGCGCCAGGCGGGCCGCTATTTACCTGAATATAAAGCCACCCGCACAGAGGCGGGCGATTTTATGTCGCTGTGCAAAAATGCGGAACTGGCCTGCGAAGTGACACTCCAGCCGCTGCGCCGTTATCCGCTTGATGCGGCGATCCTCTTCTCGGATATTCTGACTATTCCGGATGCGATGGGGCTGGGGCTTTATTTTGAAGCCGGCGAAGGTCCGCGTTTCACCGCCCCGGTGGCCTGCAAAGCCGATGTCGACAAACTGCCGGTTCCCGATCCTGAAGATGAACTGGGCTACGTGATGAACGCGGTACGCACGATTCGTCGCGAGCTGAAAGGCGACGTGCCGCTGATTGGTTTCTCCGGCAGTCCGTGGACGCTGGCGACTTACATGGTCGAAGGCGGGAGCAGCAAAGCCTTTACCGTGATTAAAAAGATGATGTATGCCGACCCGAAAACGCTGCATGCGCTGCTCGATAAGCTGGCGAAGAGCGTTACGCTGTACCTCAATGCCCAAATCAAAGCGGGTGCGCAGTCGGTGATGATTTTCGACACCTGGGGCGGCGTACTGACCGGGCGCGATTATCAGCAGTTCTCGCTGTATTACATGCATAAAATCGTCGATGGTCTGCTACGTGAACACGACGGTCGCCGCGTGCCGGTGACGCTGTTTACCAAAGGTGGCGGACAATGGCTTGAAGCGATGGCGGAAACCGGCTGCGATGCGCTCGGACTCGACTGGACCACCGATATTGCCGATGCGCGTCGTCGTGTCGGGCACAAAGTGGCCTTGCAGGGCAACATGGATCCGTCGATGCTCTATGCGCCTGCGGCGCGTATCGAAGAAGAGGTGGCGACGATCCTCTCCGGTTTCGGCCAGGGCGAAGGCCACGTCTTTAACCTCGGTCACGGCATTCATCAGGACGTGCCGCCAGAACACGCAGGCGTCTTTGTGGAGGCGGTTCACCGCTTATCTGCGCAGTATCACAAATAGGGCGTCAGTATGGATCTCGCGTCGCTACGTGCTCAGCAGCTTGAACTGGCCTCATCGGTGATCCGGACGGATCGTCTCGATAACACGCCACCGGGTCTGATCGCCGGTGCCGACGTGGGGTTTGAGCAGGGCGGAGAAGTGACGCGAGCTGCGATCGTGTTGCTGAAATATCCCTCGCTGGAACTGCTCGAATACCAGGTGGCGCGCATCGCCACCACCATGCCCTATATCCCTGGCTTTCTCTCCTTTCGCGAGACGCCCGCGCTGCTGGCCTCGTGGGCGCAATTGTCGCAAAAACCTGATTTGCTGTTTGTGGATGGACACGGTATCTCCCATCCGCGTCGTCTCGGAGTGGCCAGCCACTTTGGGCTGCTGGTCGATGTGCCGACCATTGGCGTGGCGAAAAAGCGTCTGTGCGGTACGTTTGAGCCCCCCGGTGCCGAACCTGGCGCATTGTCGCCGCTGATGGACAAAAATGAACAACTGGCATGGGTCTGGCGCAGCAAAGCGCGCTGTAATCCGCTGTTTATCTCAACAGGCCATCGCGTTGGGCTGGACAGCGCTCTGGCGTGGGTACAGCGCTGTATGAACGGCTATCGTCTGCCGGAACCGACCCGCTGGGCGGATGCCGTGGCATCAGAACGTCCGGCGTTTATGCGATGGCAGGAAATCCAGCCCTGATTGATGTACACTGCCGCTAATTTCTGATTTGAGAATTCATCATGTTACAAAACCCGATTCATCTGCGTCTGGAACGTCTGGAAAGCTGGCAGCATGTCACTTTTATGGCCTGCCTGTGTGAGCGCATGTACCCGAACTATGCCATGTTCTGCCAACAGACCGGGTTTGGCGACGGACAGGTCTACCGTCGTATTCTGGACCTGATCTGGGAGACGCTGACGGTCAAAGACGCGAAAGTGAATTTCGACAGCCAACTGGAGAAGTTTGAAGAAGCGATCCCGACGGCTGATGATTATGACCTGTACGGAGTTTATCCGGCCATTGATGCCTGCGTGGCGTTAAGCGAATTGGTGCATTCTCGTCTGAGCGGTGAGACGCTGGAACACGCCATTGAAGTCAGTAAGACCTCCATTACCACGGTTGCGATGCTGGAAATGACCCAGGCTGGTCGAGAAATGAGCGATGAAGAGCTCAACGATAACCCGGCGGTGGAGCAGGAGTGGGATATTCAGTGGGAAATATTCCGACTTTTAGCAGACTGCGAAGAACGCGACATTGAACTGATAAAAGGGCTTAGAGCAGACCTGCGTGAGGCTGGCGAGAGCAATATCGGTATAAATTTGCAGCAGTAAGACACGAAAACGTGATTTAACTTCTGAATTGTCGTACCTGGAGGCTTCCCTTCCGCCCCCCGTCTGGTCTACATTTGGAGGGCGAAAAAAAGTGGCTATCGGTGCGTGTATGCAGGAGAGTGCTTTTCTGGCATTTCCGTCGCACTCGATGCTTAGCAAGCGATAAACACATTGTAAGGATAACTTATGAACAAGACTCAACTGATTGATGTAATTGCAGACAAAGCAGAACTGTCCAAAACCCAGGCTAAAGCTGCTCTGGAATCCACTCTGGCTGCTATTACTGAGTCTCTGAAAGAAGGCGATGCTGTACAACTGGTTGGTTTCGGTACCTTCAAAGTGAACCACCGTGCTGAGCGCACTGGCCGCAACCCGCAGACCGGTAAAGAAATCAAAATCGCCGCAGCTAACGTACCGGCGTTTGTTTCTGGTAAAGCACTGAAAGACGCAGTTAAGTAAGACCGCGTGGCTGTGAACAGTTTTAATGAAGGGGCGGTTTCGCCCCTTTCGTCTGTCTGGCGTCGCATGTTGACGTTAGCGGGCGTGCTGTTGCTGACGGCCTGTAGCCATAACAGCTCTCTTCCACCGTTTACCGCCAGTGGGTTTGCTGACAATCAGGGTGCGGTGCGTATCTGGCGTAAAGATGCCGCAGATGGCGTCCATTTGCTTTCCGTCTTTAGCCCGTGGCGTAATGGCAGTACCACAACCAGCGAGTACCGTTGGCAGGGTGATTCCCTTTCACTGATAGAACTCAATATTTATGGCGAACCGCCGGAACATATCCGCGTGCGTTTTGACGATCGCGGCGAGCTGAGCTTTATGCAGCGCGAAGTCGATGGCCGTAAACAGCAGTTGTCGAACGATCAAATCGAATTATACCGTTATCGTGCCGAGCAGATCCGCCAGACCAGCGATGCATTGCGTCAGGGGCGGGTGGTATTGCGTCAAGGACGCTGGCATGCCGCTGAACATGCGGTTACCACCTGCGAAGGCGAGACGATTAAACCCGATTTAGACGCCAGGGCGATGAGTCATATTGAGCGCCGCCAGCGCCGTTCATCTGTTGATGTCAGCGTGGCATGGCTGGAGGCACCCGAAGGGGCACAGCTTCTGCTGGTGGCGAATTCCGACTTCTGCCACTGGCAGCCAAAAGAAAAAACGTTTTGAATGCCTGATGGCGCTACGCTCATCAAGCCTACAGCGTGTCTGTCGTAGGCCGGATAAGGCAAATCCGCCATCCGGCCATCAGCGATTACCAGCGCCCCATTCCCATGTGACCGCCGCCACCGCATCCGCCGTAACCCATTCCCATACCGCCAGGGACTCCGGCCTGAGCCATTGCGACATCCCGTTTCACCCGCTGTTCATCCAGTGACTGTCTTAAGGATTCCATCTCTTTCGCCACCGCATTGATTTTGGCGGTATCCGGCGGATTCGTCGCTAACAGCGCGTTGTACTCATAGCGTTTGGACATCAGTTGCTGGCGCAGGGCGTTAGTCTGGTTGTAAAAATCATTGTGGATTTTTTGCGCGGCAGTCTGTTGCTCTGCGCTCAGTCCACTACCATTTTGTTGCCACATGCCGCCGCCGTTCCCCCAGTGATGCTGTGCCAGTGCGGGGCTGGAGCCCAGTACCATTAGAGAGAGGGCGATCAGCGCCAGGCCTGCTTTCGTGTTCCGTTTCATCATTGATCCTCCTGTGGGTGGTCTTATCTTCCGTATTGCATCTTCCGTGCCAGGCCGATTTTTCCCGTCCAGCGTGGGTTCTGGCGACGCGCGGGGGCGCAAGGCGGGTAAAAATGACTCGCTGGAAAGAGGCAGCGGGTCATTTTTACCCGGTGGTGTCGGCAGTTTGTGTACCAGGACCGGGATACGGACCGCGAAAAGTGGCATGATTTCTGCTGAAGCAAAGAAGGGATTGAGTCACTCAGAGCTGATGAGAATGATGCGAGAACATAAGGATACGGTAGCCCGATGGTTGAGCGGGGGGCTACCCGCCGTCATCCTGATTCTGGTTGGGCTATTTGCCGTGATGGTGATCCGCGATTACGGGCGCGAAAGTGACGCGGCGCGGCAGACGCTGCTGGAAAAGGGCAGTGTGCTAATCCGTGCGCTGGAGTCGGGGTCGCGCGTCGGGATGGGCATGCGGATGCATCATGCCCAGCAGCAAACGCTGCTCGAAGAGATGGCGGGGCAGCCTGGCGTACTGTGGTTTGCCGTGACGGATGCGCAGGGCAACGTGGTGATGCACAGCGATCCTGCCCAGGTCGGGAGAACGCTCTACTCGCCAGCAGAAATGCAAACATTACATCCGGGAGAAGAGGCGCGCTGGCGTCCGGTTAACGCGACGGACGCGCAGGGGGAAGCCATTCCGGCGCTGGAGATCTATCGTCAGTTCCAGCCGCTGTTTTTCGCGGGTCGGCACGGTATGCGAGGGATGTCGCGTGGTAATGGCGCAATGTCTGACGCTGCCCATCAATCTATTTTTATCGCCTTTGATGCCAGTGAGCTGGCAGTGACGCAGGCGCGTGAGTGGCGCAATACGCTGATTATGCTTTTCGCGCTGACCACCGTGCTACTGGCGACCCTCCTGACGTTTTTCTGGTACCGGCGCTACCTGCGTTCTCGCCAGCTTTTGTTGGATGAGATGAACCGCAAAGAGAAGCTGGTAGCGCTCGGGCATCTGGCGGCAGGCGTCGCGCATGAGATTCGTAATCCGTTGTCATCTATCAAAGGGCTGGCAAAGTACTTTGCCGAACGCGCGCCGGCTGGCGGTGAAGCGCATGAACTGGCGCAGGTGATGGCGAAAGAGGCCGACCGTTTAAACCGGGTGGTAAGCGAACTGCTGGAACTGGTGAAGCCCGCACATTTATCCTTGCAGTCGGTGGATCTCAATGCGGTGATCGCTCACTCTCTCCAGCTAGTTAGCCAGGACGCGCAGAATCGGGCGATCGATCTGCAATTTGTGCCTGACCCTGCGCTACCGCTTATTCAGGCCGACCCGGACAGGCTGACGCAGGTACTGCTGAATCTTTATCTGAATGCAATTCAAGCCATCGAGAGTCAGGGGACCATTCGCGTTGAGGCAAGCACAAGCGGAGCCGATCGCGTTAAAATCACCGTTGCCGACAGCGGGAAAGGGATTGCGGCGGAACAGCTGGCCGCCATTTTCACCCCTTATTTCACGACCAAAGCGGACGGTACGGGGCTGGGGCTGGCGGTGGTACAGAACATCATTGAACAGCATGGCGGGACGATTCAGGCCGACAGCCCGCCAGGTCAGGGCGCAACGTTCACCCTCTGGCTCCCGGTGACGTTAACACGTAAGGATTCACAAGGATGATTCGCGCAAAGATCGACATTCTGGTGGTGGATGATGACGTCAGCCACTGCACCATTTTACAGGCATTACTACGAGGATGGGGCTATGACGTCGCGCTGGCCTACAGTGGACGAGCCGCACTCGAGCTGGTGCGTGACCACGTCTTTGACCTCGTGCTGTGCGATGTACGCATGGCTGAGATGGACGGCATCGAGACGCTGAAAGAGATCAAAGCGCTGAACCCGGCCATTCCGGTTCTGATCATGACGGCATTCTCCAGCGTGGAGACGGCGGTAGAGGCGCTGAAGACCGGCGCGCTGGATTACTTAATCAAACCGCTGGATTTTGACCATCTACAAACGACGCTGGAAAATGCGCTGGCGCATACGCGAGAGCCCGCCAGCGAGCTGCCCTCCGTTTCCGCCTCGCAGTTTGGGATGGTTGGTAAAAGCCCGGCGATGCAGCAACTGCTGAGTGAGATTGCGATGGTCGCGCCTTCGGATGCGACAGTGCTGATTCATGGCGACTCCGGTACCGGGAAAGAGCTGGTGGCGCGCGCGCTGCATGCCAGCAGCGCGCGGAGCGACAAACCGCTGGTGACGCTGAACTGCGCGGCACTCAACGAATCGCTGCTGGAATCTGAACTGTTTGGCCATGAAAAAGGGGCATTTACCGGTGCCGACAAACGCCGGGAAGGGCGCTTTGTCGAAGCCAACGGCGGCACGTTGTTTCTTGATGAGATTGGCGATATCTCGCCGATGATGCAGGTGCGGTTGCTGCGGGCGATTCAGGAACGCGAAGTTCAGCGCGTGGGCAGCAACCAGACGCTCTCGGTTGATGTCCGTCTGATTGCCGCAACCCATCGCTGTCTGGAGGAAGAGGTGCAGGCCGGGCGCTTTCGTCAGGATCTCTACTACCGCCTGAACGTCGTGACGATTGAAACACCGGCGCTGCGTCAGCGGCAGGAAGATATCCCCCTGCTGGCTGACCACTTTCTCCAGCGGTTTGCTAAACGCAACCGTAAGGTCGTAAAAGGGTTTACCCCCCGGGCAATGGATCTGCTGATTCATTACGACTGGCCGGGGAATATTCGCGAACTGGAAAATGCCATTGAACGTTCGGTGGTCCTACTGACCGGAGAGTACATCTCTGAGCGCGAGTTGCCGCTGTCGATTGCGAGTCAGCCGCTGCCGTTCGTAGCGGATCGGGCCATTCAGCCGCTGGTGGAAGTCGAAAAAGAGGTGATTCTGGCGGCGCTGGAGAAAACGGGCGGCAATAAAACGGAAGCCGCCCGTCAGTTAGGGATTACGCGAAAAACGCTACTGGCGAAGCTCTTGCGTTAGTGCTGTTCACGCTCGATGGCGCGCCAGCCGATATCTTTACGGCAGAAACAGTCGTCCCAGTGGATATCGGTCATTAAGGCATAGGCGCGTTTCTGCGCGTCGGCCACGGTGTCACCCAGCGCGGTAACGCACAGTACACGACCTCCGCTGGTGACAACCTGCTCGTCATCGGCAAGTTTGGTCCCTGCGTGGAACACTTTACCGTCTGCCACGTCTTCCAACGGCAGACCGTGGATCACGTCACCGGTGCGGTAATCGCCAGGATAACCGCCTGCCGCCATCACGACGCCGAGCGAGGCGCGTTCATCCCACTCTGATTTTTGCTCATCCAGTTTGCCTTCGCAGGCGGCCAGGCAGAGCTCAACCAGATCGGACTTCATGCGCAGCATGATGGGCTGCGTTTCCGGGTCCCCAAAGCGGCAGTTGAATTCAATCACCTTCGGATTGCCCTGTTTGTCGATCATCAGACCGGCATACAGGAAACCGGTATAGGTGTTGCCTTCTGCCGCCATGCCTTTCACGGTAGGCCAGATGATGCGTTCCATCGTGCGCTGGTGGACGATATCCGTGACCACCGGAGCTGGGGAGTAAGCGCCCATTCCGCCGGTGTTCAGGCCGGTATCGCCATCGCCGACGCGTTTATGATCCTGACTGGTCGCCATCGGCAAGACGTGTTCGCCGTCGACCATCACGATAAAGCTGGCTTCTTCGCCATCAAGAAACTCTTCAATCACGATGCGATGACCCGCATCGCCAAACGCGTTGCCTGCCAGCATGTCATGTACGGCGGCCTCGGCCTCTTCCAGCGTCATCGCGACAATCACGCCTTTACCGGCTGCCAGACCGTCAGCCTTAATGACGATCGGCGCGCCTTTCTCACGCAGATACGCCAGTGCAGGCTCAATTTCGGTGAAGTTCTGGTATTCGGCCGTCGGGATCTGGTGGCGTGCAAGGAAATCCTTGGTGAACGCTTTGGAGCCTTCCAACTGAGCGGCACCTGCGGTTGGACCGAAGATGTTCAGGCCTGCTGCACGGAAAGTATCGACCACGCCTTTCACCAGCGGCGCTTCCGGGCCGACGATCGTCAGGTCGATCTTTTCACTCTGGGCAAAGCTCAGCAGCGCTGGAATATCGGTCGCGCTGATGGCGACGTTTTGCAGCGTCGGTTCCAGCGCGGTGCCGGCGTTACCCGGCGCAACAAATACGGTTGCCACTTTCGGTGACTGAGCGGCTTTCCATGCCAGAGCGTGCTCGCGCCCGCCATTGCCGATAACTAATACTTTCATATCTCGCTCCATTAATGGCGGAAGTGGCGCATGTCGGTGAAGATCATTGCAATGCCGTGTTCGTCAGCGGCGGCAATGACTTCATCATCACGGATGGAACCGCCCGGCTGGATAACGCAGCTCACGCCAACGGCGGCGGCGGCATCAATACCATCGCGGAACGGGAAGAAAGCGTCGGATGCCATGGCGGAGCCTTTCACTTCCAGACCTTCATCAGCGGCTTTGATCCCGGCAATTTTGGCCGAGTAGACGCGGCTCATCTGGCCTGCGCCAATGCCGATGGTCATGTTCTCTTTGGCGTAAACAATGGCGTTGGATTTAACGAACTTCGCGACTTTCCAGCAGAACAGCGCGTCACGCAGTTCCTGTTCAGTCGGCTGGCGCTTCGTCACCACGCGCAGTTCACCGGCGGTGACCATACCCAGATCGCGGTCCTGAACCAGCAGACCGCCGTTAACACGTTTGAAATCCAGGCCCGGCACGCGTTCAGCCCACTGGCCGCAGGTCAGGACGCGAACGTTCTGCTTGGCGGCGGTGATTTTCAGCGCATCTTCGGTGGCGGACGGGGCGATAATCACCTCGACAAACTGACGGGAGATGATGGCCTGCGCGGTTTCAGCATCCAGCTCGCGGTTAAAGGCGATGATGCCGCCAAAGGCAGAGGTCGGGTCCGTTTTATACGCGCGATCGTAAGCATCCAGAATTGAGGTGCTGACCGCGACGCCGCAGGGGTTGGCGTGTTTGACGATCACGCAGGCCGGCTCGCTAAACTCTTTTACACACTCCAGCGCCGCGTCGGTATCAGCGATGTTGTTATAGGAAAGCGCTTTGCCCTGAACCTGCTGAGCGGTCGCGACGGAGGCTTCTTTCACATTCTCTTCTATATAGAAGGCAGCCTGCTGGTGGCTGTTTTCGCCGTAGCGCATGTCCTGCTTCTTAATAAAGTTCAGATTCAGCGTACGCGGGAAGCGACCTGCGGCTTCTTTGCTTTCACCGTGATAGGCCGGAACCATGCTGCCAAAGTAGTTGGCAATCATGCTGTCGTAGGCGGCGGTGTGTTCGAAGGCTTTAATCGCGAGGTCGAAACGGGTGTCGAGAGTCAGAGAACCGTCGTTGGCATCCATCTCGTTAATAATGGCGTCGTAGTCGCTGCTCTTCACAACGATAGCGACATCTTTATGGTTCTTCGCGGCGGAGCGCACCATCGTCGGTCCGCCGATATCGATGTTCTCTACCGCATCTTCCAGTGAGCAGCCTTCGCGGGCAACGGTCTGGGCGAACGGATAAAGGTTAACAACCACCATATCGATGGGGGCGATGCCGTGCTGTTCCATAATCCCGTCATCCTTGCCGCGACGACCGAGAATGCCGCCGTGCACTTTAGGATGCAGGGTCTTCACGCGTCCATCCATCATTTCCGGGAAACCGGTGTAATCGGAAACTTCGGTCACCGGCAGACCTTTCTCTGCTAACAGACGGGCAGTGCCCCCTGTCGACAGCAGCTCCACACCACGTGCGGAAAGTGCCTGGGCGAATTCGACGATACCGGCTTTGTCAGAAACACTGAGCAGAGCGCGGCGGACTGGACGACGTTGTTGCATGGTAAATCCCCTGGATTTGACGATTACAGAGAGCGTTAGCTGAATTTTTCGTGAAAAACTTAGCTAACGCCCCTTACGGGGCATCCTTGTTTTGCGGTGGCATTGTAACGAAAACGTTTGCGCAACGCTCGCGAATTTTTCTTTTTCGATTCTGGCGCTCATTTTCTCTCTATAACGATCCCATACGACAGAGAAGATCCGGCAAATGATCCTTATAATTGTGGATAAGTCTGTGTGTAAAAGGGTATAAGGCGGGGTTTTGCTGGGGAATGCAGCAGTCAGTCATTTTTCTGACATTTTTCTATTGCGGATGCTCGGGAACTCCCTATAATGCGCCTCCATCGACACGGCGGATGTGAATCACTTCACAGAAAAACGCCAGTGAGATTGAAGAGAAAAATCCTGAAAAAAGATTGACTCTGAAAGAGGAAAGCGTAGTATACGCCACCTCGCGACAGAGCGCTAAAGCGCGTCGCAACTGCTCTTTAACAATTTATCAGACAATCTGTGTGGGCACTCAAAGTGACATGGATTCTTAACGTCCTCGGACGATAAATGAATACCAAGTCTCAAAGAGTGAACACGTAATTCATTACGAAGTTTA
>NZ_CATNHH010000020.1:0-31636 GCF_950098555.1 Citrobacter sp. T1.2D-1
CTAAATAACTGTTCGGAATAGTAGATCACTTTGAGGGAACTCAGCCCGAATTGTGCGATCTGATCAATCGCTGAATATCCCAAATCACCAACCGGACTGAGCGATGCCGATCATAGCACCAATTCCCCGTGACGAACGACGCCTGATGCAGAAAGCTATCCATAAAACGCGTGATAAAAATTATGCCCGCAGACTGACCGCCATGCTGATGTTGCACCGGGGCGAGCGCGTCAGTCATGTGGCCAGAACACTCTGCTGTGCCCGCTCATCGATTGGTCGCTGGATTAACTGGTTCACTCTGTCTGGTGCTGAAGGCCTGAAGTCATTACCGTCAGGACGTGGCAGGCGCTGGCCGTTCGAACATATTTGCGCATTGCTGCGTGAGCTTGTGAAGCATTCTCCCGGCGATTTCGGTTATCAGCGTTCCCGCTGGAGTACCGAACTGCTGGCGATAAAAATCCGTGATGTCACCGGTTGTCCGCTACATGCCTCAACCATCCGGAGATGGTTACCTGCTGCCGGGCTGGTATGGCGCAGAGCAGCGCCGACACTGCGTATCCGTGACCCACACAAAGAAGAAAAAATGGTCGCTATCCATGAAGCACTGGCGAAATGCAGTGCGGAAAATCCCGTGTTTTCCGAAGATGAAGTGGATATTCATCTCAACCCGAAAATCGGTGCTGACTGGCAGTTACGCGGGCAGCAAAAACGTGTTGTCACACCGGGCCAGAATGAAAAGTACTATCTTGCCGGTGCGCTGCACAGCGGTACGGGAAAAGTCAGCTACGTAGGTGGAAACAGTAAAGGTTCATCTTTATTTATCAGACTGTTAAAACATCTTAAGGCGACATACCGGCGGGCAAAAACGATTACGCTCATTGTCGATAACTACATTATCCACAAAAGCCGTGAAACGTTGCGCTGGCTGAAAGCAAACCAGAAGTTCAGGGTCATTTATCAGCCGGTTTACTCGCCATGGGTCAATCATGTCGAACGGTTGTGGCAGGCGCTTCATGAGACAATAACCCGAAATCACCAGTGCCGTTCAATGTGGCAACTGTTGAAAAAGGTTCATCACTTTATGGATACCGTCAGCCCATTCCCCGGTGGAAAACACGGGCTGGCTAAAGTGTAGCGGTATTAGGATCAGTTATTTAGAGGTGATGATGTTTAACTGTTGCTCTGCGCTGGTGAGTGCCGGTAATCCTGCCAGAATATCGTTCTCAATAGCGCGAAGGTACACAGGAGAGACGGCAAGGACAAACTGATCCTGGGGGCAGATCCGCATCAGTTCAGCCAGTGTCGGGCACCGTCCTGGTAAGGGAGGCTTCGCTGTAAGTCGGTGCCAGTGCTCGCCTGCCGCATACGGCAGGGCATGAAAGGTGCATTCATAGGGTACGGCAGGATCGGTAACATGACGGAGCCCCAGCCCTGCTGATACGGCCCATAACTCGACGGCTGCGTGACGATGAGCAACGCTCCTGGCGCGCTGCCAGTGCAGGCCTTTGTAGAGATCACCCGTGATGATTTGCCTGTCAGTTGCGCGAATCTGGTTTCTCCAGGCCTCTATTGCCTCAGCGGGTCCCTTCAGCTCGTAGGGAAAGGTATTCTCAGCCGCCGGCGCTGACTTGCTCCTGCTGCAGCTGACGATAAGATGAATGGTACCGGCCCCGCAGGACTGGCTCAGGGCTTTCCCGCCTGTTTGTCTCCCGCCCATACCACGTAGGTGGTCAGCTGTTTAACGGCGTCTTGTCCGACGTAGCCAGCCAGATAATTCAGCGCCGGTGTGGCATTTTCACGAGATAGCGGACTGTGGAATCCAAATCCATCCGTTGATAAGAGCCATTGCAGACGTTCAGTCCAGTTCTCGCCGGCTTTTCTGACAGGGGAAAAGACGAGGGCGACCAGCTGGTCACGTTTGCAGAACAGCTGTCGCCGCTCCAGTTCGTCCAGCAGGCTGTTCAGGTCGTGCCGGTCATATTCTTCCTGACTCATCAGAGGCCAGCGGATGCGGTGCATTTGCAGCTCCTGCGCCTGGCCGCCGGTGAACCCCGCACGTTCCAGCAGGTCGGCCAGCGCGGCTTCCGTGTCTTCCTCGTATGCGGCAGCCGAGAGCGGGAACGCCTCCGGACTCTCGCGCAGAACGCGCAGCAGGCGCGCCGGTGCCGGCAGGTCGCGGAGCGCCTCGCCGGGCATAATAACTGCCTGTCTGATCTCCTCATTCAGACCGGTGATCCCCTCCGCCTGCAGCGCGGCGTCCAGCTGGCGGTACCAGGTGTCCGTCAGGTCAGTTGTGGCGGTACCGGCGGGTTCGCCCTCTTCCGGCGTGTGGCTTTCATTGATCTGCATCCGGACAACAATGCCGGCATCATGGCAGGCCTGAAGCCAGGTGGCCACCTGCAGTGGATCGCCCGCCAGGCGCGTCAGCTGCCCGGCGGCGTTCCACAGTTGCAGGCAGGTGGTTCCGTCGAGACGGAGCACGTAATCGCCCCGGCACGCCATGTGCCAGGAACCATCCAGCTGTACCGGCCGATCGGCGCCCGGCGTACCGGCATCCTCCGCCGTTCCGGCCGGGACCAGCGGCAGAACACAGACGGCCGTCGCACGCTGTTCGGCCAGCATACGCTCCTGCTCGGTGGCCAGCAGCGGGGCCGCCAGTTCGCGGCCTGCCGCCGTCAGTTCGACGTGCAGATGCAGGTTCCGGGTACGCAGGGTACGAATCCAGCCCGCGTTCTCCATACGACGGCAGGAGTCGCGCAGATTGTTACCATAGACGGGGCGTTCACTGCCATTCGCCAGTATCTGCTCGATATCCCGTGTGGCGACGGGGCCGGGACATCGTTCAGCCAGCGCGGCCAGCACAATCAGAATTCTTCTCTGTAGCGGTGACGGGCGGCGGGCTTTGACCGTTGTCACGATACGCGGTCCTCTTTTCCGAAGATAAGGGCTTTCAGACGCTGCAGGTCGGCCTCAACACGCTCATTTCCTGTCACGCCCTGATAGCCGAGAATCGCCAGCCTGTGCCAGAAAAGCAGTACTTCAGAGGCTTTACTCAGCTCCCGGTTGTAAAAAATCCCGTCCCGGTTCAGGTCGCATTTTGATATTGCTTCCTCAGCTTCCCGGGTCAGTTGCTCATAGCTAAGTGAAAACACTGATTCTTTATCCATTTCATGTTCTCCGTATGATATTTTTGAATTCACAATTATCATATATGATATGATTTTAGAGTGATATGATATTAATAATATCAGGTATGATTTTTTATTGTATAAAATAAATCATTGCTCTTTTTTGCTTTATGGCGCTGACTGCGGGTTCCGCAAACCATAAAAAGCCCGGCGCGGGGGCCGGGCTTTACGTTCATGATACCGCTTCCCTGATGCTGTTCAGGTTCGGGCTGGCGCGGTGACCCGGGGAAAGGCGTCCGGCAGCTGCACGGCCGCCAGGTACGGGTGTAGATGACGGGCTTCCAGTGTTTCCCCGGGCATCAACGCGTCAGTCAGCCTGGCATGCAGGTCCTGGTTCAGGGTGAAGAATTCCGTCAGCAGCGCGTTATGCTCCGCTTTCAGTGCCATCAGTTGACGCTGATTGGACGCCAGCTCCAGCGGTGTGCCGGGGTCAGGATAGTAGATACCGGTGGTCAGGTGGCAGACCAGCCAGGGCACGGCATGAGAAAGCCAGCGTCTTCCGTCATCGAACGCGCCCGATGAGACGTCACCGGTATAGTGCTGCTCGCCCGCCATACCCGCCAGCGCCAGCAGCATTTCCCACGCTTCCCGGTTTTTGTCCATCAGACGGGGCCGGGGCTCTCCGCACCGGACGTACCCCAGCGAACCGCTGTTATCTGTCGACGTTTTAATGCTCACCTGCAGCGTTGCCGGCAATGGAGACCAGGCGGCATACATCAGCGCGTGGCCCGCTTCATGGGCGGCGGCAATGCGCCTGTCCGTATAGTGTACACTGCTGGCAGTCTGGCACGCGGTTGTGCCTTCCCGGACTTCCGTATCACCGGCGGGGTCATTGCCGGTAAGCAGGTTGCAGACAGCGTACACCATGCCACAACACACCATGATGACGACGACGGGGAACAACGGGTTTTCATCGCTGGACTGGCTGATTGTATCGGACAGCCCCCCGATAATGACGGGCAGCAACGCTAGCAGGGTACCGCCATACACGAAAGTGCGTATGAACGCGGCCAGACTTTGTGCCCGGCAGACACAGATCACCACAATTATTCCGCCAATGAACTGCGCGACGTCTGCGATATTTCCGACGTAAGAGGAGACGGGTGTAAACTCCAGTGTCAGCAGGAACCACCACACCAGGAAGAGTCCGCTGATCTCCAGAACGAAAGTCACCCGGGGCGGTAACGCCAGGCGGGATGGCAATGCACTGCCTGAATACGCTTTTTTATTCACATCCGGTCCTTATTGTTGTGTGAACGGCAAAGTCTGCACCCGTCAGGATGTCGGCCCTGAATACGTCAATCCTGCGGTTCTGCCGGCGGGGAATCTTCATAACTGGCCAGTTCCCGTCTCAGCTGAAGATAGTCCGCCGCGATGGCGGCCACCACGCCCGCGGTCATCCGGGCATCGGCAAGGGCTGAATGCGCCCGATCCTGCCAGGTGAGGCCGGCCTCACGGGCGGCACTGGCGAGCGAGATGGAGCCATAGCGGTTGGTGGCCCCGTAATAGCCGGCGGCCAGCTGCATCGCGCAGTGGACCGTGAGCCCGTCCAGCCACGGAGCCGGATCGCCATGTGCCGCCGCGGTCTGCTTCAGGATACGCAGGTCAAAAGGCGCATTAAAGATAATCAGCGGACGGGCGCCGATAATGTGCTGAAGCGGTGCGGCCACCTCCGGCCAGGACGGTTCGTCGCGGAGTGCCGGTGCCGTGATCCCGTGGACGGCACCGGCCTGCGGATCGATGTCGACCGTCGGGCGGAGGCGGGTTGCAAAAGCCACGCGACCGTCGGCCTCCGTCAGGCCGATTTCCAGCGCTTCGGCGTGGTAGCCGAGGCCGGTGGTCTCCGTGTCCAGGAACAACGGCGCCAGGCTCAGCCAGGTCCGGGCTTTCTGTGCCAGTCTGCCGCGGGGGCTGTTCAGGCGGGACAGCACGGCCAGACGCTGCCCGGCGCGCCGTTGCTTCTCCGTCGGCGGGCGTTTCTCCCGCATCGGGACGCAGTCAGCGATACGGTACACGCCATACTGGCCACCATAACTGCTTTTATACCATCTGACCGGCTCCACCCCGGGCGCCGGCTTCATCCGGAATTCATCGCGCAGGCGTCCCCGGGTAAAACACGCGTCTTCCGCAATGGCGGCGGCGCGCCGTGCGGCTAACTCATCCTTATCCATTTCTTCTCTCCGCCGTCTGGCATTGACTATTCCGGTACCGGTGATGTACTGCACTGGCGCAGATACCATTCGAAGATCGCGCAGGCGACGTCATCCGGATCGTCCTCTTCAAAATCCGCGCCGGTAAACGGCGAGTTATGCCACTGCCGTGAGTAGTCCGTCAGCGCCTGTTTCGCCTCATTCCAGACCAGCCGCTGGTAGCGGATCGGTTTGTCCGGGGCCCGCCGGTCCCAGCCAATCGCCAGCAGGCCGTAAGTGGCGTAGGTGATCTCCGGCAGCCGGCAGCGCGCATCGAGCCAGTCACGGCGGGTCGCCATCCACGCCTGAAAGTCCGGCTTTTCTTCTGCCGTCAGCACATCCTTTCTCCGCCAGGCCCGGATGGGGCCCGCGTGCTCCGGCGGGGGCAGGAACGTCGCGATGGCCTTGTCCGTCCAGAGTCGGGCTTTCAGTCCCTGCCGGCTGATCCAGTTCGCCTGCCATTGCTGGCTGCGCTCCTGCCGTTTTCGTTCTCCGTATTCCCGCCGTTCCCGTTCGTCATAGAGGTGCCAGCGGCCATTGTAGTAAGGCATTGCCCTGCCTCCTTCCGGTTGCAATACTGTGGGGCTGGCAGCGGTTCTGCGGCGCCCGGCGTTGACCGGCTCACGCGTCCCCCTGACACGCCGGTACCAGGTGTGCCGGCCCTGCCGGAAACGGCCCTGAACCTCCAGGCTGCCCCCCTCATCCGGCAGCAGGAACGCCACCCTCGCTCGCCAGACTGAGGTCACTGGTGTACACCCGCAACCAGTCCGGCTCCCCGTGGAACAGAACGCCGAAAAAGGCCGTCCCGTTCGATGCTGCCGTCATCACGGCGGCCGTGCGGCGCACCGTTCCCGTGCAGGTTTTTTCCCTGCTTTTCAGAAAGCTGAACAGGTTCACAGGCGCCCGGTTTCTTTTCCGTCGGTGGCCGCCGGTGACGGCCGGGAGGATGCCAGCAGGCTGTCCGCGGTGGCGCGCAGCCAGGCATAGAGTTCATGTCCGTCTTCGTCCAGCCCTGCATTGAGCTGAATACCACGCTCCGTGACTGTCCCTCCACTGCCACGGATGCGTCTGAGCAGGGTGCCCAGGATCCCGGTCCGATCGTCAATCACCACCCGGTCCTGATATTCCACAAACTGGTTCAGGGTAAGGTCGACAAACCAGCCTGTCACCTCCACGATGACGTGGGATTTAATGGTCGACCGATACTCATCCCGGAAATCCTTTGTCGTCTGCATATGGATAATCACCGGCTTCAGGGACGGATCACCGTCCTGAAGATACTGCGCCAGAAAGTTGCTGGCCAGATCGCAGCAGCCGTGTGGGAAGGCTTTCAGCTCCTGAAAGCGGCCCATCCGGAAGCACTCATGTGAGCGGGTGTCGGCGGCCAGCACCAGGGCGTTGTGAAAGGCGTGGATACGGCGTCTGATTTCCGGTGTCATTTTGCCCCCCTCCCGGCTTTCGGCTCCGCCCGGGCCAGGGTCAGCAGCTCGGCCTGCAGGGCGCGGTTTTCTTCCCTGGCGCCCTTCAGTTCCGCCTTCGTTTCCTTCAGCTGGGCCGCCAGGTGTTCGCCGGTGGCGGTGAGACGGGCCACCTGCTCGTGCAGCGGCAGCGCCTCATCCCGCAGTTGCCGGATGTCCTGCAGCAGGCGGTCACGTTCGGCCATCACCTCGCGCAGCACCGCCAGCTCGCTTTCCAGTTCAGCCACCCGGGCCTGCGCGGCGTCGCGCTCGAGGTCGGCCTGTTCAATGTCGGCGTCGGCCTGCTCGCGCGCGGCCAGCGCCCCGGCGTCCGCCTGTTTTACCGCCGCCTGCCACAGCAGGGCCAGCTGGCCGGTCAGCAGCTGCGCCAGCGCCGGCGGCAGTTCCGGCGTCTGTTCACTGGCCTGTTCGCGCAGCCGGGCGCGGAACGCGCGCATCACCGGGGAAATGGTGGCCAGCGAGCCACCGCCGAGGTGGTCACGGACCTGGACGTTGGTCGGGTTCGGGGTGCCGGCGGCGATGAGCGCCGCTGCGGCGTCCTCGATGCGACGGATCATGTCAGGGGAAGGCAGTTTGCTCATGGACTCTCTCCGTGGGGTGTCATGCACTCAGTGTATCCAGTGTTTGAAAAATACACAATACAGTTAATACAATTCGATACATATAATACAGTATGATACATTCAGTACATACGATACAGTTAATACAGACAGTACGGTCAGTACATACACCCGCTCTCTTTTTGCGGTCAGATCCGGAAAAAGTAAGTTCCGGATCTCCCGATCGTCACCGGCCGTTCACCGGCCCTGCCACACAACATGTAGTGTCATTTTCAGCTGCTTATGACGCTATATGTTGTATTACGCACCCTGATCGTGACCTGCTGTCCGGCGGCCGATATTGCCGCTTTGCTTATTCCCTGACCGTGGTACACTTCCGGAAAGTTGTGATATGGCAGAAAGTCGGATCTGACGGAAACGACTCTCCGGTAATTTAGCAATGTTGTTATATCTCTGCTTATTATCACCCTGAAAATGATGACGGCAGGGGAAAATCATCCGGATGACAGACGCAGGGTTGTGCACAGCAGATTGTGCTGTGCGTTGTAATTACTCTGAGTGACTATTTACTGGGGAAGGATACAGGAGGGGATAGTGTCCATTACGCTGCAGAAAATATATGAGAGCCTGAGAGTGGAGTACGGTCATCACGAGTTATGGCTGGACTGGCGGGAGTGGCCTTTCCGGCAGCCTAATCCGGCGCTGGAGCGCCAGCCGGTTGTCATATCCTGTTCCGGTCGTCAGCTTGCCGCCTGGGACGGTACCGGTGACAGCTGGTCTTTTGTTCAGGGGCGGGAGCAGCTTCACTTTGATGACCAGTCTGATTACTTCAATCCCGGAAGAAATAAGGACAACTTTCTCGACGCCAGACGTATTGCCGAGTTAAAGGAAAAATACCGGTTCTGATGCTCTCTCCGGACCGGAATGCGCGGAGGCGGGATTTTTTACTGACATCCGGTAAGTAACCGTGAACGACAAACAGGAGAGAAGAATGGACTATGTGGCAAAATCGTGCGGAGCTGTGCGCAAGTACGGTATGAATATCATCGCCGCTTCGCATTTAATGGAGGTTAAGGCCTTCACTCAGTCTGACCCGCGGATGCCAGTCACGCGGCTGCGCCGGTATCTGGGGCAGTACGGGCTGCGCGGTGAAGCGCTGAGCAGGGAGGTCAGGCGTATCGTCGCTGGCCCCGAGCGACCGGATAACACGCTGAAAACCGGAATTTACTATACCTGGCCCTATGGCTGGGAGCCTGTGGATTTCACGCCGATGATGCGCCGAATTCTTAGCGGAAAACGTACACGGCATGTGATGCTATTCGATGAATTCCATCAGGTGTTCAGGAAATGATGCCTGCCCTTCCCGGCCAGGGGATTGCCCTGCCTGCCGCACCGCTGCCGGTGGCCATCGACTACCCGGCCGCCCTCGCCTTACGACAGATGGCGCTGGTTCAGGACGAACTGCCGAAATACCTGCTTGCACCGGAAGTGAGCGCCCTGCTCCACTACGTTCCCGATTTGCACCGCAAAATGCTGCTGGCAACGCTGTGGAATACCGGCGCACGTATCAATGAAGCACTGGCCCTCACCCGCAGTGATTTTTCGCTGGCCCCGCCTTACCCGTTCGTGCAACTGGCCACCCTCAAGCAGCGCGCGGAGAAAGCCGCCCGGACCGCCGGACGTACGCCCACAGGCAGCCAGCCTCATCGTCTGGTCCCGCTCTCCGATTCGCAATACGTCAGCCAGCTGCAGATGATGGTGGCCACGCTGAAGATTCCGCTCGAGCGGCGCAACAAACGCAGCGGCCGGACGGAGAAGGCGCGCATCTGGGAAATCACCGATCGCACGGTCAGAACGTGGATAAATGAAGCGGTGGATAGCGCGGCCGCCGACGGGGTGACGTTCTCAGTCCCGGTGACGCCGCACACGTTCCGCCACTCCTACGCGATGCACATGCTGTACGCGGGCATTCCGCTGAAGGTGCTGCAGTCACTGATGGGCCACAAGTCCATCAGTTCAACGGAAGTATATACGAAAGTGTTTGCGCTGGATGTGGCGGCGCGGCACAGGGTGCAGTTCCAGATGCCGGGCGATCAGGCGGTGCTACTGTTGAAGGGAAATGTCAGATGACCATCATTCTCCGGCAGACCAGTTACTCATGCACGGCCGGACGTTATCTGCAATAAAAATAAATACGATCAGCTTAAATAATTTCTGGACATTTTTTCCGGTAGTGCCGGAATGTCCAGGGAGAAAAGCATTTATTGCTCAACATACAGCAGTTATCCGGTGGGATTTCTCTCTGCGAGAGCTACTGGACAGAAACACCTGAGTGTCCAATGTGGTGCAGGGATTTAACGAGGGGCAATAAAAAGACCGCTGGCGCGGCCTCAAACGAGGGTATTACAGTTGGGGCAATGGCATTTTGATAGTCACTCATTAACGACCCCGTGTCTCATATTAGCTTTTTTTAGCTAGTTTAGGTCTTCTTAAAAGGTAGATTAAATCAATGAACGATATTATAAATAAAGGAATAACCCATGCCGCACTTTGAGTAAACATGAGCGGAACGAATACACCTACTCCAATTAAGTAAATTGGAAGTCTGATAGTGGCATCTGTGATTAACATACTAATCTCCTGAAATGGAATCTAAATTATATTATCGGCATCGCATTGCAAAACTTAACATCTTTTTTTAATTTCGCGTCCGATCAGGGTAGTAATAAGGGCTAATACGAAAAGAGCGACAAAATGATGTCGGTTCTATTATTAAACTTATTGATAAATAATGGCTTCATCGAACTGTATTGTGCTTTTGCTAAGTAATAGTGATAAATAATAATCGTTAATATATTTTTTATCTTCATCGTTATATGCCTCCTGAGTTTATCAAGCGATATCCTGTGCTAACAGCTTCATAGAAGCAAGGCCGACAAGCGGCCTAATTATAGACAATCACCATATAAATCAGGGAGCAGAGGTAATGAAAAGAAGTTGTCCACCGTCCAGCTTAAACACTGTTAACGCAAGACCGCCTTTGGGGATCTGAAAAGGTTGGCTGGATTCAGCATGATTACCGTCAAACAACACTTGATAAGACTGCTTGATAGTCGCACCACCTTCATTTACTGAAAGTGGTGTGTTTTTAACGACAATAGCATCAGTCTCTTTAAATTTAAGTGGAGTCATATACTTTTTTAAGGCTGCAAAAACATCCTCATATGAAAGTACCTTGCCGCTGGCTGCGGGTTTAAAGATGATAACACTACCCTGATAAGCATTTAAATCAAGGGTTTCGGCTACAACATTTGAATGAAAACCGAACTTATCCAGAAGTTTGACTGAATTTACTAGCGAGTTTGTATCTGTATAGCCGAACACACCATAATGCGCCCCACCATAAGCACCTTCATTTGCCGAAATACCCGTTGCTGGCAATGTATCAGCCACGGCATTAAAACTCCCCAGAGTGGTACTCAGGAGCATAATAAATAATGATGATTTTAAGATGTTCATGCTTGACCTTTTTTTGTTGATTTAACTGATTAAATTATACCAGGCCAGATCTCCCACAACCAGCAGAACTGGACAGAATGACCTGAATGTCTAACTGCCTGGGGTATTAATAATGAACTCAAGCGAGCGATCAATTTAACTTCAAGGACGTTTGACGTGAGAATACCGGAAGAAAGGCCGCACTAGCGGCCTATCAAGACTAATCTATATATTTCCATCATCAAGCTCCCAGATGAATTTTTCATACTGCAAACTGACGCTTTCGACGTGGTTCATTTTGTCATTTGCGGTAAGTTTACAGTTAGACACGCCACACTTCACGTCCGCTTATAAACATGCCACCAGGTAACTAAAAGGCTCACAATAACGATTATCAATAATATTGAGTACATGAGTCTAATCGTTACCATAAATATTGGTGGCAGCGTTATTATCCTAATTAAAAATGAAATAGCTACCATGAATAAAAAAATAAATGGGTATGTTGATAAGATAAAGTTATAAAAATTATCCATGATTAATTCCTCGTTACCGGTGAGGTATTGGGATAAAGAGATTCACAGAGTCATGCGTTTAACTGCTGCCATAATGGAATAAAAATTTCCTGAACAAACATCACCATGCCGAGCACCAAAGACGCTAAAACAGCAGAATAGGACAGAATCATTCCAACACGGCATAGAAACGGGTTATCTAAATCGGACATAGTTTACCTGATGGATGTACGTTCGGTTTATATATTGTACCAGACCAGATCCCGCACAACCAGCAGAACTGGACGTTATTACCTGAGTGTCCAATGTGGCGCGGGGAATTAAAAGAGGGGTAGTAAAAAGGCCGCTTAGCGGCCTCATTCTGGATAAACAGATTCTTTTCTGGCATTAATGCCTTCAAGACGTACACGGTTTTTATCAGGCAGATGAATACCCAGCAGGCGAAGAATAAAGCATCGCCAACCCTGATTAATCTGACGGTTATAGCTGTACAGGTCATCATTCTCGTTTTTCAACTTTGACCACTCATTGCTGAGAGTTACTGGATCAAGTTCGGTAACGGCCTTTACCACACCGTTGATACGTACCGTGTTAATTCCGGTTCCCGTCATCATCGTTACCCCATATATCCTTGATTACAGCCATTCTACCAGGACAGACCACACGCAGCCAGCTGAACTGGACAGAATAATCGAGCGTCTAGGTGACAGCCTGAATCAGCTGTGGTACACGAAGGTGTTTGTGCTCGACGTCGCCGCGCGGCACAGAGTGCAGTTCCAAATGCCGGGATACGAGTCGGTTTCCCTCCTCAAGAGCGCGGGTTACGACCAGAACTGAAAAAGGAGTCTATTCTCTATGGCAATGAAACTTATCCGCAAAAAAGCTCCCAGAGGTGGACTCATCCGTTGGTTAACCGGGGATGAAGAAACGGCAGTTAAGAATATATCAGGTCGCAAAACATCAGCGGGCCGGGAGGAATACATTCTGGCGGAAAAGGTGCTGCTTGAAATGCGCCAGCGTGAAGCCTGGCTTCAGTGTGACTGTGTACCTGGAGACTCGCCGGCAATGAACAGCGCCAGGCTGATGCAGGATACCGGTACCCTTTTTCTGGCCGGGTTTAATCATGAACACGCACCAGAATGTCCAATGTACCGTAAGTTCAGTGGCGATGATGGGGCTACGGCAGGCGGAACCAGGAAAACGGCAGGCAGCCGCCGCATAAGTTATCGGAATTTCCTGCCTCCGGACGAGAACGGTGCCAGAGTAAGAGCTCCAGGACATCCGGTTGCGTCCGCCGGTGATCGTACAAGACGCACTCGCCGCTCACGCATCGCACGTCTTCTTCTTTCCCTAATCGAAGATGCCGGTCTTAACCGACTTGAAAGTCTCTCTCCCCTCCCCTCCCGGAAAGCAATCGATGCGATCAACGACCTCAGAAGAGTAGCAGAATCACAGGAGTTTATCCGCGGCCGACAGTTGTCGGATATTGTCCGTTTCCAGCCCGGGATGACCCAGTACGGGAAGGAGCAGCTAATGGAATCACTTGAGAATCATGACGCTAACTGGCCAGCAGGCAGAGCCCATATGTTCTTTCAGATCTTCATGTCTGAGTGCGTCACCCGGGATGAGGTCATGTTCAGTTGGCCAGGTGGCGAAGTTTCGTTTCGTCCTGAGCGCGGTATTAGCATAAATGGAGAGTCAACTGACGGGCTGCGGCCCCCATATTGGGTGATCCTGGCGTTCCGGCGCGGTACCGACAGTAAGGTGATCTGTAGCGAAGGTTATGCTCATGCCCTTTACCGTAGGGGATGTCCGGTACCGGTCGACAGCGGGCTGGAAAGGAAAACGATAGACGGTATTGCGGAACTGGCCCGCTGGCTTAGCCGTAACCCTGACGCCCCGGTGCTGAGTCTGGTGAAACCCCTGTTTGATATTGAGGTGGTGACTGAGGATGAGAAAGGGTTTGTCCTGCCGGATTTCATCCTCAATGCCAGGACGAATGCAGGACAGCATTACCGCTTCATAATCGAAACAATGGGGTATACCGATGAAGATTATTGCGAGCGAAAAACAGAGCAGCATCGCGGGATGAAAACGTTAGGTCACCTTTTAACGGATCCACCGAGATGGCCGGGGGAATCGGACACCAGTTTAAGCAAATACCTGTGGGGTTATTTCAGACATCTGGACTCAATAACGCCTTTGTAAGCCGGTACAGTGGATCTGACTTTACAGACCTGTTCAGCAATGTTCTTCAGGTTATGGGAAACAGGCCAACTTTACTGAATGTGGGAAGTAGACCAACTTCAGCTGTTGCGATCAACAATAGTAAAAATGAGTTTACCGTCCTCCACTTGCCTCATCGAGGCTTTGAGCGGGGTACTTTCGTTAATGTTTTTCAGAGCGGGATTAAGAAAGGTTCTTTTCATCTCCGCAATATTGGTTCGCTGGGAAGCGGGTAGCATGAATCGATCAGATAACCACTCTGGAGTGGTTATCCATATGCCAGACTGTCGGTACTGACACAGACTCTCATATAGCCGTATCACTTTCACACTCTTGAGCTTACCGCAGTCGTACAATGAATAAGTTGTGAACTGGCTTGTAAGTCCCATCAGATACGGCATAACTTTATAGTTAAACTCAATTTGCCACTTACCCCGGCCTCGCTTTAAACCTGCCTCAGCAAGCCAGGGACGCTTAACTTCTTCGAACTCCCCTTCCTTCGGATAGAAGGTTACGTTGCTGTCGGCAAGAACGCTTACCCCCTTTTTAACATCGCCGGAAGCAGTATCAATACCAACTTTAAAAAACTTAGCGTAATCCGCAACGGTTATTGAGAAGACTGGCGACTCTTCAGCAGGATCTTCTTTGTTGAAATAACATTGCATCAGGCATAACCACAAAACACGTTTTGCCTGTAGAGGCAGGTGGTATGCAGCCTCTGTCAGTTCATTTGACTGGCTAATGTTAACTGCTTTTTTGACCTGGACAGGGGAAGTTGATGTAGTCATTTTTTGTATGGGTAAAATTCACAGTACCCACATAATGACACGCTCCGCAAAATACGACAAGCACAAACAAGAACTTATCCACAAGAAGAAGCCTCATTTTTTACTTGGGCTGTTTCCCACATTAAGTTGGCCCATAACCCATATCTAGTTGGGGCATATCCCATTCAAAGCTGGGGTGCTTCCCATATTAATCCGGGGTCTTTCCCATACGATCTTGCTTTATTTCCCACAATGCCATGCCCTGAAGCCCCTGCCGACAAGGGCTCACCGCATTTTAAAAAGTTAAAAATATCTAAAAAATTAAGAAAAAATATAAAAAGCCTTTAAAAATTAGCCAGTGGATATGTGGACAAGCCATACAATTAAGTTGGGGTATTTCCCACAAAAGGGATGACACTCTTATCCGGCAAACGTGCGTACGAGCTCATTCAAACATTAGCTATCTTTCGCTTCCTCAAACACATCCGAAAAAAACCGGATGTGTTCTGCGGCGAGCGCTGAATGTTTTCAATCAACGTTCCTGATCTTACTTGGCCCATTTCCCATAGTTGTTTGTATATAAAACTTGGTGTGTTTCCCATAGTACAGGTCTCATAAGCTCATAACTTGGCCTGTTTCCCACTTATGAGAAGATACTTACATCAACAAGACAAAAAACTTGATTTATGATGTTTTTGGGGCAGAATGACAAAAAATGTCATCAGGTGGTGAATATGGAAAACATAGAGCAGTTGAAAAAAGTGGCTGTGCGTGCCCATAAGATGCTTGTCTCTCTTAGTGAAAACATACGGCAACAGAAAGACGAAATGCATCTTAACGAGTTTTATCAGGTATACAGTAAAGCATCGTTGTATAAGCTACCAAAACTAAGCAAAGGTATTGTTGAATACACTGTCAATGAAATGGAAGCGAACGGGTACAGCTTTAATAAAAAGCCGTCCGGAAACACCATGAAGTATGCAATGACGCTGCAGAACGTCATTGATTTGTATCATCATCGCGGGGTTCCTAAATACCGTGATCGCTTTCATGAAGCATTCTGTATTTATGTATCAAGTTTAAAAGGAGGTGGTACAAAAACTGTTTCGACTGCTTCTCTGGCGCACGGATTAAGGGCACATCCTCACCTCCTTTATGAAGATCTACGCATACTTGTCATTGATTTTGACCCGCAGGCATCGCTTACGATGTTTATGAGTCATGAGTTGTCGATAGGGCTTGTAGCTGAGACTGCTGCACAAGCTATGCTTCAGAACGTCAGTCGAGAAGAACTACTTTCTGATTTCGTTGTACAGTCCGTGGTACCTGGGGTTGATATTATTCCTGCGTCAATAGACGATGCGTTCATGGCAGAGAGGTGGAAAGAACTATGCAATGAATATCTACCTGGTCAAAATATTCATGCCGTCCTCAAAGAGAATATTATAGATAAATTGAAGCATGACTACGATTTTATCTTCGTGGATTGTGGCCCACATTTAGACGCGTTTCTGAAAAATGGTATTGCTGCTGCAGATCTACTTTTAACCCCCCTCCCCCCAGCGACTGTGGATTTTCACTCCTCACTTAAATATATAGCAAGCCTTCCAGAGCTTATTGCAAAGATAGAGGAAGATGGTCAGGAATGTAAGCTGCTGGGAAATATCGGCTTCATGTCCAAGATCCTGAATAAGCCTGATCACAAAATTTGCCATAGCCAGGCAAAAGAGGTTTTCGGCGGGGACATGCTCGATGCTGTACTGCCAAGGCTGGATGGTTTTGAGAGATGTGGAGAAACCTACGATACCGTAATTTCTGCTAACCCTGCGACATATGACGGCAGTGCTGAAGCCTTGAAGAGCGCAAAGCTGGCAGCAGAAGATTTCTCTAAGGCAGTGTTTGATCGAATTGAGTTTATCAGAACAAATAGGGGGGCATAATGAAGCAAAGAAAAACAATTGGCAGATCTATTAACTCACAAAGTACTGCTGAAGACCGCTCTTCTTCCGAAAGAACGCAATTCTTTACGTTAAAAACCGGGCGAAAAGTTAAATTTACCTTTATGACCATAGCTCCACAGGATGTGGAAGCAAAAACTTTTGTTCGCCAGGAAACAAATGGACGTGATCAGGAAGCTCTCACCAAAGCATCGTTAAAAGACATAATCAAGACAATTAAATTTCAGCAATTCTTTGCCTGCATCGGAGTATGGCATGACGATAAGATTGAAATTCTTGACGGGTCACGGCGCCGTGCTTCTGCCATCTTTGCTCATACTGGGCTGGATGTAATGGTAACGTCAGAAAACCTTTCGGCTGAAGAAGCAAGACAGCTTGCAAAGGATATTCAAACAGCAAAAGAGCACAATCTACGGGAGATAGGACTACGTCTGTTGCAAATGAAAGAGCGCGGTCTTAACCAAAAAGAAATTGCCGAACAGGAAGGTATGTCCCAGGCTAAAGTTACCCGAGCTCTCCAGGCAGCTGCCGTTCCGCCGGAATTGATTAAACTATTTCCAGTGCAGTCGGAACTCGGCTTTTCTGATTATAAAATGCTGATAGATATTCATCAGAACCTGAATGTAAAAGGAATTGGTCTTGAAGATCTGACTGAATGCATCTCGGCTAATCTTGATGAAATCATGGCAAACAGTGATTTGCCAGAAGAAGATCAAAAGCACGATATCCTGAAACTAATCAGTAAAGCCAGTCAGTCACTGATAGCTGCACCACCGAAAGAAAAACCAGTTGTTTCACCATTATGGGAATTTAATGAGAAAGATAAATTTGCCAGGAAGCGTATAAAAGGTCGGACTTTTACATATGAGTTTTGCCGCCTCTCCAAAGAGGTTCAGCAAGAACTAGATGAAGCGATAAACGAAGTTCTGCTGAAGCGTTTTTCTTCTTAATTTCGCCATGGCGATTTCACTGTTAACTCACTGTTTTTTCTGGTTTTCATTTCCAGATTTCACGGTGAAATCGCCATGTTTTTTCATGTTTATACCCCCTCCTCGGTTGCAGCGAGCATTCCTTACTCTCCCTTCGATGTAAAATTTAACTGATTCTCGCGATAGGAATATCTTTCCAGCGGGTGGTATACGCAGGAGACAGCATATCTCGTTTCATCTGCCATTCAGGCGCTATACCTCTTCCTGCAAACCATACCTTTCCAAGTCCTGAGTTGTTAATCCCATCCAGAGCTTTCATCAACTCATCGCTGTTAGCACGCGGCTGTATTTCATCAAATAAATTCAACTGGGAAACGCCGAAAGGCGTGAAGTCATTCAGCATCACGCCGGCTTTTGCATAGCGATGGCCATCAAGCCAGATCCGATCCAGAGACTTCACTGCCGCTTTAATAATGTCCCGGGTATCACGGGTTGGCATGAGGAGTTTTTCACTGGCTATGTTGCCGTAATACACCTCATTGACGGCAAAAGGTGAGGTTTTGATGAAAACGGCGATGTGCCGGCAGAACTGATGTTCGCCTCTAAGTTTCTCGGCCGAGCGCTCTGCATACTGACAAACGGCCTGTCGCATTGCTTCGTATGTTGTGATTCGTTCCCCGAATGAGCGGCTGCAGACGATCTGCTGTTTAGCCGGTGGAGCATCATCAAGAGATATACACGCCTCGCCGTTCAGCTCACGAACCGTCCGTTCCAGAACGACCGAGAAGTTCTTGCGCACAAAGGTTATATTCATACGGGCCAGTTGCAGGGCGGTGGTGATCCCGTACGTATTCAGCTTTTTACCAGTTCGTCGACCAACGCCCCAAATCTCATCAACAGGCTGCAGCGAAAGCAGTTTTTCCGTTCGTTTCGGATTACCTGTTGTCAGTGCAAGCACACCGCCAAACTGGGGCCACTCTTTTGATGCCCATTGTGCTGATTTCGCCAGGGTCTTTGTTGGCCCCATTCCGACGCCGATCGTAAGTCCGGTTCCGTTCCGGACGTGTTCACGCAGCTGCCTGCCGAAGTCCTCAAAATCTATGCAACCTTCAATTCCGCTGATGTCTGCGAACATCTCGTCAATTGAATATGCTTCCACCCGCGGCGCCAGCTCCTCAATATGAGAAAAGACTCTGTTGTTCATGCTAGAGTAGAGTTCGTAATTGCTGGAGAACGTAACGACGGGCTCAGGAAACTCCATCGCTTTTAGCTGGAACCACGGTACACCCATCTTGATTCCCAGCCGCTTCGCTTCCTTCGATCTTGCAATTACACAACCGTCATTATTGCTCAGAACCACGACTGGTTTATCCCGTATATCAGGGCGGAAGATTTTCTCACAGCTCGCGTAGAAGCTGTTTACGTCTGCCAGGGCGAACATCAGTCTTGTCCTCGTGTTTTGTGCACGAACGCAGTGACGACACCAAATATCTGCAGATGATCCGGATCTGGCCAGAGAGTAGGGTATGCAGGATTCATCGCCTGGAGCCCTGGACGTGGCATCAACAGTAGCTTTTTAACTGTAAACTCACCGTCTATCTCTGCAATCACGATATCTCCGTGCCGGGGGCGTTCCGCTTTGTCAACTATGAGCAAGTCGCCGCTGTAGAGGCCAATGTCACGCATTGAGTTGCCAATGGCCCTGACAAAGTAGGTTGAGCTACGACGCTGAATGCAATACTCGTTCAGGTCCAGCTCAGACTCAGTGTAATCAGCAGCTGGCGACGGGAAACCTGCCTGACAACGTTCCAGAAAAAGCGGGGCAGAAAACGGCTCAGGCATTGATGCTGCAGGATAAACGCGAAACATAGGACCTCTACATCTTAACTGTGTTTATATACAGTATTATTAGGTATTTTCCCGGGGTTTCAACACCAATATTTCTGTCCGCGGACAAGTCCCTGTACAGGCTAAGAAAAAATACTCCCGCTACAGGTAACAACACGTCGTAAGCTACGCTCCCAGAAGTATCAAATCGACTGACCGATCATTAATATCTAAGGTTTTTTTATTGCATCATTCTGGTGATTTAAAGCGTTCTTTATAGGTTTTTGTATTCTTTGAATGTTTTAAATGTTCATTTTGATGCTTTTATGTTTCCATAGTATGCTTTTTCGCTGTATAATATGACCATTATGGTGATAACAAGGAAATCAAAATGATTCATATTTTTTGTGATGATGGTTCTACGAACGTAAAACTTGCGTGGTTTGAAAACGATGTTCTGAAGACATTTGTCTCTGCCAACTCATTCCGTCACGGCTGGAAAGTGGATTTTGGGGGGCAGGTATTTAACTATATGGTGGCTGGTATGAAATATACCTGGGATGCTGTCAGCCGGGACGCGGTCTCAACCACAAACGTCGAATACCAGTATGGTGATCTTAACCTGCTGGGCGTTCACCATGCATTGCTGAACAGTGGCCTGGAACCACAGGACGTCTCACTGACTGTCACGCTCCCGCTCAGTGAGTATTACGATCAGGACTGCCAGAAAAACGATGAAAATATCAGTCGCAAAAAGGCTAACCTGATGCGCGATATCACCCTTAACAAAGGTGAAACGTTTACGGTTAAAGACGTCTACGTTATGCCTGAGTCACTTCCTGCTGCGTTCTCTCGTCTTGCCGAAATTAAGCCGGGTGCCGGTGAAACGACACTTATTATCGATCTCGGAGGAACTACACTCGATGCCGGTGTGATCGTGGGGGAGTTTGAAGATATCAGCGCGATCCATGGTAACCCGTCCGTTGGCGTATCTCTTGTCACTCAGGCCGCGCAGGGGGCCCTTCGTGCAGCAGAAAGTGAAACCAGCCCACTGATTGCCGACAGGGTCATCCGTGAACGAAAAGATCGTGCATTTCTTCACAGCATCATTAATGATTCGGACAGAATTGGATATGTCACTGACAAAATAGAAGAGGCTATCGGGGCACTGGGCGCCAGAGTGGTGAGCGAACTTACCCGCTTCCGTAACGTGAACCGTGTCCTGCTTACCGGCGGCGGCGCGCCACTCATCGAGGAGTCGATTCGCCGTGCCTGGCCGCTGGCAGCAGACCGTATCGAGGTTATTAAAGAGCCTCAGCTGGCGCTGGCCCGGGAGATAGCGCTCTTCAAAAATGAGGGCTGATCGTGTCTGCAGGAAATTTCTTTCTCTATCTGAATCATGATGACCATACGGACATGCGTGCGCTGGCTACTATTGAGTCGGTATCCCGTCCGCTACGCGGTGAGTTTATTCGCACCGCATCCGTGGCCGGCGCTGTTCTTTACCGAATTGATATCCGTCTGCCGGCGATGCTGGTAGCCATGTTTGTCGGCACGATTAAGGTGTCCCAGTTTTCCGGTATCCTTGCATTACTGCGGGGGACCGGAGGGGCTAATACTTCAGGCGAGGGAGAAGCATACCCCTGGACTCCGGGCCGATACACTGGCCCGTCTCAGCGCCGCCGGTTGACCCTGCAACTGGATGACGATGCAAGCGCCAGCCTGGTGATCCCCTTGCTGGATGATGCTTCAGATCGGCAACGTATAACGCTTCTGCGCAGCCTGATGATTGCAGGCTGTGTACTTCACGAACTGGAACCACGTTTTCCGCGACTGCTTTCAAGCATGCCGGAACCACCGGTCACGCTGGATGCACTGCAGCAGCTGGCTACAGGGTTACTGAAGGAGAGCCTGATTAATATTCCTGACTCCGGGCAGAGGGAAGCATCTCAGCAAGAGGAGGGGAGAGGAACAGAGTCTCACCCCGGATCAGATACCAGTGTTGCACGTAAGAATATGAAAAAATTCTTCTGATTATGCCCGCCACTGAAGTTGCATTCAGTGGCGTAATTGAACAGGACATATGGTCAGTATCATTTCCCCGTTGTCTGTATGAGGAGAATATTTCGGACCTTTCCTTGAGCTCATATCTCTGTCAGTCCTGGCTCTTTTAATCTCTACACTGCCGTCTGGATTATATTTAACTGAATGAGTTGCCCCAGCCAGGTCTGCAAATCCAGTTCTGGCTGAGATGTATTCTTCCTGTCTTAACCTGCCCGATATCTCCATTCTCCGGATGTCTGCAAATTGTGGACCGGACACCTTAAAAAAAGCGCTCCCCTGTGCCATGCGCCTTTCTGCATATGAGTTTCCATTTCCTGCGCCAGATTAGCAGGTATCTGTCTGCCACCCGCTGCCAGTGTGCCGCGTCCGGTTGATCACGGGACGGGCGTCTTTACCGCTCAGACCTGGCGTCGTTGTTATTTTACGCCATCCCCTCGCAAGTTTAAGGAACGCCCTTCAAGCCGCTTTCGCGGCATAGCCTTGCCGCCGGAAAAGCCCGGCGGCTGCGGTATTCCACGGTCGGCGTTGACCCGTTACCGGTCACGGCGAACAGGCAGCGTGCGGCAGGGAACGGTATCGCGGTGATGCCTCCTGCCCACGCTGACTGTATAAGGAGCTTCCCATGCCGAACTGGTGTGCCAACCGCCTGATGTTCAGTGGTATTAAAGACCGTTATGCCCTCAAAACGTGGATTACCGGAGGTGAGCTGTCTTTGAACCGCCGTGCGAGAAAAGAGGGGATTCAGCTTTTCCTCGCGGGCTGCGCAGGGATACTGCGTCCCCTGACAGAGCAGGTATATCCGCCATACCCGCTACTGGTTTCCAGCGGGACGGCGGCAGATAACAGGCTTTCGACGAAGGCATACAGCGACTGGCTGACAGCGTTTATGGCCGGAGCTGAACTGGATGCGGAAACCTGCAAAAAACTGCATCAGCACTGGCTGGACAGTGATATCCGTCATTACCGCTGGTCGACCCTCAGTGACCCGGAACAGGCGGTTATCAGTCGACTTTATCAGCAGAAATCCTTTGACTGGGGAGACAGTTTCCAGCCCTCGCCGGTGAACGCATGGTGGGACAGTCTGTGCAACGGGGATGATGCTGCGCCTGCCGCTGAACCGATGGATTTCCGTGAAGTGCTGCCGGGACGTCTGGATATTGAAGTGAACGGTTTTAACGGTGGCCTGCTGACAGATATTCCGTCTTCATATGGCCATTATGTGAATCTGTACGGCTGTAAGTGGCCTGTAGGCTATGACGCTAATATCTGCTTCGAAGGGGAAAATACCCTGACGGTGGATTTCGACACACCCTGGAGTCCGGTCAGTGAAGTGGTTGTTGCAACACTCAGTCAGCTCTGTGACGGTGAAGTTGAGCACTGGTTCGCAGAGCAGGGGTGCGACTACTGCGGCTACGCGCGGTACATCAACGGCGAAACGGAGGTGTATATCACTGACGAGCTGGAATGGGACGAGACAGATCCTGACGATGAAGACAGTTTCCTCTGTGTAACCGGCCCGGACTGGATTATCAACAACGTGGCACACTTCGGCGGATGACAGGAGGCGGGCGGGATACCGCCCGAAAAGGGAATGAAAAAACGTATGACCGTAAAAGCCTTTATCACTCGTCTGTCACGTTTCCCTGATGATGCACTCTGCTGCGGGACATTCTGGCTGGCTGATGACTTCCTGGCGCTGGACAGCACTCTCACTGAAGACGATATCGACGTCGCAATGGAGCTGGCGCAGGACTGTCATGATGCGAATGACGGATTTAACTGGAGCCACCTGCAATGGGCAATCAATGAGGTGAAACGCGTATGAACACATGGCTTGCAGGGTTAAGTGTCGAGGTCGATGGCACTGAAATGATGGTGCACCACCTGATTACAGCCACAGATCTGGAACATGCGGAATCCGGCATCATGGAAATGGGACGAACCTGGTGGCCAGAGCTGAAACGGGAGGATGACCGGCATCGCTGGGAGTATCCCGGTGGCGTGGTCTGGTTCAACAGCATCACTCTCCTCGATGACGTGGAAAACAGTATCCTGCGCGGTCTGAAATTTCTTGATGCGTGGACTGTGACCGGCACACCTGATACCCCTGTACTCCGCGACGAGTGGGGGAGTGACTGGCGGGATATCACCCGCTGACAGCGACCGGGCAGAGCGGCTGCCCGGTGCTTCAGTAAACAATAATAATGATGTCGCGCTGCTCCGCATTCATGCCGCGCTTCGCGCGGGGATATCCACTGCCCGGAGCCAGTGTGCCGCGACCGGACGGACACGGGACGGGCGGTTTTTCCGCTCCTGTCCGGCGTCGTTATTATTTTACGCCATCCACTCGCAGGTTTTAGGAACGCCCTTCAAGCCGCTTTCGCGGCATATCCTCACCGTCAAAAAGACTGACGGTTGCGGTATTCCACGGTCGGCGTTGACCCGTTACCGGTCGCGGCGTACAGGCTCCGGGCAGCAGGGAACGGACGTCGTGGCGACGTCCTCCTGGGTGCCCCCTGTAACCATGAGGTATCCCTATGTCCCGTTTTATCCTGGGTAACTGCGTCGATATTATGGCTGGCTTTCCTGACCGTGCCGTTGATTTCATCCTCACCGATCCCCCGTACCTGGTCGGTTTCCGTGACCGTTCCGGCCGCAGCATTGCCGGCGACAAAACCGACGAATGGCTGCAACCTGCCTGCAATGAGATGTACCGCGTACTCAAAAAAGACGCGCTGATGGTCAGTTTCTACGGCTGGAACCGCGTCGATCGTTTTATGGCGGCGTGGAAAAATGCCGGGTTCAGTGTTGTTGGTCATCTGGTTTTCCCGAAAACCTACACATCGAAGGCCGCCTATGTGGGCTACCGCCACGAATGTGCTTACATCCTGGCAAAAGGCCGTCCGCCCCTGCCGCAAAACCCGCTGAATGACGTGATTGCGTGGAAATATTCAGGTAACCGGCATCACCCGACTGAAAAACCCGTAACCAGCCTCCAGCCGCTGATCGAGAGCTTCACACATCCGAACGCCATCGTTCTCGATCCGTTTGCCGGTTCCGGCACCACCTGCGTGGCCGCGCTCCAGGCTGGCCGCCGCTACATCGGTATCGAACTGCTGGAGCAGTACCACCGAACCGGACAGCAACGTCTGGCCGCCGTCCGGCGCGCCATGCAGTACCCGGCCGCTAACGACGAGTTCCCGGAGGCCGCGTAATGAACTATGCAGGACACGAAAAACTCCGCGCAGAAGTGGCGGAAGTCGCCAACAGCATGTGTGACCTGCGGGCGACGCTGAACGGGATGGAGCACCGCTATCGCTTTGATTCTGATGTGCTGGCCGAACGCCTGACCCGTCAGACCCTTTTTCGCATCAATGCCCTGTTTATGGCGGCATACAACGAAATTCTTGAGCTGGATGCCTGCTTTAAGGACTAAGGAGAAAAACATGTACGGAACCTGTGAAACCCTCTGCCGGTTGTTGCGTGAACAGTATCCCGCAGAAACCCCGCTGAACCTCATTGTCTGGTCCCCGGCGGATATCGAAGCGCTGGCCGACGGAATGGAATATGCCGTTTCGGAACAGGACACAAGGGCGGTACTGGTGCGTATGGACGCCATACCGGAAGAACAACAGCTTGAGTCGGGCGTGTCTGCCAGTGCGGTGATGGATCTGATTGAACAGGTGAAACAGGCCGTTCCGGCGGTAATGGTGCCGGCTGACCTGCTTGAAACCCTGCTGATAACCGCTGAACAGGCGTTGTGGCACAGGGAATGGTCCGCCCGGGATGAGAACCATCCGGTGCCGGAAAGTGTTACCCGTCGGCTGGCTGATGCGGCGAAAGTTCGCGCGTTACTGAAAAAATGAAATCAACACGCCGCCCGGGCGGCGTGTACTGAATCCGTTCAGAAGGAACCCATTATGCAGGAAACCACCACGTTAAACGCCCTTGTGATGCGCCGTGCGCGCGATTTGATTGCTGATTATGGATGGCCTGACCATACCGATGTTGATCAGCGTGATCCGGTAAATAAACCGGGATGGATAAGCATTTATGTCCGTCTGGATGCGGCAAATATTGTTCATCTGCTTCCTTTGTTTTGTTCCGGTGAAGTACCCGCAGAGCTGCAAAGTGCCATGACAAAGATAGCCGGGACGCCAGCGCAGATTATTTTATCCGGCAGCCGCTATGCCGACACGCCGCAGCTTCCGGAGGACGGAACACAGGTAGCTTTCCCCTGGGCCGGGGAATGGCTGACGGAGCCGGAGATTCAGGCTGTAACGGATTGCCTGTCCCGCGCCGTGCGGGATGTCTCCCGGCAGGTATGGGAGGATGCGCGCCGGATTCAGGCGGCGCTGACCACGCGCGGGGAAACGCTGTTTTACCGTCAGACCCGAAATTTCCGTCTGGTTGTGAAGGAAAATGATATGCCCTGCTGGCTGGACGACGATGATGATAATCTGCCAGTGGTGCTCGATGCCATTCTGAACAAAGGGGCGCACTACAGCAGCGTTGAGTTCTTTGTTATCAGTGACAAAGTGGATCAAATCCTGGCATGTGGCCAGATGTGCGATGTGCTGCGTATTCCGGGCGAGCCTCCGCGCCGGTGGATGGATTTAACCCTGTTACATGAGGTCATGGCAGAAGCGCGTGCAGAAATCAGTCTTGTCCGCAATGCCCTGTCAGCAATCCGGCCAGTGTAGCGAACAGCAGGGGGCGGCAGCCCCCTGAATCAACATTGAAGGATAAGATACCCTCTTAATTTGCAACCTTCTATTTAGGTCTAAACATGGTCGTTAACCTACAGAATCAACTCATTCTGTATAGCCGATAATACAAGGATGTCGCCGGCTCCGCTTTTATGGCGGCATCGTCCCTGCGTGACGTTGCCTTGTGGTTTTCCACTCTGTCAGTCCGGTGCCGTGTGCGGGCTGTGCCGTGCATCCATCGTAGCCGGGCTGTCGTCGATACAAGGGTTCGCTGGCGCCGCTGCGGTCACCCGGTCCTTCCTTCACGGCAGCCGCGATCTTCCGGTTGTTCGCCCGCTCAGATTTCACGGTCTCACCCTCCAGCTCCCGTCTGCCGTGCGCGTCAGGCTGCGGCTTCCCTGTCGCCCTGGTATCTCCGACCGATCGCCCGTCTGTTATGGATGCACGGCACCGCCCGGTGTCGCAGACCATGTGATTACGGAGGTTTACCATGCAGCATGCAGCCCATCAGCACACCCTGAACGTCGAAGAATCCGATCGTCTTTCCTTCCTGCCGTATATGTTTGGCAATGATTTTATGCTGGCTGAATTACAGGTGTACGCGCTGGCGAAACAGTGGATGCCTGAATACAGCGGCGGTTTCTGGCATTTTATCCGTCTGCCGGAAGGCGGCGGTTACATGATGCCCGATTGTGGTCGGGTACATATGATCAACAGTGAAAACTGGTTTGATCGCACCGTCAGCGCTGACGCGGCAGGGATCATTCTGACCTCGCTCGCGATTAACCGCCGTTGCTGGACGCATCACGACTGCGGCCATGCCGCGCTGACCCGCCTGTACATGCTGCGTGATACCCAGCTCTGGAATCACATTACCTTTCACCCTGAATGCAACGCCATTTATGCCGCGCTCGACTGATTAACCGACGGGGTGGCGATGCCGCCCCGCTGTAACTGTCATTCATTTAGAGGAACCCGCAATGTACGGAACTGTCAGCGATATCTGCTGTAATTTACTGAAAGTCTTTGAGAATAAAGAAAAAATTGCCGTGATTATCTGGAATGAAGAAGATGTGCGGGAAGTGGGTGCGGCTTTTAATCCGACTGTTCCCGACACGCAGGCGGTTCTGCGCGCCATCGGGGACGCGGACAGCGATGCACTCTGGCGTGACGGTATTGGCCGGAACTTTGTTGAAGGAGAACTGCGATGGCTGGCCGCGCTGCGGCCACCCCGTCAGATTGCCATTCCTGAAGATGCGCTGCGCACACTTCTTCCCCTGATGGAAGCCGGAATGAATATCCCGCGTTATCAGACGCAGGACAGGATCGCCGAAGAAGAGGCCGCGCTGGATACGCTGCGATACCTGCTCTCCACTGATACCTCGGCGCATAACCTGACCGGAGGAAACCAGCCATGAAGATCAGACCCGAAACACGCGAAATTCTTCGCCAGTACCAGGCGCTGATTAATGCCCGCCGTCGTGATGCAGGCCAGCGGGAACTGACGACCGCGCAGGTGGTGGATGAAATCTGCGAATATATGACCTGTCAGTGTGCCGTGTACATTGGCGGTCATTTCATCTTGCAGGGCGGGAAAGGGCAGTAAATATGAGGGCAGGCGGGGGAGGCCGCCTGTCAGCCCGCGCGTAAAACCCGTGCAGGCTTACGCCTGCGGGGAAGGACCAGAGCAGCGCTTCGCGCCGCTCTGTGTCCTTTCCCCCTCTGATTCATATGGCGTACACTTACAGCAGGTTTCCATTTCTGTCTGAGGATGTGATGTCCGGATTTAATCTCGCCGCAAAATCCAGAGAAGAACAGGATAAGGTCGCAGTGGACCTGGTGGCGTCAGGTGTGGCGTATAAAGAACGTATGGCTATGCCGGTTGTCGCTGAACTGGTGGTCAGGGAACAGCCTGAACATCTGAGAGAGTATTTTTGGGCGCGGCTGCACCATTACCGTCTGCTCAGTGAGCGGCTGCCGGATAAAAATTCCCCGGAATATGCAAAAAATGATGATGAGGTTAAAAAATAGCGCTGTTTCCGATGAGGGTTACCTGTCTCCGCCCGGATGTTATTCATGCCGGTTGACAGGTTTGTCTGGCCAGTGTGTGGTGTTTTCTGCCTGTCGGTGATAATACGCTTCCTGTTCCTGTTCCTGTTCCTGTTCCTGCTTATGATTATGCTCCCTGTCTGGTTTCGCTGACGCCGGGCGACTTCCCTGTCGGGAATCGGGGCTGTCATGCTCCGCACCGAGCCAGCTGCGCTGTCTCTGCCCGGCCCCTCCGGGGCAGCGGGTTTCCATCCCACTGTCGCAACGTCAACACCGGGCTTGCAGCGCCCGTTCCGGCCGCGCCGCCCCTGGCGCGCCGTGGCCTGCGCTTCCGGCACCCCGGCGGTAAAGCTGCCGGGGTGTAAGGCGCAACGCCGTTTCGCGTGCCGCGCTCCGTCGTTGCGGCGGGCCCCTGCTCATTGCCGTACCTGGTGCCGTTCCCCCGTTTAAGTCCCTGTCGCCGGGGCTGAGACAAGCACAACCCGCCTGGCTGTCCAGGGGCGGCACAGCCTTTCGCGATAAATTTTTTCCGGCCATTCCGCAGGCTTCATTAGACCGTAAAAAATTGACCGCTCACCCCGGACATCTGCACCGGGCCGTGCTCGTTTACGCCCTTGCGGCGAAGGTTCTCAAACGGGTGAAGGTCATACCAGAGGGAATACAGCAGCAGGTTCCCGCGAAACATCAACACCGCGGCTCCCGAAACTCAACGGGTGATGTTCTTTAAAAATCAGGAGGAAAGACAATGCAGGCTCAGGCGATGCGGACGTATCAGATTGCGTTTACCGGACGTGATGCGAAAGGCGTTTTACCCATGTTTACCCGTGTACAGGCCATGACCGGAAAAGGCGCAGTGAGGGCGTTTATTGAACGTTACAGACCCGTCAGCGGCTGGCTTTTAGGCGACCCCGAAGACATTACCGACAAAATGCAGAAGGAGGCAGAAGGGGCGGGCAGCAACCCGCAGACATGAAAAAAGCAGGGTAATCCCTGCTTTCTCCACGCCGTAAAAATCGCTCTAACGGTTCTTACGGCTCCATTAACTACCAGAAGGAGTTAACTATTATGACCGTTTCTATTGTTTCACCTTCCGCAGAGGCTGTAAAGCCCCGCCGACATAAGCGCATCAGTCGCGCCGAGCTTTCCGTGTCAGAGATTGACCCGGCGTTAAAGGCATTCGGGCGGCATATTGCCAGGAGTATCCGCAAGGGGCGCGGCGTTCACATTCCCGCGATGAAAAACGCCGCTATCGGGCAGGTGCTCCGCACCCTTGAACTGAAACGCGCATTTAACTGATGAGGTGAGCCGCCCCGCGAGGGGCGGCAACCACAGGAAGGAGAAAAAACCATGACACAATCCACCGCACTGGCACTGACTGCCGACATGACCCCGCCGCCAGCGTCCGAAGACAGCCCCGCGCAGTCGTACCGGGCGACGTACTCCCCGGATGACAACAAATTACGCCTTTATGCCGCGTTACGCCTCGATGATGAGAGTTATCAGAAGATCCACGCCGTGGGTTTTCGCTGGGCACCAAAACAGGGGTTGTTTGTCGCGCCCGCCTGGACGCCAGCCCGTGAGGATATGCTTCTGTCCCTTGCCGGAGACATTGAAGACGACGACAACACCCTGTTTGAGCGTCAGGAGCAACGCGCCGACCGTTTCAGCGTCTACAGCGACAAACGCGCCGGAGAGTCAGAACAGGAACTCGTACATGTGGATGTGCTGGCGTCGGCTATTCCGGCTGGTCAACCGATCCTGGTCGGCCATCACAGCGAGCGACGCGCACGCCTGGATGCGCAGCGCATCGAGAACGGTATGAAACGCGCCGTGATGCTGTTTGAACGTGCGGAATACTGGGCGGAACGGGCACAGGCATCCCTGCGTCATGCGAAGTATAAAGAGCGCCCTGATGTGCGTTATCGCCGTATTAAAAAGATTGAGGCGGATCTGCGCAAATCCGAAAAGGCCATTGCACAGTCGCAGAAATATCTGACGATGTGGCAGGCGGAGACGCTGGATCTGAAAATGGCGCAGCTTATCAGTAATTACGACCACATAACTGCCTGTTTCACGCTCGATAAGTACCCGCGTCCGCCGGAAAAAAACCAGTACGAAGGCCGGATGTCCCTGCATTCGGCACTTGATAACGGGATTATCACCTTTGAACAGGCCCGCGATATTGCGGTTCGCTGTCACAAGCGTTCGATCCGCCATCAGCAGCGCTGGGCTAATCATTACCTGAACCGCCTGGCGTATGAGCGGGCCATGCTGGACGAAAGCGGCGGAGTGGTCACCCGTACGCAGGAGTTTGAGCTGGGCGGGCAGGTTCAGAGCCGGGGTGAGTGGCTGACCATCATCCGCATCAATAAAAGCAACGGCGCGGTCAGTTCGGTTGTCACCCCGTCTTACCGCTTTATGGGCTACAAAGGGACAATGACGCTGACGCCCGATCGTATCACCGACTATAAAGCCCCGACCACCGAAGAGGCCATCGCTGCGAAACAGGCCGCAAAACGTCCGCCGATCGTCAACTATCCGGGTGAGGGTTTCCGGGAGATGACAAAGGCCGAATGGGCTAAAACCCCGGCAGATTATAAGGCCGTCCGGGGTGTGGCGGAAAATGATGAGCATGGCGCGTACCGGTTCCGCCGCATCATGACCGGCGGTTATACGCTCGATACGGTGTACATCACCGACATGAAAACCGTCGAAATTCCGAAAAAATAACCGTCAGACTCCCCGGCATTGCGCCGGGGAGATAAGGGCTATTCATATGCATAGTGAACTCAAAGACCGCATTCAGGCGATGCAGGTCAGACTCGACGGGCGCACTCCCGTTACCGAAATCCGGGCCAGCTCACAGCTTTTCGTCACCCCCGATCCGGTCTGTCGTCAGCTGGTCGATCTGGCGGATATTACGGATTCAGACCGGATACTGGAGCCGGAGGCGGGGACGGGGGCTATTTTACGGGCCATCCGGGAGGCAGCACCACTGGCGCGGTGTGACGCCGTGGAGCTTAACGCGGCGTTAGCCGGGCATCTGCGGGCGGCATTTCCGGGCGTGACTGTCTGGTGCCGGGATTTTCTGGACTGGCAGCCGGAAACCCGCTACAGCAAAATTCTGATGAATCCGCCGTTCAGCCATGCGCAGGATATCCGGCATATACAGCACGCTTTAACGCTGCTCGACTCCGGCGGGGCACTGGCGGCGATTTGCCCCGACGGGCCACGCCAGCAGAAGATACTCCGCCCCCTGTCGGATGTCTGGGAACCGCTGCCGCGTGGCACGTTCACGTATACCGCTGTTTCAACCGTTCTGCTCAGAATACAAAACTGACGGGGCTGTAACCCAGGCGGGGAGAGGATCCCCGTCCTGAACCACCACAAAAGGCCGCGCGCCTGCGGCGCTGAAGGGGGCCGCGCTTCGCGCCGCCGCCCTCTGTCCGCGTCTGTTCATGTTATCCGCCGTGTTTTGTCAGCGTACCGGTGTATTCCTGCCCTGACATATCTCTCTGTCCGTGAATATGGACAGGAATGTCATGCTGATGAGTAAGCGTTAAGTGAGCGCCGTATTGACGGCTATTTATTGGTGAGATCTACGTTCCATGGCAGCAGTTCGGCCACTTTGTTGATGGGCCACTCCGGCAATACGCTCAGGATATGGCGAAGGTAACCC
>NZ_CATNHH010000021.1:0-27159 GCF_950098555.1 Citrobacter sp. T1.2D-1
TGATTACATCGAAATGTTTTATAACAGTAAGCGTCGGCATGGTTCTAGCGATCAGATGTCACCGACAGAATATGAAAACCAGTATTATCAACGGCTCGGAAGTGTCTAGATTATCCGTGGCGATTCACACACCGGATTGACAGTCAAATTCCCGCCCCCGGAAGGTTAAGACAAGTAACCGAAACCGAAGAGCCAGTTTGGTATCCATTATAAGGGGTATTGGTGACTCTCCAGCCATTGTTCCCGTCGCTATAGACCTTTTGAGTTCCTCCCAACGGGGCGCTGAAAAGATATGTCCAGGAGCAGTACGCATGTATTCCGATATACTGATCAATAACATTTTGTCCGATGTTATAGACCTGTGTGGTGAACTTGACTTGGCCCGATCTCCACACACCGGATTGACAGTCAGTTGTCAGAAACACACGGCAACGCAATTTGCTTGCCCATTACCAACCTTTGGAGCCGACAACGTCCATGTGCCATTTGCGTTTCTAACCAAAACGCACGCTCGGTAATTGTTGTAATCGAATCGCGCCTGAGACAATGCACAATATTTATGTTGCCCAATATTACGTGATTGACCGGAGCTGATATCAGGAGAGAAGAACAAATCACCGATTTCAGCATTGCCTTGCCACACACCGGATTGACAGTTAGCTAAATGGGCAGCAAAACGCATCGACATGCTCATCATCAACATAGGATGGAATCTGAAACCAACGGACAGATTGAACTATCCATCCCGCAGGGCATGAAGCCGTTTTATAACCGCCAATGTTATCATTGGCATTTGGAGCGGAAACCCATTTACAGGAAGAATTATTGATTTTTCCAGCTCCAGTCCACGCACCGGATTGACAGTGGTATGTGATATATTTCTAATCTTTTTAGGAATATGCGATGCAACTCAGACAGCGAATTAAGAAAATGGAGCTGGGTGTAGCTCTTGATAAATATTACGGTTGTGCATCTGTGCAAAAGCGGGGCCATCTGCAGGAGTTTTATCGGATAAATGTTATAAAGCGTTCAGCTCTTGCCAGGCGATACATGCATGAGATTACTTCGGTTGATATTGCAGAATACCGTGATCAGCGACTCTCTGAAGTAAGTAGTAAAACGGGGCGAACTAATAGCCCTGCAAGTGTCCGACTTGAACTTGCGTTGCTATCTGCCCTTTATAACCTTGCTCGAATTGAATGGGGAACATGTACTCATAACCCTGTTGAGCATGTACGAAAACCACCGGCCTCCAAAGGGCGAACCCGAAGATTGACATCTCAGGAGGAGCGAAAGATTGGCAGGGCGCTGGCAAAACGAAATATCGAGTTGGCAGCCATTTTTCTTTTGGCCCTTGAAACGGCTATGCGTCAGGGGGAGATCCTCTCACTTCGCTGGGAGAATATCGACCTGCACATTGGCATCGCTCATTTACCTCTCACTAAAAATGGGAGCGTACGGGATGTTCCGTTGTCGTTTAAAGCAAGAAAGGTATTAAGAGAGTATTCCGGCCCTCTATCCGGACCTGTTTTCAGTTATACATCCAATGGGTTTAAAAGCGCCTGGCGAGAAGTTATACAGGCTTTAGGCATTGTCGATTTGCATTTTCATGATCTACGACACGAAGCTATAAGCCGTCTTTTTGAGCTCGGAACACTGAATGTCATGGAAATTGCAGCGATATCAGGACACAAGAGCCTGACGATGCTAAAACGCTATACCCACCTTCGTGCGACGCAGCTGGTTAGTAAACTTGATATACGTAAACGACAGGCGCAGAAACTGGCGGCGATCTTTGTTCCGTATCCTGCTGAACTTGAGAGCAGCAATAACGGTATTGTTTTACGCTTCTCTGATCTTGAACATCCTTCACTTGAAGCGCAAACAAAGGAAGACGTTATCCAGAAAGCCTCTTTTGAGCTTCTCAGAATTCAGGCTCTTGCTGCTCGTTCTGGAGAACGACTCCCTCCACCAGGCAATATCAAAGCTAATGACCCAACTCGTGTGCTCATTAATCCGCTCTGAAATTTTGCGAACCCCTGGATTCAAACACATCTAAAACAAGGACGTTTTTAGACAGCGCTATTATGATAGTGGCCTTTCCAGATGATCCCCTCCGACCTGGTTTCCCCGCCGAAAAAAACTTCAGAAATGGCAGATGAGTTAATCATCGCCATAGAATGACGTTTTTTGCACCTTATGGCTGTTCTGCGCAGCTATAAGGATTTTGAAATGTCAGTCAGTCAAGTCGTCCCGGAAGAAGTTATACCTGAAAATCCAGAGGTTACTTCTTCGAAAGTTGTGCCTGCTGAGCCAGAGGCTCGCCGGTTGGTTCCCATTAACCTGAAAAAAATAGTCCGGATTGGAGGTCTGGGATTCCTCATTGTTTCTCTTGTTGGTTCTGTGGCCACGATTGTGATCATGGCACAGCAAATCTCTGATCTGAGTATTCGGGTGAACTCCCTGGATGCCGCTTTTCGCAGCGGTCAGATGAGCCAGTTGTCTGGTTCGGTTACTTCGCTCGAAGCTCAAAGCCGGAAACACGAGAAGCAGCTCGAGTCTGTCTCATCAGGGCTTGAATCAGTACAAAACCAGTTAGCTGATTTTCAGGGGGAACATTCAAAATTAACAGGAAGCATTAACAAACTTTCCTCAGAAGCCCTGGCGCGGCGTACCGCGATAGACGAACACTCTGAACGTATTGATGACATTAACTCACGGTTGTCACAGGTTGAATCGCGAGTTGCCGGGCTGAGCAAAGCTGAAAGCAACACTTCTCAGAAAGAATCGAAGCAGAACCAGCAACCAGTCACTAAGAGCAAAACATCTTCAAAATCCGGGACAGGCCAGATCGTAAAAAAGCCTGAGCGGTCAGTCAGGCGCGCAGCTGTTGAAGCACCGTTTGTACTGACCGGCATTGAGCGGCGCGGCGGGCAGATGTTCGCAGTCGTCATCCCCCGTGGAAATTCCCAAATATCAGATATGCGGTTGCTTTCACCGGGAGACGGGATGCTGGGGTGGACGCTTCGTTCTATCCAAGACAGTGGTACTGCTGTTTTCAGCGTGAACGGTACCCAACATAGTTTACAGGTTCAATAAGAGACCAGACATATGAAGCATCAGATGAGAAGAATTTTGATGGCAGGTGTACTTTCCTTGCCGCTGTGTGTGGCGGCATCAACAGTTACCACTCAATCGAATCAGAGTCAGCAAACATCCCTGCAGGCATCATCAGCAAACCAGGTTCAGACGCAGCAACAGGGTCAACAATGGGGGCTTTCAGATGAGGACTGGAGTCGCTATCAGTCGTTGATGAAAGGAGCCAGAGGCATTATGTCCCCTGGTCTTGATCCTCTTACTGCCCTGGGCGTCGAGACAGATAATTCATCTGAGCGCCGTCGGCTGGCTGAATTGTGGGTAAAACACGAATACGCCCGTACCGAGAAAGAACTCGCATTTCAACGAGAAATAAACACTGCCTGGCTTCGTCTTTATCCTGAAACATTGGCCGTGAATATGGGGAATGCCGCGGGTATCGCTCATGACACACAAGGAAGACTGGCGTTATTTGTCAAAGAGTCATGTTCACGCTGTGATGCCCGGCTTGCTGCTGTTATCGCCGACAACAGACCGGTAGATATTTACCTTGTCGGAAATGACGTGAGCGACGAAAAAATCAGATCATGGGCAATAAGCCATGGCATACCAGTCGAAAAAGTGCGTAATCGGCAAATTACCCTAAATCATGATCGCGGTTTGTGGCAGCGCTATGGGCAAGGTCAGATGCCAGTTATTTTGCAGCAGGGAGAAGAGGGATGGCAAATTGCCGCATTCTGAAACTGGCTTGCTGTTTATGGTTTGTCAGCACTGGTTGCCTGGCGGTCGTGAATGTAAATAGCAGTGTTCAGGTAGTTCCGCAGGCTTATCGGGTCATTGCTGCTGCCGAGCGCGTTCCGGCAGAATCGCTTTACTCGCTGGCGATGGCCGAAAGCACCCGTAAAACCGCATGGGGGTCTAAACCATGGCCCTGGACTATTAATGTAGCAGGGAAAGGATACCACTTTGAAACCCGCGAGGAGGCCTTTGCGGCACTTCTTGGATTTATGCAGCGCTACCCTCTCAAGCGTATCGATGTCGGTGTAGCCCAGGTCAATCTTGGGTGGAACGGGCATCTTTTCCCATCCTTTCGTGATGCTTTTGATCCCTACACAAATCTTCGTGCAGCGGCCCGAATTCTCCGTGCCTGCTATGACGCTCAGCCTGGAAGCTGGATTAAAGCTGCTGGCTGTTATCACCACCCGGCCGGTGGTAAGCCGGCAGCAAAATATATGGCTATCGTACGCCGCAAGCTAAGTCAGATCGCACCTGATATTAAGGTCCCTGAAGGGGGGCCGGTTGCTCTGGCCAGTCACTCATTAACCTGGGTTGAACCTCAATGAAAAAAAATATCGATAAATATTTCAATGGCATCTTTTGTGTATCACTGCTTACAGCAGCGTTTAGTTGTTTTGCTTCGCTGACAGTGGTCGGGGATCTGGGCGGGGAGTCAACCAGACCATTATTCGAGGCGATTAATTCAGGTGAGGAGTCGCATTTGTCCGATGTTTCTTCCTTGCCTGAACCACCGTCATCGCTGTCTATTTCCGATATGTTGCCCGTTAATACACCGGAAATGACACCCGGAAAGGTGACGTCTCGCCCTCTGCAGTTACCCGGTTTGCCCCCTGTTTTTGTGATTGGCGATGATGATATTTCCCGAGCCTGGCTGCGGCAGCGTGGTGCTGAACTGAAAGGGATGGGCGCCACAGGAATGGTAGTGAATGTTACGACTGAAAGTGCGCTCAACACGCTTAGAGGACTCTTGCCAGGTACTGAGATGGTCCCTGTTCGCGGCGGTGATTTGGCAAAGCGATTGAATCTGACGCATTACCCTGTCCTGATTACCGCTGATGGATTAGCGCAATGACCACAGTGGTTTTCATATTATTGGCTTTCATTTCACTCACAGCTTTTTGGCTGCGGTGTAATACAAGAAGTGCCCGTGTCCGCAGACATCAGCGTAATCGACAGACGGCTAACAGGGTGTTGCTAAAACTGCCTGAGCTGAAAGCGGGGCAGCAGGTTTTATATTTACGGAAGATTAATCCCTATGTTTTCGAGGAGATGATTCTGACCGCCATAGAGCGGCGAGGAATACCGGTCAGGCGTAATCCGAGTTACAGCGGTGATGGTGGTATTGATGGTCAGTTCTGGATTGGTCAGGAAAGGTGGCTTGTCCAGGCTAAACGATTTGCCAGTGCTGTTCGTCCTGAACATGTCCGCCAGTTTGGTGAGTTAGTCCGACAAGAAAAATGCAGAGGTCTGTTTGTACACACAGGACGAACAGGTTTTATCAGTTTTAAGTATTTCAGTGATTACCCGGAAATTTTGCTCATAAGCGGGTCTTCCCTTTTGCTACTGCTGTCTGGTGAATCCGTTGAACATGTTCTCCGGCCATTAAAAAAGAGGTAATACAGATGAATTTTTCCACATCAACATTACCGTTTATTGGTTCGGTGTGGCTTTTGGTTTCTTTCCGGATTTTCATATTCCGGTCTGTATTGATTTCTTTGCTGATGTTTGGGTTATTTCTTTTCTTTTATTTATTTCTAGCCGTATTCCGCAAGGCCACAGATTCTGCTCATTTATTCCTCAAACTCAATGATAAAACTTTTGCTCTGTTCCAGGGGAGGGCTTTTATATGAGCGACAAGTACGTGATGGAATCCCTCCTTCGCCCGGCGGTTGAACTGTATTCCGCTGCGGCGGCGGGTAGCGCAACCTTTATTTGCCTTACGGCCCCCTGGGCTGTCGCGCTCGCACCATCGGTCAGTTGGGTGACCGCCGCGGGGTTTGGTGTACTGGCGCTGAAGCGTACATCTGAGGGGATGAAAATACTCCGTTACCGCCAAAACATTCGCCGTTTGCCCCGATATGTACTGACCAGCGAGCAGATCCCCGTCAGCCAGCGGCACTTGTTCCTTGGCAAGGGCTTCCAGTGGTCTCCCCGCCATACGCAGCGTCTTCTGGAAGCGAGGCGTCCGGAGTGTGAGGTCTACGTACAACCTTCTGTTATTTATCGCCTGGCACGCGATCTGGAAAAAAAGATGGAGTACAGCTTGCCGTGGTTGTGCAGGCTGACACGAACTGATTCGGCGCTCAACCCGTTTCGCCCGTTGCCTCCTGTAGGAGGAAGCCCCATTTACCATGGTGTGGAACTGGATGAAACTACGGTCACCTATGATCTCGGAGAACGTGTAGGGCATACACTGGTTATCGGCACCACACGAGTCGGTAAAACCCGGCTTGCTGAGTTACTTATCACACAGGATATTCGCCGTAAAAACGCTGCAGGCGAGCATGAAGTTGTCATCGTGTTTGACCCGAAAGGAGATGCCGATCTGTTGAGGCGAATGTATGCCGAGGCACACCGTGCTGGTCGTCAGGATAACTTCTGGGTGTTCCACCTCGGATGGCCAGATATAAGCGCTCGCTACAATGCCGTTGGACGGTTCAGCCGTATCTCGGAAGTAGCATCACGTGTTGCAGGACAGCTCTCCGGAGAGGGCAATTCTGCTGCATTTCGGGAATTTGCCTGGCGATTTGTCAATATTATTACCCGCGCGCTGGTCGCACTTGGCCAGCGTCCTGATTACGGTCTCATACTGCGTTACGTGACAAACATAGGTGAACTGTACGAAACCTATGTTGAGAATATGCTGAGTGAAAAGGCACCACAGTTGCTGAGTACAGTCGAAGCGCTGTTAGGTAGCGGTATAAGCGAGAAGGATCTGCCGCGTCACATGCAGGGCAGGCCTAATGGCATGAATATCTGGGCTATTGAGCAGGTACTGGCCAGCGAAGAAGGAAAAAAACTGTGGGACCCGGTGCTGGATGGGCTACGTAGCGCTGTGCAATATGATCGAACGTATTTCGACAAAATTGTTGCGTCACTGCTGCCGCTGCTTGAAAAGCTTACAACTGGTAAAACGGCCGCATTGCTGGCACCTGACTATACGGACCTGAACGATCCGAGACCGATCCTGGACTGGCATAACATTATAAAATCGCGCGGCGTGGTTTATATCGGCCTCGATGCACTATCCGACCCTGTTGTCGCAGCAGCAGTCGGCAACAGCATGTTCGCTGATCTCGTTTCCGAAGGTGGACACATCTATAAATTCGGTCTCGGTGATGAGGATGGCAGAAAAAGTTCGAAAGTGGCGATAAATCTTCACTGTGACGAGTTTAACGAGTTAATGGGTGATGAGTTTATTCCTCTCATCAACAAAGGGGGTGGTGCGGGCTTCCAGGTGACTGCATATACGCAGACTCTTTCGGACATCGAGGCCCGTATAGGCAGCAGTGCTAAAGCGAATCAGGTAGTGGGGAACTTCAACTCATTGATAATGCTCCGTGTGCGTGAAAAAAACACTGCCATGCTCCTGACCGACCAATTACCGGAAGTTGACGTCTACCAGAAAACCCTTACATCGGGTGTCACTGACGTATCCCGGCCGGGAGAGGGTACTGATTTTAACAGTAACGTTCAGGACCAGGTCAGTCTGGTTAAAGTCCCGATGCTCAACCCTTCAGACGTTATCAACCTGCCGAAAGGGCAGGCATTTGCCCTGCTTGAAGGAGGGCGCCTGTGGAAAATCAGGATGCCGTTGCCGGCTGATAACGACGATCCTTACATGCCCGCGAGCCTGAAGCAGCTGGCTGACAACATGGAGCAGAATTACCGAACTGGAGAATCCTGGTGGACAGGCGGTGATGCGGCATATTCGGGGGGGCAAAATGTCTCAGCATGACAGAGATACTGCCAATCGCAGTTCGCCATCCCGACAGAAACAATCCGGACCATTCGGCATGTTGCTCTGGGATTTGCCTGTCAGTTTAATTGGCATTCTGCTGGGGTCGCTTCTGGTTAGCCTGCTGATCGAATATGCCTGCATTGCCTTACTCTGGCCTGACGAAGGTGCTTCACACAGCTACCGGGTGATGGTTGCAGAAAGCCACTGGTTGTCGGAAGGGTACACGCGGAGTTTACTGATGGCAGCGCCGGTTGAGACGATTTCGCGGTGGGTACATACCGCCTGGAACTGGTTGTTTGTCGATAGCGGATTCAGCCATTGGCTTCAATCATTCAGGGAAACTGGTCAGAAGGGGACTGGAGTTATCCCAACGATTAACCGGTTCGGTGACTCACTAATCGGCTGGCTTGGGGAGTACCTGCAAGCTACGCTCTGGGTAACTCTGATTTTCTTCATCAGGGTGATGATCCTTTTCCTGAGTCTGCCTCTGTTCGGCCTGGTGATTATCACCGGCATAGTTGAAGGGCTGGTCCGTCGAGATTTGCGTCGTTATGGAGCTGGATATGAATCGAGCTTTGTCTACCATCACGCCAAACGTTTTATTAAACCCGCACTTTACGGCCCCTGCATGTTGTATCTGGCCTGGCCGACTGCTGTCTGGCCAAATCTCCTGTTGCTGCCATCAGCATTATTACTTGGCGGTGTTCTGGCCATCGTCACGGCGTCCTTTAAAAAATACCTATAGCCCAGGAAGTAGCTGTTTCGGGAATTCCCCGGAGCCCGCTTGATGTCGCGGGCTTTTTTTTTGAAGGTTCATCTGTATTAACTGGCTCACTTTGTGGCATTTAATTTTCTGACCTTCATAAATATTTTCCTGCTGCCAGCATGTCCTGTTTGCGTCAATCTCCCGACGACAAGTTATTAGGGAGAGTCGCAAATGCGTCACACCACAATCATCCTGGCAATGTTATTGCCCGTTCTGCCGGTGCTGACCTGCCAGGCGTCAGAAAAAGATGAGCTGGCACTCGTGATGCGCCAGCTGGATCAGGTTCAGGCTGGCCTTGATCGCGCCCGCGTCGTAGCCAATCAGAATCAGGACGCTCGCTTTTATTTCGACTATCAGCAGGCAACCCGTGACATCTCAACGATGAGGCAGGGCATATCCACTTATCTCGAGCCGTCGCGCGCGCAGCCAACAGCACCCTCCACTTTAGTCACCGGGCAGTACCGTGCTGAGGAGCCCTCATGGCGATGAATGGCTCTCAGCTAAATGGATGGAGTGCGGGCACCGGAAGCAGCCTCACGCCCGGGCAACTGAACCTCTTGATCCTCGGTACGCTCGCCATCGTCGTTCTCCTTTTCAGCGCATGGGCACTGGTGCAGGCCTACCGTGGCCTGGTCAGTAAATCAGTGACGTTCAGGCAGTTCAATGAGCTGCTAATTCGACTGATTGTGCTTTATCTGCTGACCCTGTTTCTGTTTTTCCACTGAAAGGATGACTCAATGAAATTCACTTTCTTCAGGCATTTTCGTTCTGCCTATTCCCGTGCGGGATATTTGTTGCTTACCGGTCTCTTAACTGCAAGTCAGGCTATGGCAGACTTGCCAGCTGTTGAACAGCCAACATCTGGAGGCGGTGGCGGAACCTACAACACCGTTATGGGCTACATCAAAATGGGGGCACTTGCGATAGGGCTTCTCGTATGTGTCGGTGCTTTTTTTGCCGTAGCGCATGCCGTGATTACCGCATTTCACGATATCCGTCGTGGTAAGGGGGAATGGACTCAGTTCCTGGTCTATCTGGTTGTCGGCATCATCCTCATCCTTTTGGTTATTTACCTCGCAACTAAAGCTTCAGATATCCTGTAAGGAGCCCATATGGCCGTCATTGATTTCCTCCCTGACAGACTGAACAACCCCCCCGTGGTCTGGAAAGGGTTCACATCCGGGGAGTTTGTGCTGGCGGCCGTCATCGGTGTTATTGCCGGTATCCCTCTGGCAATACCGTTAGCTCTGGTTCCTTTTGTCGGATGGCTGGCTTTTCCGACGTGCATGCTGCTGATGCCTCTGTTGGTCATTTTTTTTGGCGGCAACTGGATTGCCAGCTACAAGCGCGGTAAGCCAGAAAATTATATCTGGCAACGTCTGGAGGAATTGCGCTGCCGTGCACGTATGTCCCGAACCATGATTCTGGATAGCAGGGCGTGGGAACTTAAACGAACGAAACCTGTTCCGTTGATGCGCGGAGGGAAAGTATGAGTCGTTTTCGTAACGGTATAACCGCCCGCGATAATCATATTATTTCGCTACGTATCGCTTGTGTTTTGCTGGCTTTGGGACTGTTCGTCACCAGTCTGGGATGGATGCGAGCACCCTCGGAGCTGACAATTCACAACCCACCTGACCTGCGTTCCGGCAGTACCCGAAAATGGTGGGAGGTCCCGCCATCTACGGTTTACAGTTTTGCTTTTTACATTTTTCAGCAACTGAATTCCTGGCCGAAAAATGGGGAAGCTGACTACACAGCCAAAATTGCCCAAATGAGCCCGTATTTGACGCCGTCCTGTCAGGATTTTCTCAATAAGGACGCCGAGATGCGCAAGAATAATGACGAGCTGCGCGATCGTGTACGCGTGGTATACGAAATCCCCCGTCGTGGTTACAGTAACCGCAGCGTGACCATCATTGATGAAGATCATTGGGTGGTACGGCTGGACCTGGTAGCTGACGAATATTTCCATACCGAACCCGTTAAGCGTGCCCTGGCGCGTTATCCAATGAAAGTGGTTCGCTGGGAAGGTGACCCAGAGCGAAATCCGTTTGGACTGGCACTGGATTGCTATGACAGCGCGCCACAAAGACTTGAGGCGATCTCCTTGCCTGAGCCAGAACAAAAGTCGGGAGCATTCAATTGAAAAAATTCTCAGTGATCCTGCTGACCCTGGTACTGGTCTCAGCCGGAGCTCGTGCTGTTGAGCTTATGAAATGGGAACGGATACCTTTGCAGATTCCCCTGACTGTAGGGCAGGAGCGAATCGTTTTTGTAAACAAAAACGTGCGAGTGGGGTTTCCGCCCACACTCAACGACAAGCTGCGTATTCAAAGCTCCGGAGGTGTAGTTTATCTCGATGCGAAAGAAGCCTTTCCGGTGACGAGACTGGAACTTCAGAACAAGGAAAACGGGGAAATACTTCTACTTGATGTTTCTGCTGCCCCCGGTAAAACCACGCGGGAACCTGTCAAAATTGTCTACGACGGAGAAGTGGCTACCGCTTCGGCGACCGATAAACAGACGGTCAGCAGTGATGGGGACAGTGCCGGCCGTCAGTCGTCGGCAGAGGCAAATGCAGAAAGCCGGAGGCCCGCAAAACTCAATGCGCCGCTGCCCGTTGTCCTGACTCGTTATGCCGCACAGAACATGTATGGACCGTTGAGAACGGTAGAGCCCGTACCGGGAGTAAGTCAGGTTTCACTGAAGCTTCCTCCCCGGATCACCACACTTATGCCCTCTGAGTCCGTCAGCGTCACGCCGATGGCTGCCTGGAGTCTGCAGGGCAGCAGTGTAATTGCGCTGCAGGTGCGTAACCGATCAGCAGTAAAGGTCATCCTCGATCCTCGTTCGCTGCAAGGTCAGTTTACTACTGCGACTTTCCAGCACCGTTGGCTGGGGCGTGCCGGTACACCGGAAGACACGACAGTTCTATATCTGGTTACTACAGGACGTCCCGAAAGTGCCTTTATTGCTGAACAGCGTTTACCCGAATCTGAAGGAAAGGAGAGTAAGCGGAGTAACCGAGGAGCACATAAATGAAAAAGCCTGCTTCAAACCTGCTTGTGAAAATTGCTGTTCCCGTCGTAGTGGTGGGCGCCATCATGATTGGGGTTAAATCCTGTACAGATAAAAACGATAAAAATGAAGCAGGCCAGAAAACCTCTAATGTCGCCCTGAAGGACCTTACACCAGAAGATCTCAAAGCGCTGGGTGTGGAAGGTGACACCGCGCAGGATACTTTGCGTACCCTGGTTGGTAGTTACCGTAAGGTTCAGGGGCGCCTTGACAGCCTTGAAAGCGATAATAAAACGCTTGCTGATGAAAATAAGGAGCTGAAAAAAAATAGCACCAATGTTGATCAGCAAATCAGCCAGGCTGTGGGGCAAGTTCGTTCCGAAGAGGCTCAAAAACGTGCACAACTGAGTTCTCAGGTTACTGATCTGAGTTCGCAGGTGAACCAACTTCTTGACCAACTCAAAAATGGCTCCTCCGGCTTAACGGCAGGAAATAAAGGTAACGTTGCAGGCAGCGATATTCCAGTGGGACTGGGTTATGACAATGGACTGACCGGAGGCACGGGAAATCTATCTCAAACAGATGGCAACGGGTTGCAATGGGTTGAGCCGAAAGATGGTATTGCCACGGATGCGAATGGTCGACCTGTCTCAGATAAAAACAGTAATAACGCGACTGGTTTTTCTTTTGCCACCTCCTTTGGCGCTGCAGGTGATGCAGCCAGGCAGGCAACGTCAGCAGTAAGTACAACGGTCCAGAACAACATTCCCGGATCTGAAAAAAATGCTGCCCCTGTTTATACCCTTCCGGAAAACTCCACGCTTGTGGGTAGTCGGGCCATGACCGCGCTGTTGGGACGTATTCCCATTGATGGCAAGGTGACTGACCCTTACCCGTTCAAAGTGATGATCGGAAAAGACAACCTGACGGCAAATGGCATTGAATTGCCTGATGTACAGGGGGCGATCGTTTCGGGAACCGCTACGGGGGACTGGACGCTTTCCTGCGTACGCGGCGCCATAACAAGCATCACTTTTGTTTTTACTGATGGCACCGTTCGTACGCTTCCTTCACCTGAGGGGCAAGGCAGTAATGGTGGTAATCAGAACAGCCAGGGTGGGAATAACAGCAGTATTGGCTGGTTATCAGATGACAATGGCATTCCATGCATTTCAGGTACCCGAAAATCAAACGCTTCTACTTATCTGCCAACCATTGCCGCACTTGCAGCTGCCAGCGCAGCTGGGGACGCCGTGGCTGAAAACCAGAATACCAGCCAGACCAATGGCTATGGTGGTGTGACGTCTACGCTGACGGGGGATGCCGGTCAGGCCGTGTTGGGTAAGGCGTTATCCGGCGGTATGCGTGAGACCGTTGACTGGGTTAAAGCGCGATATGGTCAGACTTTTGACGCGATCTATGTACCGCCTGGACAGAAAGTGGCTTTACATATCACTCGTCAGTTGGCGATTGATTATGAAGAAAAAGGCCGCAAGGTGAAATATGACGATTTCAGCCTCGCTGGTAGCAGCACGGGCATGGACTGATGGGGATAAAGATGCAGAACAATAAAAACCTCGAGTATCGGGTGGACTATACGCCACTGGGTGGCCGTCTCTTTGCCGGTTTTGTCAGGTGTGATAATGGCAAATGGGAAGGTAGCAGGCATGAAGTCACCGAACAGGCCCTGCTCGCTGTCGGAAAGAAGCTTCTGAGCGAGGGAAATGGAATGCAGATGCAGCTGCCTGATGGACGAGTGATTCGTCTGTCAGCTGTCATCAGTGATTCGGATGAAGCGGAGGTGCATGTTGCTCAGTTTTAATCATCTGGCCACCGTTATGTTGGTCGTTGTATCGCTTGCCCTCTCGGGTTGCAGTACGTCAAAAGAGGAAATGTTGCCGCCTGGCGACAGCACCATGCTTGAATTATGGAACGATGGTGCATCGTCAACTCATGCTACCAACGAGAGCAGAACAACACTTCGCCGGCCAGTTACAGACAGCGAACGTGAGATCAGTCAGCAGGTCAGTAACAGCTACAGCCGCACCCAGGAAAATGAAATTCAGCAGACGTTTCCGCGTCTGCCAAATCCTGACATGGTCATGTATGTTTTTCCGCATCTGGCTGGCGGGAACACGCCGGTTCCAGGCTACAGCACCGTCTTTCCTTTCTACAGCCAGGTACAGTATGCGTTGCCTGGTGAGCGAACGGAGGATCTCTGATGGCTTTCCCTTTATTTAGCCGACGTCGAGCGTCTCAGGATGCTCATCAGTACGGTAACGGTCCGTTTTCCGTCAGTGGGTATGAACCGCTTACCCGGGAAGGGCAACTGACTCATTCAGATGAAGCGCGTCTGTATTCCACGGCACCTTCCATTATCGATCATGTTCCCTGGGGTGAGTATTTGCCAGAGCATGAATGTATTCTGCTTGACGATGGCGTATCCGTTGGGGCCGTGTATGAGATTATCCCTGTGGGCACTGAAGGGCGCCCGGAAACACGTCTGGACGAGATCTGCAATATCGCTGAGAACGCCCTACAGGACAGTCTCCCTGAACTGGATGATCACCAATGGGTGGTACAGTTTTTCTGCCAGGATGACTCTGATCTCTCTACTTATATGGATACTATCAGAGGCTATGTCAGGCCAAGAGCTCAGGGAACTGCATTCACGAAAGCCTGGCTGGCTGAACAGGAGCGCCACCTAGAAAATGTGGCGGTGGAACAGGGGCTTTTTGTAGACGAGGCTGTCACAGGGGCCGCCTGGAGAGGGCAAATTCGCAGAACGCGCATGGTGGTTTACCGTTGGGTTGAGACACCTTATCGTGACCCCATGCCACCGGAGGTGCTGCTGAAACAGGTCTGCGATCGCCTGACTGCAGCACTGAGCGGTGCCGGTATCCGGTGCGAAAAGCAGAACGGCGAGCAAATCCATAGTTGGCTGTTGCGCTGGTTCAACCCGGCGCCGGCGTGGGTCGATAAGAAAACATTGTATCGTTGCGCAAAACACTCCGATCATGCACCGGGCGATTTGCCTCTTCTGAATGATTTCAGCGAAAGCCTCTGGTTTACCCGCCCGCGAAGTGATGCCGAAAGCGGTGTGTGGTGGTTTGATGATGTGGCACATAAAGCTGTTCCGGTTGCCCGCCTGCGTACTGCACCTTCTACCGGTCATCTGACGGGGGAGGTAAAACGTGGTGATAATGTGAATGCCATTATGGATCTGCTTCCGGAAGGGACAGTTCTGGCCATGACCCTGGTGGTTCAGCCTCAGGACAAGCTTGAAGAAAGTTTTGCGAGCCTTAGCCGCAATTCAATGGGGGAGAATGTTGATTCCCTGCGTGCTCGCGAAGACGCTGCTACAGCGCGTAATTTCCTGGGAAACAAACACAAGCTTTACCGTGCGGCCATCACACTGCTTATCAAGGCTCAGGACAAGGAAACACTCGATAAACGGTATCTTGATCTCAGCAGTAAATTACTGAACTGTGGGATGGAACCGATAAATCCAGAACACGATATTGGTCCTCTCAGCAGTTATATGCGTGCGTTACCTATGTGCTTTAACCCTCAAATGGATAAACACAACTGGTACACGCGCCTTATGTTTGTACAGCATTTTGCATGTCTCGCCCCTATTTATGGTCGCGACACCGGTACTGGTCACCCGGGGCTTACGTTCTGGAATCGTGGTGGTGGCCCCCTGTCCGTAGATCCACTTAATAAAAATGACCGTACCCAGAATGCGCACCTGCTGCTTTTCGGGCCGACAGGTGCCGGTAAATCTGCCACTGCGCTCGATAAACTGGCTCAGATGGTGGCAATCTACCGCCCCCGTATATTTTTGCTGGAAGCGGGTAACAGCTTCGGTCTGTTTGGAGATTACTGTAATTCGCTGGGGCTCTCAGTGCACCGTGTCAGTATCAAGCCTGGTAAGGTTATTTCACTTGCTCCGTTTGGCGATTCACATCTGCTCATGCAGGCGAAACCTGAGACGTTAGTGACAAGCGAAGAGGCCCTCCCTGACATTGATGAAGATGATGAGGACAAGGACGAAGAACGTGACATTCTGGGTGAAATGGAGATTGCAGCGCGGTTGATGATCACCGGTGGTGAAGCAGCAGAAGAGGAGCGAATGACACGCGCCGACCGCGGTATGATTCGTGAGGCGATACTCATTGCGGCTCGTAAAGCGTTTGACGAAAACCGCCAGATGCTACCGGAAGATTTAATGTTCTCGCTTGAGAACATTGCCCGCGATGTCAGCATGGGAGAAGACGGCCGCGAGAAACGCACGCCAGCGCGACGTGCGCGAGCTGAAGAGATGGCAGAAGCATTACGCATGTTTACCGAAGGTTTTGAAGGGGAGTTGTTTAACCGTCCGGGCGCGCAATGGCCAGAGGCAGACGTGACTATTGTTGATTTAGGTACGCTGGCGCGTGAAGGCTATGAAGCTCAGATGGCCGTTGCTGTCATCTCGCTGCTTAATACGATTAACAACATCGCAGAAAGGGAACAGTTCAGCGATCGGGATATCATTGTGCCAATCGACGAAGCGCATATTGTAACTGCTAACCCGCTGTTGGGCCCGTATGCAACCAAAATTGTCAAAATGTGGCGTAAGCTCGGATCATGGCTGTGGTTGTTCACACAGAACCTGGAGGATTTCCCTGACACTGCGAAAAAAATGCTCAATATGGCGGAGTGGTGGATCTGCCTCGTTATGCCACCTGATGAAGTTGAACAAATAGCGCGATTTAAGACGCTCACAGAAGAGCAGAAGGCGATGCTGTTGTCCGCGACAAAACTTCCGAGAAAATACACAGAGGGAGTTATTTTGTCCCGTAAGGTACAGGCGTTGTTTCGTGCGGTCCCCCCCAGTTTGTACCTGGCGCTGGGAATGACTGAAAAAGAGGAAAAAGCCGAAAGACGGGCCATTATGAATGAATTAAATTGCTCGGAGCTTGAGGCCGCATTTCACGTTGCGCGCCGCCTCGATGAGAAACGTGGCATTGGTACTATTCAGGGGACAATATGAAAAAACTGATTATGGCGACGCCGATCGTTGTACCGGACAAGGCATTTATTGCCTCTGTTATTTTTACCGTTCCGCCACAGGGTTCTGCCTCAGTCGGTGTGGCTGACAGTGAGTCGATTAAGCATCTGCAAGGGGAGATCGTTAAGAGACTGGAGCAGCCTGTATTGCTGTCGGTCTATCCTCACCGGGTTGGCCGGCGCAGCTGCGTTGCAGTCCACCTCAGCGACGTGCATGAGAAAACCCTGGATATCCTGATAACTGTTACCGGCAATACACTCTGGCCAGCAGAACAGGAGTACCGGTCGGGTATCCGATGGAATATCTGTGTACCCGATGCAACCGATATGCTCTGGGTTCTTAAGGAAATCGACAGGGTGACCTGTGACACCGGATGTGACTTATAACCCTCCGACCTTGCCAGACAGCGGTGTGTTTTCCGCTGTCTGGTAAGGGGGGAGGCTGCGGGTGCGGGCGGCAAAGAGCCCGCGTGTATTAAAGTTCCTGCATTTAAAAAATGACATTTCCAGCGATCTGAGATTTATGCTGACGTACAGATAATGAATTACCAGGGCAAGATTAATTATCATTTTTCACGTCAGAATTAATTACTGACCCCTCCTTAAAGAGAACGCACCCTGAATAGGTTTTTCACACTCAGGGAGTGTTTTTCATGAAAATGCCATTTTGCTGCCTGGCAGCACTGTTCCTTTCCGTCGGTGCCAGTGCCGGCACAGTGATATATACCGACTCCTCTCATACCATAGCAGCAAATCCTGGTCCGGATGTCTCCGTTGTTGAGCTCGATGCGCCCGAACGTGTACAGGCGGACATTTTCGGTCAGTTATCTGCCGATCCCGTTCTTGCAGAACAACGTGCCCGGGCAGTGATCTCTTCCCCGAATTTCCGGCAGCAGCAACAACAACTGGCGGAAGCTTATGCGGGTGTCACTCATGCCTGGTCCCTCGGCCTGGAAAAATACCCGGCTGTGGTTTTTGATGACGTCTTTGTTGTCTACGGTACGACTGATGTCAACGAGGCAACCCGTCAGCTCGCTGCCTGGAAGGAGAAGAACCGATGAAATCTTTCTCCTTCCGCCCACGTCGACTGGCGATCGCCACATTGCTGGTTTGTTCCGGCACCATGGCCAGCGTCAATACAGCGAATCTTCTGGCCAGCGCGGCAAGTACAGACTGTATCAGCTGGCGTGTCAGTGGTATCTGCTACTGGTTATTGTGTACCCCATTTGGTTGCACGGTGAAAACCTCGGTGAAAGTGACACATTTCATTCCGGAGGCTGTGGTATCGGCTTACCTCAACCCCGGAGATAACCCCTGGACTGAAATGTCCACAGTTAGTAACGCCGCCAGCGGTGCTGAAGGTTCTCTGCTGGAAAGTGTGACGGGTGTGAGTACGGGGGGCGGTCGTCAGGAGATGAAAGCTCCCGGGGAACGTAAGCAGAACCTGCATTTCTATTACGGCGACGCCTATGGCCATCCAGCAACAAAAGTCATTGGCGGTATGGTGCCGGGCTATTCATGCGACAGTGCTGCCACTCCTTTCATGCCCTATTTCAACAGCTCACTGGATGCTCTGGTCTGGCGAACGGGTGTCCCGGAGACCCTTTATCCCGAAGCACTCATCCCCGGGCAACGAGAAATCGGGGAAACCACATCCGGCAATATGTGGGGGAACGTTTATCCACGTAGCGGGTTTGTCACCCAGACAGACAGTTACAAATCAGCAGCGGTTGTAGTTCAGCGTGTCGCTGACGTCATTACCCGCTCCGGCCAGCTCCACGTCTACAACCCCCTTACGGGACAGAAGTCCCCGGGTTACTGGCCACCCGAGCCGGTAAAAGAAAATACCGGCACCAAAAACCACAAATGGCAGCGACTTTCGCCTCAGTTGTCCCAGACCTGTGCAGTGTTTCCCGACACCAATGGCCAGATTGCCCAGGACGGTAACTATGCCTGGGCATTGTGGCAACCGTACAGCTGCTGCAAACGTCGCGGCCAGACGTTCCTTTCCAGCACCGATTTCTCATAAAGGTTCAGAACATGAAAAAAGCAGGACTTTTACTGATTTTTGCCTCGCTGCCGGCAATGGCAACTGATATCTCTTTGTCTTCATCGGGGGCGTCAGTTAGCGGTAACGCTATCAGCGATGGGCTCTTTTATTCTATTGGTGGCGGTTCGGTTATTTCACCCCCGCCCAGTCGTAACAATATGTCCAGGATAGGCATTAATGGTGGCCTTAGCAGTGATCTGATGTGTGGCAATTTCGACATCAAAACAACCGTTGGCAACCAGCTGAATGGTATTACCAGCGGGTTTAAGGATCTGATGGGGAATGTGATTCAGGGGGCGACTGGTGCTGTCATGAGTATGCCGGCAATGGCTATTCAGCGCGCAAACCCCGGGCTGTATGAAATGCTCACCAATGGCGTTCTGCAGGCCGGTTTGAGCTTTGATAAAGCGATGTTGAACTGTCAGAGCATGTCGAAGAAACTGGCTGATTATACCATTGGCAATAAATGGCAGCAGGTAGCTGTCTCTGAAGAGTACAAAGATATTGTGGCCACAAGTGGCGGCGATGCGGTTTCCAGCGACCAGAAACTGCAAAAAGCAACTGGAGAGGAAGGCGTGACGTGGGTTGGTGGGCAGAAAAGAGGCGGCAAGGGGCAGCCCGCAATTCAGCCCACTCGGGATCTGGCCAAAGCTGGTTATAACATGATGAATAATTTGCCAGTGACCAGTAACAGCAGCGTCGGCTCCTCGAGCTGCAATGGTACCGCATGCCAACGTTATAAATCTTCTGAAGAGGCCGCTGCGGCCGTTGTTAAAGTGCTTGGTGATCGCTCCATCAGGACTTGCCGGGAAACCAGTGAATGTACCAGTGGTGGAACCGATAACCAGCCGGGCAGTGCTGTCGCTGGTACTGGCTTTTCTCCCATCCTTGAGGATGCCACGAAAGAGAATCTGGAGCAGCTTAGTAAGCTGGTTAGTGGTGAGCTGCAGCCCACCACTGATAACCTTTCCGCACTGAAAACCGGCAGTCTGGTTGTCACCCGCGGGGTAATTCAGGCATTACGTGACGATCCGGACAAAGCGGCCCTGGTTCAGCGGCTTGCCGGCGAACTGGCGATGTCCGATACCGTTGAAACCGCGCTAACAATGCGCAGGATGCTCACCACTGGTGAATCCGAACCTAATGCTGCAGAGCAGCCGGAAGCCATTGCTGAGGGTGATCGCCGCATCGATGCCCTCGATCGCGAGCTGACGGCGCTGCGTAATGAGATGGAGTTACGCAAATCTATAAGCAATAACAGCCTGCTGACGGCACTGGAGCGGCAGGGGACAAGGAATCAGGATAACCGTCTGCAGCAGAAAGCCGGTAACGAGGACCAGGGCTTCAGCCAGATGGGCCAGTCTCAGTCTTCCGGAGCAAACTGATATGAGACTTTACCCGTTCAGCGGCCATATTGGCCGCATTCTCCTTATGGTGCTGCTCATTCTGTTGATGACGGCCAGCATGTTTGCTATCGCAGCGGTATTTATGGCTTACGACCCTGATGGCCACATCACACGGCGCTGGTTGCATGACAGCCGATGGGGACTGTTTGCCTGGCGACTGGTTCTTTATGGCTGCCCTATTACCGCCTGGATATTGAAGGTACGCCCACAGGCATTAATCCGCTGGCCGGATGGGCGTCCGCGTCTTGTGCGTATGGAACTGATGGGGGTGTTGTTCCTGGTAGCCACGGAATATGTGGCCTGGACAAGCGCTGTGTAAGGAGAGGACGATGACCGCAAACAGTTTTCTGGAATATTTTCTCGTTCTCTTTGGCTGGGTAATGAACAATGCCATGTGGAGCATTCTCAGCAGTACAGGCCTTTTTGCATTGCCACTGGTGGTCAGGGTTCTTGGCGTCTGGCTGAAAGTGAGGGAGGAGGGGGCTGACGAGGGGAACAAAGGGCTTCTTGCCCTTCCGCGAATCGAACATGCACTGTATGTGTCTTATCTTGTGATGCTCTTTTGCTGTATTCCGCTGTTGCCGGTTGATATCAGCACAATCAAGTTCGACAGCTCGCGCGCTAAACAGTGCGGCGTCAGTGTGCCGACGCCACAGAATTCTGGCTACAAGGGACTCGTTAACGATTTTGACGGTCGTACGGCCGAGGTTCCAGTTTGGTGGTATCTCCTGCATATGATGTCGAAGGGCACAACGCAGGCAATGATTGCGTCAATCCCATGCGGTACGAATTTGCGACAGATGCGTTTTGACGTTCAGAACACGAAACTGCGTGATCCTGTGTTGTTGCAGGAGGTCCAGGAATTTGCAGATCAATGTTACTCGAGAGCATATTTCAGACTGAAAAACAGCAACAGCCAGCTCAGTGATGCCACCATCAACTCCGTGGGCTGGATAGGTAGCAGCTACTTCCTGAATACTTCCGGATATTATGACTACTACACGGCTATGACGCCACGTAGCCAGTGGCCTTACAACAGCAGCCGGGACAGTGGCTATCCGGATACTGGTGCAGGTGGATATCCAACATGTAAGACGTGGTGGTCCGATGGTACTTCCGGGCTTCGCAAACGAGTTCTGGCCAGTTTTAGTGATAACACACGTAAGGAGATGCAGCGTCAGTTCCCCGGAAAGCAGTGGGAAGAAATTGCGTTACGCTGGCTTGTCAGCCCACGCAACGCAGATCTCTCCGGCGCCGGTACCACTTATGCTGTTGGCAGTAGCGACACAACCACCGGAGTAGTTGGTAATCTTACACGCCTTACCTCGTCTATTGGTCTTGGACTGAAACAGGCCGAGGCGTTACCTGGTTTTGATGCAATGAAGCAGGCACTGCCGATGATCCAGGCATTATTGCTGATGATGATAATCACGGTCATTCCTGCGTTAATGATGTTCAGCGCCTACGATCCGAAAACCATTTTTACCATCTCCTTCGCGTTATTCGCTCTTCAGTTCATTACGTTCTGGTGGGAACTGGCAGGTTGGCTTGATGACAGATTGATCACCATCCTCTATGACAATATGGCTGAGCAGGGGATTGCAAACAGCTCGGTGCCTTTCGCGGCTTTCTTTAGCTCAACGGCTGATGGATGGATTATGAACCTGGTACTGGGGATGATGTACCTGGTCTTTCCGATGTTCTGGGTTGGTATGCTGAGTTGGGCTGGAGTTCGAATTGGTAATATGGCTAACAACTTTAGTGATGCTTCTAAAATGCCTACGGATGCTGGCTCGGAAGCAGGTAAAAAAGCTCAAGGGGTGGCGATTGATGCAGCTTCAGGCGGGATTAAATCAGGATTAAGCAAAGGATAACTGATGGCTATATGAAGCGGTGGTTATGCCATCGCTTCATAAGATTAAAAATTGTTAGAACCACCGTTAATACCTTTTTTCTCCCAGCTGTAACGGATAGGAGATTTATATTGGTCCTGTTTGTCTTTTGTGACGTCCGCTTTAGAGGTAGAGGCGAGCACAGATGAAATCACACAACCAATTTCTTGTGTTGCACTCGAAAGTTTTACCGGCTCAGGTTTTTTCCGCTTCAGCTTGGATTCATCACAAACGATATTGCGACGTTTTGTGGTGAAACGCGCAAAGGTGCTGCTCAGGTCATCTTTATTGAAACCGTCCTCGCTCATGGTAATGACTCCTCATTTTGTCTAATAAATAAGCTACTAAAAATCCCCTATACACGCAAATTATTAAGCACTATAGGGGAGGGCACCGGCTCACAGGCGCGTTCCTTGGCGGCGAGCTACAGTGCGCGGCGGAAGGCCTTAGGCCTTCACACGGGCCTGTATTTCCACTTTCATTTCTTCGCCTTCCCGTCGTGGCGTGCCAGGGCCAGCAGCTCTGCCTGCAGCGCACGGCCATCCTCCCGGGTTTCCTTCAGCTCCGCTTTGGTGTCCTGCAGCTGCGCCGCCAGGTGTTCGCCGGTGGCGGTCAGACGGGCTACCTGCTCGCGCAGCGGCAGCGCCTCCGCGCGCAGCCCGCGTACCTCATCGAGCAACCGGTCACGTTCGGTCACCACCTCCCGAAGCACCGCCAGTTCACTTTCCAGTGCGGTCACTTTCGCCAGCGCCTCGTCGCGCTCCTGGTCGGCCCGGGCGATATCGGTGTCGGCCTGTTCCCGGGCCGCCAGTGTCCCGGCTTCTGCCTGTTTCACCGCGGCCTGCCACAACAGGGCCAACTGGCCGGTGAGCAGCTGCGCCAGCTCTGGCGGCAGAGCCGGCGTCTGTTCGCTGGCCAGTGCGCGCTGGCGTGCCCGAAATTCCCGCATCACCGGGGAAATGTGGGACAGGGAGCCGCCACCGAGGTGCTGGCGGACCTGTTCGTTGGTCGGGTTCGGGTTGCCGGCGGCAATGAGTGCGGCGGCGGCGTCCTCGATCCGACGGACGGTGTCAGCAGGCAGGTTAGTCATGAAATACTCCGTTAAGAAGGTATGCATACATTTTAACCTGACTGTAGTTTGTACACAATACAAATAATACATACAATACAAGACCAACGTGCACCATCTCTACTTTCGTGGTCAGATCCGAAAACTCACTTAATAGGAAATGCTGTACCTGAGCCGTCAGGCTGGCCGGATGATATAGTGGATTTTCGAACCGGAACGGGAGGGTTAAATGGGAAATTATTCAGATTTTGAAACCGATTTTGTTCAGCGAACACTGGCGCTTATCGATCAATATAACGAAATGATTGAGGTGCTGGGCAAACCATTCAGGGAGCAGTACAACTACACGTTGACCCTGAATTGCCTTCTGGGTCTTATCGTGTTACCGAAAGAGAGGGCGCTCTCTTTCCTGCCTGCCGACCGTTTAACGCGGCAACTTAAAGCAGAAATGGGATTACGTGAGTCACAGCTGCCCGGACCGGAAATGAACCTGCGGGAGTTGATCCATAAGATGCGGAATTCAGTTGCTCATTTCTGTGTCCAGGTAGAGTCAGCCAGCGATGCACACCTTGTAGACTGGATTGTTTTCAGGGAATCCCAGGGAGATGGAGAAGTCTACGCCAGCTTCAGCGCTCCGGAGCTTTTACCCTTTCTGAAATATTATGCGACCCTGCTGCTCGACAATATGGCTCGGCGTCGAGCCCCCGCTGTTAACATATTGGATTTGTGAGGGATTTACACCATGTTGATTCTCGATTGCTCCTCACGAACTCAGGCGTTGCATACATTATCTGCCGGGTTTGCCTGTCCCCCTGAAAAGCTGAAAAAAGTGCTGCTTTCGCTCGATCTTGAAAGTATCTACGAGCTTAATCCTCGCCAGTTGGTTGATGCACCTCAGTATCTGAGAGACTACGTCTGTGCGGAACTGGGCGAACCGGGACCATTCACCCGGGCTCTGTGGTTTCATGGCACCCGGACTTTCGCCGGTAATACTTTTCCGGCGGGGTTACTGGCGCTAAATCAGTCAGAATCCCTCGCCATGAAAATGCTGCTCAACCTGGCCCCGAATGAGATGGTCCGTAAACACCTGCAGGAATGGGATGTTCCGGGGGGCGTCCCGGATGAGATGTTTCAGCTCAGAACCGGCGATAAAATTCACTGGGGACCTTATGGCCATTTAGTCCGGGAATTACATTTTAACGCCAGTGAAAATGGACTGCATGATTACCTCTGGCTGCCGGAGCTGGTAGAGGATGTCTGTAAGGCCTACCAGAAGAAATACGGCCACGATCTTAAACCGCATTATCTCAGCGTGCTTCATCCCTGTATTGTCTGGTTCGAGGCGGATATTGTTTATGAAAAAGGGGTTCTTGAAACGGCTCTGGCATATGCCTATACATCAGTCCGTGACCTCCCGCCGGACGGAAACGCAACTTTCGGCATAGACTGTGACGGGAAATCTGTGTCCAGGTCGGCCATTGCCAGAATCGAGTTTCTGCAGCCCGGGCAGATGTAATCTCTAAAAAACGGGTCTGTGATCCGGCCCGTTTGTTCGTTGCCGTGAACCCAGTATTGAGGTCATTAAAGCCTTAAGCGGATCACTTGCAGCTGGCTGCAGAAAGGTTTTACATTGACCAGGATTATGCCGTTTCCCTTCCTACTGCCTGGTAAAGGATCTCTGAATGCACTTTTATGTGGATGAAACAGGCCAGACTGGCCGAAACCTTTTTGACAAAACCCAGCCAGTCCTCTCCTACGGAGTGCTGTCGTCTGATGCTAATCTGGATAAGGTTGCTGAAGCGGATCTTGCCGTATTACGCAAAACGCTTGGCGTGCAGCGCCTGCACGCTGCGGAACTGGGCTTGCACCGCCTTTCTGACCTTGTGGATACGCTGCTGGTTCTGCAGAAAAAGCACCGGATACGGTTTGACATCTGGCAGGTAGTAAAGCGCGATCATGCCATTATTTCGTTCTTCGACCAGGTATTTGATCAGGGAATGAATCCAGCCGTTCCCTGGTCTGCATACTGGACCCCTCTGCGCTACCCCCTGCTGCTGAATCTGGCCAGCCTGTTTGATGATGAACTTGCTTCAAACGCATGGACGGCAAGGCTGGAGGCGCATGATGAGCGGGCGTCGGAACTTTTTTGTACCGTCAGTGATGAACTGATCAGCAGGACGGCAGCCAGCGCGCTGGACCACCGGTCGAAGCAGCTGATCACCGATGCCCTGAACTGGGCGTCAGCCAATTTTGAACAGCTGGGCTATAACTGTAAAACCAACAAGGAAAGGCTGCGGATTATGCCCAATATGATTGGCTTTCAGTCCGTATTGCACGGGATCTGTTCCCGCCTGGGGGCACCAGAAAGAAAGGCCAGTATCATTGTTGACCAGCAGTCACAGTTCAACACCACCCAGCGTGAACTTAACGAGTTTTACTACCAGATACGGGAGATGCCCTGGGAACTGGGGCCCGGATTACCTGTTATGAACATGAAAAATATGCCGGCTGAACCACTTGTATTCCAGTCCGGTACCAAGAGTGCAGGTCTGGAGCTGGTAGATATTTATCTCTGGACATTCAAGCGATTCATGGAAGACAAGGCGCTGACAAAGCCACTTTCCCGCCTTGTTTATACCAATCTGAAAACAGCCAGGACCAACAGCGTGTCAATCCAGTCGGTTGCCAGTCGATTTATGGAACTCCTGGGTAAACTCCCGGTACCAAGCGCAGAGATCATGAGGCAGGCGCAGGAACTGCGGGACTTTGATGAAGCCAGACGCATGCCATATGTGGTGTCGGGATCACCCGACTGATGCCGGATAGTTATCTGCTTTCAACTGCCCCCTCTCAGGGGCAGGTTTTCAGGTTAACCGGCAGCTGTGATCCACGACGCCGCTTACAGTCATGCTGCGATGCCAGAATGTCAGCAACCTGATAATCGGTCCCCATCGCCACATCGTGCAATAGCAGGATAAAGTCCCCGTCACTGCCGCCCCTGCGCGAATCCAGATACCGCTGCAGCCATCGGGCATGATAAAGAATGTGGCGCTGTTCGCGCTGCAGCCATTTCAGCGGCAGACGGGACGTCATATCGTCAAGGCTGCGCATTTCCTGATGAAGCGGCGCAATAACAGCGGAAAATTCCTCTCTCAGTATCCGGGCAGGTTTCTTCTGTCCGAACAGCGCGGCCATATTGCTCAGGACATCCTCGATCGTCCGGCTGACTTTCTGGGCCTGATCACGGGAGGCCTGATAACGCGTAAACCAAAACTTACAGTAGAACCCCGCAGCGGCAAGCAGCGCCGTAAGGATCGGTCCAATCAGACTTGTGTCCACAATATTCTCCTTAAAGATGGTCATGAGGCCACCCGAAGCAGCCGATGACGCAAATATACCTCGTTTTAGCAATTAGTGCTATCCGTGAGTGCAAAAAGTGCTATTCGTTGTTTTTGGTATTGATATTTTAATTGATATATGCATTTGGATTTCCCTTCAGTTTTCTCCCCTGAGATCCGAAAAAAGTATAAGTCGGATCTCCAGACTACTGCTGCGTTGTTTTGACTAAAATGGCGGAGGTGGAACCAGGAGAGTAAAATAATCTACTGATGTAAGAATAAATCTTACATTGAAAAACGGAGGGGTTATGGCCCGTACGATGACCGTGGACGTGGGTGATGAGCTGCGTGAATTCATCGATTCCCAGGTTAAGGCCGGTGATTACCGAATCCAGAGCGAGGTTATGCGTGACGCGCTGCGTCTGCTGCGCGATCTGCTGGCCGAAGGGATCAGCAGCGGCGAGGCGAAACCATGGAACAAGGATGCATTCCTGAAAAACGCCAGTGCCAGGGCGGAAAATGAAAGGGATCGAGCTGATGCGAAAAGAGAAGAAGACCTGTAAGTTATCTGGGACTACAGGTAAGCGTTAAGTGAGCGCCGTATTGACGGCTATTTATTGGTGAGATCTACGTTCCATGGCAGCAGTTCGGCCACTTTGTTGATGGGCCACTCCGGCAATACGCTCAGGATATGGCGAAGGTAACCC
>NZ_CATNHH010000022.1:0-31874 GCF_950098555.1 Citrobacter sp. T1.2D-1
TACGTGTTCACTCTTTGAGACTTGGTATTCATTTATTGTCCGAAGACATTAAGAATCCATGTCACTTTGAGTGCCCACACAGATTGTCTGATAAATTGTTAAAGAGCAGTTGCGACGCGCTTTAGCGTTCTGTCGCGAGGTGGCGTATGTTACGCTTTCCTCTTTCAGAGTCAACCCTGATTTTCAGGATTTTTCTCTTCGTTGTGACGACCATCTTGTGAAGTGTTTCACTTTGTCGTCTCAACGGAGGCGCATTATAGGGATCCCATTTTTTTGCACAAGCCTTTTTTCGATCTTTTTTTTCGTTTGCTGCTTTTTCATCCCTTTCGCTCCATTCATGCGCAATGTGGCGGATTTTTGATAGCTAAAGCACTTGCGCAAGGCCGGAAATGCAACCAAAGTCATCATTACTGTTCTCTTTCCTTGAGGTAAACATGTCTGACGTATTACGTCCTTATAAGGATCTTTTCCCACAGACAGGCCAACGTGTGATGCTCGACAGCAGCAGCGTGATCATTGGCGACGTTCGCCTGGCGGACGATGTAGGGATCTGGCCGCTTGTCGCGATCCGTGGCGATGTAAATTACGTTGCGATCGGTGCGCGTACGAATATTCAGGATGGTAGCGTACTGCACGTCACGCACAAATCCGCCTCTAACCCTGAGGGCAATCCGCTCATTGTGGGGGAAGATGTGACGGTCGGGCATAAAGTGATGCTGCATGGCTGCATCATCGGCAACCGCGTCCTGGTCGGTATGGGATCGATTCTGCTGGATGGTGCGGTGATAGAAGATGACGTCATGATCGGGGCGGGAAGCCTGGTGCCACAAAACAAGCGTCTGGAGAGCGGCTATCTCTATTTGGGGAGTCCGGTCAAACAGATCCGGCCGCTAACCGAGGAGGAAAAAGCGGGGCTGCAATACTCCGCCAAAAACTATGTGAAATGGAAAGACGAATATCTCGCTCAGGATAACCAGACCCAACCGTGATCGTCTTCTTGCTGGGACTGGATCAGCGCTTCTGCTTCTTCTTCCAGATCCCAGCGATGTTCGCAAAAGCGGATCAGCCATTGTTCCGCCGTCTCACCACCAAAGCGATTCGCCAGCGTTTCTCCCTTAATTGCGCACATTAACTGCATACCATTAACCAGCACGGGAAAGCAGACCGCTTCTTTCTGCATGTTCCACTCTTCCCTGTCAGGGAAGTGGATAGCCTGGTTCATGCGGACAACTCCTGTTTGAGCCGCGCAATCACCGGTTCAATTTCCGGCAACACGCCGTGCCAGAGCAGAACGGCATGGGCCGCTTGCCCCACCAACATCCCCAGACCATCGGCATAACGTTTCGCCCCCTGGCGTTCACACCAGGAGAGAAACGGCGTATTGCCCTTTTGATAGAACATGTCGTAACAACATACAGACGGACGAATAAGCGATGCCGGGATCGCCGGGATCTCACCGCTGATACCGCTGGAGGTGGCATTGATGATCAGATCAAATTCATGCCCTTCCAGCTCATTAAGATCCAACGCCTGCACGCTGCCCGTATGCGCAAAAACTTGCGCCAGTTCTTCCGCTCGGGATGCAGTCCGGTTGACGATAGTCACCCCGCAATCCATAGAAAGCAGCGGTAACAGTACGCCACGCGAAGCCCCACCCGCACCAATCAGCAGGATACGCTGCCCCGGCAGGATAAATGACAGGCGTTCGAGATCGCTTAACAGACCGATGCCGTCCGTATTATCGCCAAGCAAACGACCATCTTCGAGCCGCTTGATAGTATTCACCGCACCAGCCAGCGCAGCACGCTCCGTGAGTTCATCGGCGCGGGCAAACGCCTCTTCTTTAAACGGCACCGTTACGTTCACCCCTTTACCGCCATCGGCAAAGAACGCGTTTAGGGTATTAATAAAATCATTTACAGGCGCCAGCACACGGCCATACGGATGCGCAATATGCAGCTGCTGCGCAAATTGCTGATGAATAAACGGCGATTTGCTGTGCGCGATTGGATTACCAAAAACAGCATAGGTTTCCATCATCTTACCCCTGTCGAAACAGCTCGCCCGTCAGGGCATCACGAATTTCCGAAGGATTCAAGCGGCCGCCGGTTTCTCCTGGCACCACCGGGAAGTCGGTACCAAACTGAGCGTGGACCTCCTCTACCGTACGACAAGGGGGTAATCCACTCAGGTTGGCGCTGGTTGAAACCAACGGTTTGCCATAAGCCTGGCACAAGGCGACCACCAGCGGATGATCCGTCACGCGCACGGCCAGTGAATCAAAGCGTCCCGTTAACCAGCGAGGCGTTGTCGGCAGCGCGGGGAAAACAAAAGTCACCGGACCTGGCCAACGCGCAAACACGGCATCACGCTGGGCATTGGTCAGCATACTGTCATCAACATACGGTTTGAGCTGTTCAAAACTGGCGGCGATCAAAATTAACCCTTTATCGACCGGACGCTGTTTTAAGGCCAACAGGCGATTAACGGCCACTTCGCTATCGGGATCGCACCCGACGCCAAAGACGGCTTCTGTTGGATAGGCGATGACATTTTCTTTATTCAGTACCTCTATCGCGTCTGCGACAGGGTCTGTTAGCAGGTTATTCTTCACTTGTTTGTTCCGCCGAAACCGGCTTTCCACATTGTTTACTGGCGCAAAAGTGCTTCACACCCTGCGCGGTTTTCTTTTCGATGAGTAGCGGATAATGGCACTCTGGGCACTCTCCGGCTAGCGGCTTGAAGTTAATGACAAACTGGCACTCCGGATAGCGATCGCAGGAGTGGAAGGTCTTGCCATAACGGGAACGCCGCTGGACCAGATGGCCCGTCTGGCATTGTGGGCAGGTAATTGCGGTTTCATCGGGCTTATCAATGAGCTCGGTATGCTCACATTCAGGATAGTTGCTGCAGCCGATAAACATGCCAAAACGCCCCTGGCGCAACACCAGTTCACCACCGCAGACAGGACAATGCTTTCCCTCCAGAACTTTGACGATATGTCCGTCCGCTGAGGATTTCAACGGACGGATGTAGTCACATTCCGGATAGTGCGAGCAGCCAAGAAACGGACCATGTTTCCCGGAGCGAATCACCAGTTCAGCCCCGCACTGTGGGCAGGGCTCATTCTTACGCACCGAAAACAGTGCTGATTTAGCCATAACAACTCATGCTGAATTAAGGTTGATTAATGCAGCATACCTTCATTCACTTCAAAGAGTAATTCTTCCATTTGCTGATATGCATTTTCACAACCCGGAATGTTGAACAAAACCATCAGGATGACCCACTTCAGGTCTTCCAGGTCGAATTCTGCAGTATCCAGCGCGAGCACACGTTCAATCACCATTTCTCGCGTTTCGAGGTTTAGCACCTGGATCTGTTCAAGGAATAACAGGAATCCCCGGCAACTGGCATCCAGTCGGTCACACTCTTCTGGGGTATAAATACGCACAGAGAGAGGATCGGAGGCAAGCTGCATCGGTTCGGCAAGTCCTTCCTGATAATCAGCAAGCTTTTCCAGCCACAGGAGCGCATTGTAGATGTCTTCACGATCAAAACCAGCGTCGGTAAGATCCCGTTCAAGTTTGTCCTGATCCACACGTAATTCAGCTTCATTGTGGATATATGTCTCAAACAAATACATTAGTACGTCGAACATGGCATGCCCTCCTCAATCGGACATAGCCGCCGGGTACAGCTGCGATCCATCCTGCTAACTCCAGTTCGAGTAGCTGAGCCACTACTTCTGGCACAGGTTGGCCGGCACGTTCAGCGACGACGTCAACAGGTGTTACCTCATCTCCTACGTTAGCCAGGAGCTCGGGAAATGGCAATGCTGCGTCTTCCTGATCTGGTGAATAAAGTGATTTTTCAGGCTCATCTGGCAGCCAATGCAAGCCATACTGCAAATTTTCCATGATTTCCTCTGGAGCCGTCACAAGTGTGGCTCCCTGCTGTACCAGCCAGTGCGGCCCTTCACTTCCGGGACTGCCGAGAGGCCCGGGTACGGCGAACACCTCTCGCCCTTGTTCCAGCGCACAGCGTGCAGTAACCAACGAGCCGCTGCGTAAGGCCGCTTCAACCACCAGAACGCCTTTACTCAGACCGCTGATAATACGGTTTCGGCGGGGAAAATTACGTGGTAAAGGAGGCATCAGTAGCGGAAATTCGGACACCAGCGCACCTCCCGTTTCCAGTAAAGCCTCGGCCATCCCGGCATGCCGGCGGGGATAGATGGACTGCAGACCATTTCCTAATACGGCAATGCTTTTCACCTTCGACTGGATCGCTGCCCGATGGGCGATGCCATCAATACCACGTGCCAAACCACTGGTAATGGTGATTTCCCAGCCCGCAAGCTTCTCACAGAACAACCGTCCCCATCGTTCGCCATACCAGGACGGGGTTCGGCTTCCCACCACGGCGAGTTGAAAATCATGGAGGCATTGCGAGGAGCCGGAGACCAAAAGCGCGCCGGGGTAATCTTCAATGGCACGAAGCTGAGCGGGATAATCTTCACTGTCTGCCAGTAATAAGTGGTGATGCGGTGGCTCAAGCCAGCGAAAGGTCTTTTCCAGTTCGTTTTGCGAAAAGGTAATAAAGCGAGTGGCCTGGGAGGGAGAAAAGCCCATACGCCGCAGGACAGCGGTATCAATATGCGGTTGTGCTATCAGCCCGTGAGCGACGCGCACCATCTCATCGCCGAACAACTCGTTCACGCCCATTAAACGTAGCCAAATTTCGGTACGGGTCATCCTTATCCCCCTGCCACAAGCAGTCTTAGCAATCTTTGCGATTGGTCACTGATGCTGTCAATCAGAGGGGGATTTGTCTAGAATAGAGGTAATAATCTTTCCAACTCCTGAACACAACTCTGGATAACTATGTCAGTTTTGCAAGTGTTACATATTCCGGACGAGCGTCTTCGCAAAGTCGCAAAACCGGTAGAAGAAGTGAATGCAGAAATTCAGCGTATCGTCGATGATATGTTCGAGACGATGTACGCAGAAGAAGGTATTGGCCTCGCGGCAACGCAGGTTGATATTCATCAGCGAATTATCGTCATTGACGTGTCAGAAAACCGCGACGAACGCCTGGTGCTAATTAACCCGGAACTGCTGGAAAAAGAAGGCGAAACCGGTATTGAAGAAGGTTGCCTGTCTATTCCGGAACAACGTGCTTTAGTGCCACGTGCCGAGAAAGTGAAAGTTCGCGCACTCGATCGTGAGGGTAAACCGTTTGAGCTGGAAGCCGACGGCCTGCTGGCTATCTGTATTCAGCACGAAATGGATCACCTGGTCGGTAAACTGTTTATCGATTATTTGTCGCCGCTGAAACAGCAACGTATTCGTCAGAAAGTTGAGAAACTCGACCGCCTGAACGCACGAGCTTAAGGACAAGAATCAACGTGTCAGACTCACTACGTATTATTTTCGCGGGTACACCTGACTTTGCAGCGCGTCATCTTGACGCGCTGTTGTCTTCTGGACATCACGTCGTCGGCGTGTTTACCCAACCGGACCGTCCGGCGGGGCGGGGTAAAAAACTGATGCCGAGCCCGGTGAAAGTCCTGGCGGAAGAAAAAGGCATTCCGGTTTTCCAACCTGTCTCCTTGCGCCCACAGGAAAACCAGCATCTGGTTTCTGACCTGAACGCAGACGTGATGGTCGTCGTAGCGTATGGCCTGATTCTACCGAAAGCCGTGCTGGAGATGCCGCGACTCGGCTGCATTAACGTGCATGGTTCCCTGCTGCCGCGCTGGCGTGGCGCGGCCCCCATTCAACGTTCGCTCTGGGCGGGCGATGCTGAAACGGGGGTTACCATTATGCAGATGGACGTCGGTCTGGATACAGGCGATATGCTCTACAAACTCGCCTGCCCCATCACCGCGCAGGACACCAGCGGCACGCTGTACGACAAGCTGGCGGATCTGGGCCCACAGGGTCTGATTGAAACGCTGAAGCAGCTAGCGGAAGGTCGTGCAAATCCGGAAGTACAGGACGAAGCGCAGGTTACCCATGCTGAGAAGCTCAGTAAAGAAGAAGCGCGCATCGACTGGTCACTTTCTGCGGCACAACTGGAACGCTGCATCCGCGCATTCAATCCCTGGCCAATGAGTTGGCTGGAAATTGATGGCCAGCCGGTAAAAGTCTGGCAGGCATCCGTGATAGACTCGCCGACGAAGGCAGAGCCCGGCACCATCCTTGAAGCCACAAAACAAGGCATTCAGGTCGCGACTGGCAACGGAATCCTGAACTTGCTCTCATTACAACCCGCCGGGAAAAAAGCGATGAGCGCCCAGGATCTGCTAAATTCACGTCGGGAATGGTTCATTCCTGGCAACCGTCTGGCCTGACGGTCACTTCTGATTACGCCCGGTGTTGCCGGGCCTTTTTATTTTTGCGGTTATGAATAAGAAACTTAACTTACGCAGTATGGCGGCGCAGGCCGTTGAACAGGTCGTCGAGCAAGGGCATTCACTGAGCAATGTCCTGCCGCCGCTACAACAAAAAGTCTCCGATAAAGACAAAGCACTATTACAAGAACTCTGTTTTGGGGTTCTGCGTACGTTGTCGCAACTCGACTGGTTGATCAACAAACTGATGTCCCGTCCGATGACGGGAAAACAGCGTACCGTGCACTACCTGATTATGGTGGGATTCTATCAATTACTGCATACCCGTATTCCTCCCCATGCTGCGCTGGCGGAGACGGTCGAAGGTGCAGTAGCGATAAAGCGCCCGCAGCTTAAAGGGCTGATAAACGGTGTCCTGCGCCAGTTTCAGCGTCAACAAGAAGAACTGCTGGCAGAATTCGCCAACAGCGAGGCGCGTTTTCTGCATCCTTCCTGGATGCTGAAACGCCTGCAAAAAGCGTATCCCACTCAATGGGAAGCCATTGTCGATGCCAACAATCAACGGCCACCGATGTGGTTACGCGTGAATCGCATACACCATTCGCGCGACAGCTGGCTGGCACTGCTCGAAGACGCCGGGATGAAAGGTTTCCCCCATCCTGACTATCCCGATGCCGTACGCCTGGAAACGCCGGCACCGGTTCATGCGCTACCGGGATTCGATGAAGGATGGGTCACCGTTCAGGATGCCTCCGCTCAGGGGTGCGTCGCCTTCCTTGCGCCGCAAAACGGCGAGCACATTTTAGATCTGTGTGCAGCGCCAGGCGGTAAAACTACCCACATCCTCGAAGCCGCCCCCGAAGCAGACGTGCTGGCAGTCGATGTGGATGAACAACGACTCTCCCGCGTTTATGACAACCTGAAACGTCTCGGGATGAAAGCAACGGTCAAACAGGGTGATGGGCGTTATCCTGCTCAGTGGTGTGGTGAACAGCAGTTTGATCGCATACTGTTAGATGCGCCCTGTTCCGCAACCGGGGTTATCCGTCGCCATCCAGATATCAAATGGCTACGCCGCGATCGCGATATTGCAGAACTGGCAAAGCTACAGGCTGAAATTCTCGATGCCGTCTGGCCACATTTGAAATCTGGCGGCACGCTGGTGTATGCCACTTGTTCAGTGTTACCGGAAGAGAACAGCCAGCAGGTTCGCGCCTTCTTACAGCGTACGACGGACGCCACGCTTAGCGAGACAGGAACGCCTGAGGCGCCGGGTCTACAAAATCTGCCGGGTGCAGAAGACGGTGACGGCTTCTTTTACGCTAAGCTAATCAAAAAGTGATGGGATAACGGGTCGCGACTGATGAAAATAATCATTCTGGGCGCAGGACAAGTGGGGGGAACGCTGGCAGAGAACCTGGTCGGCGAGAACAACGACATCACTGTGGTCGATACCAACGGTGAACGTCTGCGCAGCCTGCAGGACAAGTTCGATCTGCGTGTCGTTCAGGGGCATGGTTCACACCCACGCGTGTTGCGCGAAGCCGGTGCGGATGATGCGGATATGCTGGTTGCCGTGACCAGCTCCGATGAAACGAATATGGTTGCCTGCCAGGTGGCCTATTCGCTGTTCAACACGCCAAACCGAATCGCCCGTATCCGCTCCCCTGATTATGTTCGTGATGCGGACAAACTGTTCCACTCAGAAGCCGTCCCTATCGATCATCTGATCGCGCCCGAGCAGCTCGTCATCGACAGTATTTATCGACTGATCGAGTATCCAGGCGCGTTACAGGTCGTCAACTTTGCGGAAGGTAAAGTGAGCCTGGCAGTGGTAAAAGCCTATTATGGTGGCCCACTGATCGGCAACGCACTCTCAACGATGCGGGAACATATGCCGCATATCGATACCCGCGTTGCGGCGATTTTCCGTCATGACAGACCGATTCGCCCGCAGGGCTCCACCATTGTGGAAGCGGGTGACGAAGTCTTCTTTATTGCCGCCTCCCAACACATTCGTGCGGTGATGAGCGAGTTGCAACGTCTCGAAAAACCTTACAAGCGCATCATGCTGGTTGGCGGCGGTAACATAGGGGCCGGTCTGGCGCGTCGTCTTGAGAAAGATTACAGTGTGAAATTGATCGAACGCGATCAACAGCGCGCTGCCGAACTGGCTGAAAAACTGCAGAATACGATCGTCTTCTTTGGCGACGCCTCGGATCAGGAGTTGCTGGCTGAAGAACATATCGATCAGGTCGATCTGTTCATTGCCGTCACCAACGACGATGAAGCTAACATTATGTCAGCAATGTTGGCCAAGCGAATGGGGGCGAAGAAGGTAATGGTCCTGATTCAACGTCGCGCGTATGTCGACCTCGTCCAGGGTAGCGTCATTGATATTGCGATCTCTCCTCAGCAGGCGACAATCTCCGCTCTCCTCAGCCATGTGCGAAAAGCAGATATCGTTGGTGTCTCTTCATTGCGTCGTGGTGCCGCGGAAGCTATTGAAGCCGTCGCTCACGGCGATGAAAGTACTTCGCGCGTTGTGGGTCGGGTTATAGACGAGATCAAGCTGCCGCCGGGTACGATTATTGGTGCCGTAGTGCGTGGTAACGATGTGATGATTGCCAATGATAACTTACGCATCGAACAAGGCGATCACGTCATTATGTTCCTGACGGATAAAAAGTTTATTACCGACGTCGAACGCTTATTCCAGCCAAGTCCTTTCTTCCTTTAACTTTGAAGGGTGCATTATTCGCACCCTTTTAAATCCCCTGAGTTATCAAGGCTTAATTAGCACTATTAATCTGAATACTTAAATGGAAAATGCCTTAACATTTGTTAAACTTATTAACGTCAGCTGCATAGGGAGAATATAATGAGCATTATTAAAGAGTTTCGCGAATTTGCGATGCGCGGGAATGTTGTCGATTTGGCGGTGGGTGTCATTATCGGTGCGGCATTCGGTAAAATTGTATCGTCACTGGTTGCCGATATCATTATGCCGCCGCTGGGTTTGCTAATTGGCGGGATCGATTTTAAACAGTTTGCCGTGACGCTGCGCGATGCGCAGGGAGATATCCCTGCCGTTGTGATGCATTATGGTGTGTTTATTCAGAACATTTTCGACTTTGTGATTGTGGCATTTGCTATTTTCATGGCAATTAAGCTCATTAACAAACTCAATCGTAAGAAAGAAGAACCGGCTGCTGCACCTGCGCCAACGAAAGAGGAAGTCTTGCTCACTGAGATCCGTGACCTGCTCAAAGAACAGAATAGTCGTTCTTAACAGACCACAGAAAGCAGAAGGCCAGTGGTAAAAAAGTGATTCACTTTCTTGCCACTGGCCTCCCAGTTACCCCGATTACCGTGTTTCCCTTTGCGTAAATAACTCCCTTTGCCTTTCCTGTTCTTTTCAACACGCTGTCTGAATAGTGGGTCATGTAATAATGCCTCAATGGCATTGTCCTTTATCTGCCCTTTCGTATGCTGATAACGACTCATAATAGCTCCAGTTTGTGGTTTAACGGCGGGAGTGTAGTCCCACCAGTCTGATAAATCAACAGCCCGACTTCACTCCACTGGCACCCTGCTCCAGGGCTTCAAGGATTGAGCAGTACACGCTGCTGTGCGCAGTACCGCAGCAGGCATCGTTCAGACGCTGTAATGAACGCTGCATACTTTGCAGTTCGGCAATACGCGCTTCGACTTCTTTCAGTCTGTCCTGCACGATCCCTTTTGACTCCTGACAGGTATGATGTTCGGGATCAATGCGGATCGACAATAACTCACGGATCGACTCAAGGGTAAATCCGAGCTGCCGGGCATAGCGGATGAACTTAAGCCGCTGAAGATCCTTTTCCGTATATAACCGGAATCCCCCTTCCGTGCGCACCTCATGTTCCATCATCTGCTGCTTTTCATAATAGCGGATCGTATCAGGGGTTACTTCCGCCAGCTTTGCTAACTCACCAATGCGATACATGCCCACGTCCTTAATTATCGTTAATCTTATGCAGCAATTTATCTGCGTACTCACCGCGTAAAAATTCAGTGCTTAGGCCAGCCTGCCGCAGCTTCAGTTCCAGAAGTGACAAACGCCGGCTCACTTCCTGATACTGAGGATCATCCTGCCTAAGGCCTTTCAGCAGATCCAGTAACTGGATGGCTTCTTTTCGCTGCTCCAGCTCGGGCGGCAGACAGCCGGCATTTTTCAGTAAGCGATAACCTGCCCGCAGCTCAACAGGCACATGTGAATCATCATCCAGAACCAGCCGCTCGCCAGTACCATGAAGATTCTCGAATTCACCTTTTCTCTGTGCATCAGTGATATGGCGCTCTGCCCACTGGTCCAGTAACCACATAGAAGACTCCAGGGGATGAACAAAAAGAGTACAGATATTGTAGATAAGTGGGGGTACTGCGGATATAAAAAAACCCGCCGGAGCGGGTTTCTTTACGTTACTACAGATTACTCTGCAGCAGCTTCTGCTTTCGACTCAGAGCGATCAACCAGCTCGATGTAAGCCATCGGCGCGTTGTCGCCTGCACGGAAGCCACACTTCAGAATGCGAGTGTAACCACCGGCGCGGCTCGCAAAACGCGGGCCCAGCTCGTTAAACAGTTTTGCCACGATCTCGTTATCACGAGTGCGGGCGAATGCCAGACGACGATTAGCTACGCTATCAGTCTTGGCAAGAGTAATCAGCGGCTCAACTACGCGACGCAGCTCTTTCGCTTTAGGCAGGGTCGTCTTGATGATTTCATGACGAACCAGTGAACCTGCCATGTTGCGGAACATAGCCTGGCGATGGCTGCTGTTGCGGTTCAGTTGACGACCACTCTTACGATGGCGCATGACCTTATCCTTCTCAGTAAAACCTTAACCTGTGATCCGGTTACTCGTCAGCGATGCTTGCCGGTGGCCAGTTTTCCAGGCGCATGCCCAGAGACAGTCCACGGGAAGCCAGCACGTCTTTAATCTCAGTAAGAGATTTTTTACCAAGGTTAGGCGTCTTAAGAAGCTCAACCTCAGTACGCTGTACCAGATCACCGATATAGTGGATAGCTTCTGCTTTAAGGCAGTTAGCAGAGCGGACAGTCAATTCCAGATCGTCAACAGGGCGCAGCAGGATCGGATCGAATTCTGGTTTCTCTTCTTTCACTTCCGGCTGACGTACATCACGTAAGTCAACGAAAGCTTCCAGTTGTTCAGCCAGAATGGTCGCCGCACGACGAATCGCCTCTTCAGGATCGATTGTGCCGTTGGTTTCCATTTCGATGACCAGCTTGTCCAGGTCGGTACGCTGTTCTACACGCGCTGCTTCAACATTGTAGGCAATACGCTCTACAGGGCTGTAGCATGCGTCGACTAGCAGACGGCCGATTGGGCGCTCATCTTCTTCCGAATGAATTCGGGTAGAAGCCGGCACATAACCACGACCGCGCTGAACTTTGATACGCATGCTAATAGACGCGTTCTCATCGGTCAGGTGGCAGATCACGTGCTGCGGCTTGACGATTTCGACATCCCCATCATGGGTAATGTCGGCTGCAGTCACAGGGCCAATGCCAGATTTATTCAAGGTAAGAATAACTTCATCTTTACCCTGAACTCTCACCGCCAGCCCTTTCAGGTTGAGCAGGATTTCCAGGATATCTTCCTGAACGCCTTCTTTGGTGCTGTACTCATGTAGTACACCATCAATCTCAACCTCGGTCACCGCGCAACCCGGCATCGATGAGAGCAGAATACGGCGCAGTGCGTTACCCAGAGTATGGCCGAAGCCACGCTCTAAAGGCTCAAGGGTCACCTTGGCGTGCGTCGAACTCACTTGCTCGATATCTACCAGGCGCGGTTTTAGAAACTCTGTCACAGAACCCTGCATTGTGTCCTCTCTTTGGTACTAAGCTTTACTTGGAGTAAAGCTCGACGATCAGGTGTTCGTTAATGTCCGCAGACAGATCAGAACGCTCAGGCTTACGCTTGTACGTACCTTCCATCTTGCCAGCATCAACTTCCAGCCAGGTTGGCTTTTCACGCTGCTCAGCCAGCTCCAGAGCGGCTTTCACGCGAGACTGCTTCTTCGCTTTCTCACGAATGCTAACAACGTCATTCGGACTAACCTGATAAGAAGCGATGTTAACAACACGACCGTTTACCATAATCGCTTTATGACTAACCAGCTGACGTGCTTCTGCACGAGTGGCGCCGAAGCCCATACGGTATACAACGTTGTCCAGACGACCTTCCAGCAGAGCCAACAGGTTTTCACCGGTGTTGCCTTTCAGACGTGCTGCTTCTTTGTAGTAGTTACGGAACTGACGCTCCAGCACACCGTAGATACGGCGAACTTTTTGCTTTTCACGCAACTGCACACCATAGTCAGACAGACGCGGTTTACGCGCACCGTGCTGGCCAGGAGCTTGTTCAATTTTACACTTGGTATCGATCGCGCGAACGCCAGACTTAAGGAATAAGTCGGTGCCCTCACGACGGCTCAGCTTGAGCTTAGGACCCAAATATCTTGCCATTTTCTTTCTCCAACAAACCTGGAAAACGAAGCGTTATACGCGGCGTTTTTTCGGCGGACGACAACCGTTATGAGGGATCGGAGTCACATCAGTAATATTAGTGATGCGGAAACCAGCGGCGTTCAGAGCACGAATAGTAGATTCGCGGCCTGGACCCGGACCTTTAACCATAACTTCCAGATTCTTGATACCGTATTCTTTTACGGCGTCAGCGCAACGCTCTGCTGCAACCTGAGCTGCGAACGGAGTAGATTTGCGAGAACCACGGAAACCGGAACCACCGGCTGTTGCCCAACCCAGCGCGTTACCCTGACGATCAGTGATAGTCACGATGGTGTTGTTGAAAGAAGCATGGATATGAGCCACGCCGTCAGAGACTTGTTTTCTTACACGTTTACGTGCACGAATTGGTGCCTTTGCCATTATTCAATCACCCCGATTATTTCTTGATCGGTTTGCGCGGACCCTTACGGGTACGTGCGTTGGTCTTAGTACGCTGACCGCGCACTGGCAGACCACGACGATGACGCAAACCGCGATAGCAACCAAGATCCATCAGGCGCTTGATGCTCATGCTGATTTCACGGCGCAGATCACCTTCAACGACAAATTTGGCAACTTCGTCACGCAGCGTGTCGATTTGTCCTTCAGACAGCTCACTGATCTTAACATTTTCAGCGATACCCGCTGAAGCCAGAATGGCTTTAGAACGGGTCTTACCGATGCCGTAGATCGACGTTAACGCGATCACTGCATGTTTTTGATCAGGAATGTTAATGCCTGCTATACGGGCCACTATGCACTCCTACTATTTAATATGTACGCACCATGCTGAAAAGCCCGTTTTCAGGATACTCAAATGGAAACGTACAGACATACAAAAGATTGGCTGGCTAATCTAGCCAGCTCAACCCAACTTTGCAAGAAAAATATGCGAATAAATCAGCCTTGGCGCTGTTTATGCTTCGGCTCGGCACTGCAAATCACACGGATGACACCATCACGCTTAACGATTTTGCAGTTACGGCATAATTTCTTGACGGAAGCACGAACTTTCATTTTTACTCTCCGTAACTTCTCGGGCGACCAATTATCGGCCGTAGCCTTTCAGGTTCGCCTTCTTCAATGCAGACTCGTACTGACTAGACATCATCAGAGTTTGCACTTGAGCCATAAAGTCCATAATCACGACAACAACGATAAGCAGTGAGGTCCCACCGAAGTAGAACGGTACTTTCATTGCATCACGCATGAACTCCGGGATCAGGCAGATAAAGGTAATGTAGAGCGCACCAACCAAAGTCAGGCGGGTCATTACTTTATCGATATACTTCGCCGTTTGCTCTCCCGGACGAATCCCTGGTACAAATGCACCGGACTTCTTCAGGTTATCTGCTGTTTCACGCGGGTTGAAGACCAACGCCGTGTAGAAGAAACAGAAGAAGATGATTGCAGACGCATAGAGTAACACATAAAGCGGTTGCCCAGGCTGCAAATACAGCGAAATTGTTGTCAGCCAGTTCCAACCAGTACCGCCCCCGAACCATGACGCGATGGTTGCCGGGAACAGAATAATACTGGAAGCGAAGATTGCCGGGATTACCCCCGCCATATTCACTTTCAGCGGTAAATGTGTGCTCTGTGCAGCATAGACACGACGACCCTGCTGACGTTTCGCGTAGTTTACCACAATGCGGCGTTGACCACGCTCAACAAATACAACAAAGAACGTCACTGCAAATACTAATACTGCAACCAACAGCAACACGAGGAAGTGCAGGTCGCCTTGACGCGCTTGCTCGATAGTATGGGCAATGGCTGGCGGGAGTCCCGCGACAATACCGGCGAAGATAATGATCGAGATACCGTTACCGATACCACGTTCAGTAATCTGTTCGCCCAACCACATCAGGAACATTGTCCCTGTGACCAGACTAACAACAGCGGTGAAATAGAATGCAAAGCCTGGGTTCATAACCAGACCTTGCATACCAGGCATATTCGGCAGACCGGTAGCAATACCGATCGACTGGAATATTGCCAGCACCAGAGTACCGTAGCGGGTGTACTGGCTGATCTTACGACGACCAGACTCCCCTTCTTTCTTGATTTCCGCTAACGTTGGGTGAACCACCGTCAGCAGCTGGATAATAATTGATGCCGAAATGTACGGCATAATACCCAGGGCAAAGATAGAAGCACGGCTGAGAGCACCACCAGAGAACATGTTAAACATTTCAATGATGGTGCCTCGCTGTTGCTCAAGCAGTTTGGCAAGGACAGCGGCATCAATACCAGGGATCGGAATGAAAGAGCCAATACGGAACACAATAAGCGCACCGATAACAAACAGCAGTCTGCGTTTCAGCTCGCCTAAGCCACCTTTGGCACTTTGAAAATCTAATCCCGGTTGTTTAGCCATCTGCTACTTATTCCTCGATTTTACCGCCAGCAGCTTCGATAGCAGCACGAGCGCCTTTAGTAACACGCAGACCACGAACAGTTACCGGAGTAGTGACTTCACCAGCCAGGATCACTTTCGCGAACTCGATCTGGATACCGATAATGTTAGCCGCTTTCAGCGTGTTCAGGTCTACAACACCGCCTTCTACTTTAGCCAGGTCAGACAGACGAACTTCGGCTGTAATCGCTGCTTTACGAGAAGTGAAGCCGAATTTCGGCAGACGACGATACAGAGGCATCTGGCCGCCCTCGAAACCGCGACGTACGCCACCGCCAGAACGAGACTTCTGACCTTTGTGACCACGACCACCGGTTTTACCGAGGCCAGAACCGATACCACGACCCAGGCGTTTACCCGCCTTTTTGGAGCCTTCGGCCGGAGACAGAGTATTTAAACGCATCTCTTACTCCTCAACTTTAACCATGAAGGAAACCGCGTTGACCATACCACGAACAGCAGGAGTATCCTCGCGCTCTACGGTGTGACCAATACGACGCAGACCCAGGCCAAGCAGCGTTGCCTTGTGTTTCGGCAGACGACCGATTGCACTGCGGGTTTGAGTAATTTTAATAGTCTTTGCCATGGTTTATTTCCCCAGAATTTCTTCAACGGATTTACCACGCTTGGCAGCGACCATTTCTGGAGAATTCATATTTTCCAGGCCATCAATAGTTGCACGAACCACGTTGATCGGGTTGGTGGAACCATATGCTTTAGCCAGAACGTTATGAACCCCAGCAACTTCCAGAACGGCGCGCATTGCACCACCGGCGATGATACCGGTACCTTCGGAAGCTGGCTGCATGAATACACGAGACCCCGTGTGAACACCTTTAACCGGGTGTTGCAGGGTGCCGTTGTTCAGCGCGACGTTAATCATATTGCGACGGGCTTTTTCCATCGCTTTCTGGATCGCTGCTGGAACTTCACGCGCTTTACCGTAACCAAAACCAACGCGACCGTTACCATCGCCTACTACAGTCAGAGCTGTGAAGGAGAAAATACGACCACCTTTTACGGTTTTAGATACGCGGTTTACCGCGATCAGCTTTTCCTGCAGTTCGCCAGCTTGTTTTTCGATGTGAGCCATCTTACACCTCTACCTTAGAACTGAAGGCCAGCTTCACGGGCAGCATCTGCCAGTGCCTGGACACGACCATGATATTGGAACCCGGAACGGTCAAAGGACACATCTTTGATGCCTTTTTCCAGAGCGCGTTCAGCGACAGCTTTACCCACAGCTGCAGCCGCGTCTTTGTTACCGGTGTACTTCAGTTGTTCAGCGATAGCTTTTTCTACAGTAGAAGCAGCTACCAGAACTTCAGAACCGTTCGGTGCAATTACCTGTGCGTAAATATGACGCGGGGTACGATGTACCACCAGGCGAGTTGCGCCCAGCTCTTTGAGCTTGCGGCGTGCGCGGGTCGCACGACGGATACGAGCAGATTTCTTATCCATAGTGTTACCTTACTTCTTCTTAGCCTCTTTGGTACGCACGACTTCGTCGGCGTAACGAACACCCTTGCCTTTGTAAGGCTCAGGACGACGGTAGGCACGCAGATCTGCTGCAACCTGGCCGATTACCTGCTTATCAGCGCCTTTCAGCACGATTTCAGTTTGAGTCGGACATTCTGCAGTAATCCCTGCCGGCAGTTGATGGTCAACTGGATGCGAGAAACCTAAAGACAGGTTTACTACGTTCCCTTTAACCGCTGCACGATAACCTACACCAACCAGCTGCAGCTTCTTAGTGAAGCCTTCGGTAACACCGATAACCATTGAGTTCAGCAGGGCACGCGCGGTACCAGCCTGAGCCCAACCGTCTACGTAACCATCACGCGGACCGAAGGTCAGTGCATTATCTGCATGTTTAACTTCAACAGCATCGTTGAGAGTACGAGTCAGCTCGCCGTTTTTACCTTTGATCGTAATAACCTGACCGTTGATTTTTACATCAACGCCGGCAGGAACAACGACCGGTGCTTTAGCAACACGAGACATTTTTTCCTCCGATTAGGCTACGTAGCAGATAATTTCGCCACCAAGACCAGCCTGGCGCGCTGCACGATCAGTCATAACACCTTTAGAGGTAGAAACAACCGCGATACCCAGACCCGCCATAACTTTCGGCAGCTCATCTTTACGTTTGTAGATGCGCAGACCTGGGCGACTGACACGCTGAATGCTTTCTACAACAGCTTTACCCTGGAAATACTTAAGAGTCAGTTCCAGTTCCGGCTTGGTGTCGCCTTCAACTTTAAAATCTTCAATAAAACCTTCTTCCTTCAGCACGTTGGCAATTGCCACTTTCAGCTTGGAGGAAGGCATGGTGACCGCAGCTTTGTTCGCGGCCTGACCGTTACGGATACGGGTCAGCATATCCGCGATCGGATCTTGCATGCTCATCTGTCTTTACTCCCGTGATTCAATTGGTGACAATTACCAGCTAGCCTTTTTCAAGCCTGGTACTTCACCGCGCATTGCGGCTTCACGTAACTTGATACGGCTCAACCCGAACTTGCCCACATAACCATGTGGACGACCTGTTTGACGGCAGCGGTTACGCTGACGAGACGGGCTGGAATCACGCGGCAGAGACTGCAGCTTAAGAACAGCGTTCCAACGATCTTCGTCGGAAGCGTTCACATCAGAGATGATCGCTTTCAGTTCAGCGCGTTTCGCGAAGTATTTATCAGCTAAAGCTACGCGTTTTACTTCGCGTGCTTTCATTGATTGCTTAGCCATTCAGTAACCCTACCTTACTTGCGGAACGGGAAGTCAAAGGCAGCCAGCAGAGCACGGCCTTCTTCGTCAGATTTCGCAGTAGTGGTAATGGTAATATCCAAACCACGAACGCGGTCGACTTTATCGTAGTCGATTTCTGGGAAGATGATCTGCTCACGGACACCCATGCTGTAGTTACCACGACCATCGAATGACTTAGCGGACAAGCCACGGAAGTCACGGATACGCGGTACAGCAATAGTGATCAGGCGCTCAAAGAACTCCCACATGCGTTCGCCACGCAGAGTTACTTTACAGCCGATCGGATAGCCCTGACGGATTTTGAAGCCTGCAACAGATTTGCGTGCTTTGGTGATCAACGGTTTTTGACCGGAGATTGCTGTCAGGTCAGCTGCTGCGTTATCCAGCAGTTTCTTGTCAGCGATCGCTTCACCAACACCCATGTTCAGGGTGATCTTCTCGACCCGAGGGACTTGCATGACAGAATTGTAGTTAAACTCAGTCATGAGTTTATTAACTACTTCGTCTTTGTAGTAATCATGCAGTTTCGCCATCGTACTACTCCAAATTACTTGATAGTTTCGCTGTTAGACTTGAAGAAACGGACTTTTTTGCCGTCTTCGAATCTAAAGCCTACACGGTCAGCCTTGCCGGTTGCCGCATTGAAGAGTGCAATGTTAGAGATCTGAATAGCTGCTTCTTTCTCTACAATGCCGCCTGGTTGGTTCAGAGCCGGAACCGGCTTCTGGTGTTTCTTAACCAGGTTGATACCTTCAACGATGACCTTGCCGGAAGACAAGACATTCTTAACTTTACCGCGTTTACCTTTATCTTTACCGGTTAACACGATAACTTCGTCATCACGACGGATTTTCGCTGCCATGATTCGCTCCTTAGAGTACTTCTGGTGCCAGAGAGATAATTTTCATGAACTTCTCATTACGAAGTTCACGAGTTACCGGCCCAAAAATACGCGTACCGATAGGTTGCTCGCTGTTATTGTTTAAAATAACGCATGCATTACCATCGAAGCGAATGACAGAACCGTCCGGGCGACGAACACCCTTCTTGGTGCGCACCACTACCGCCTTCAGCACATCACCTTTTTTGACCTTACCACGCGGAATTGCTTCTTTGATGGTGATCTTGATGATGTCGCCTACGCCTGCGTAGCGACGGTGCGAGCCACCCAGAACCTTGATACACATTACGCGACGTGCACCGGAGTTGTCGGCGACGTTCAGCATAGTCTGTTCTTGGATCATTTTAGTGCTCCGCTAATGTCAACTACTACTGAGACCCGAAATCAGGTCGTTAAAAAAGCCCCATATCTAGGGCGCGGCATTATAACACCGCTCTCAGGATATGGGTAGAAAAAATAAACGGCCCATCGCTGAGCCGTTTATTCGTTGAGAACGCGTACTGTATTACAGAACCGCTTTCTCTACAACGCGAACCAGCGTCCAGGACTTAGTCTTGGACAGCGGACGGCATTCACGGATTTCAACCTTGTCGCCGATACCGCATTCGTTGTTCTCGTCATGTACGTGCAGTTTGGTCGTACGCTTAATGAATTTACCGTAGATCGGGTGTTTCACAAAACGTTCGATAGCAACAACAATGGATTTCTCCATTTTGTCGCTAACAACGCGACCTTGCAGAGTACGGATTTTATCGGTCATTACGCACCCGCCTTCTCAGTCAGTAAAGTCTTAACGCGTGCGACATCACGACGCACTTGCTTCAACAGGTGAGACTGTTGCAGCTGGCCACTTGCAGCCTGCATACGCAGGTTGAACTGCTCACGCAGCAGGTTCAGCAGCTCGGTGTTCAGCTCTTCAACACTCTTCTCACGCAGCTCTTTTGCTTTCATTACATCACCGTCTTAGTTACAAAGGTGGTTTTAATCGGCAGTTTCGCTGCTGCCAGCTTGAATGCTTCACGGGCCAGCTCTTCCGGTACGCCGTCCATTTCATACAGGACTTTACCCGGCTGAATCAAGGCAACCCAATACTCCACGTTACCTTTACCTTTACCCATACGCACTGCCAGCGGCTTTTCAGTGATCGGTTTGTCCGGGAATACGCGGATCCAGATCTTACCTTGACGCTTAACTGCACGGGTCATAGCACGACGTGCTGCTTCGATCTGACGGGCAGTCAGACGACCACGGCCAACAGCTTTCAGACCGAAGCTGCCGAAGCTAACATCCGCGCCAGCAGCCAGACCGCGGTTACGGCCTTTGTGCATTTTACGGAATTTTGTACGCTTTGGTTGTAACATCAGCGACGCTCCTTATTTACGGCCTTTACGCTGCTGCTTTTTAGGTTGAGCAGCCGGTTTTTCCGGTTGTTCAACAGCAGCCATACCACCCAGGATCTCGCCTTTGAAGATCCATACCTTAACGCCGATTACACCGTAAGTGGTGTGCGCTTCAGAGGTGTTGTAGTCGATGTCAGCACGCAGAGTGTGCAGCGGTACGCGACCTTCGCGGTACCATTCGGTACGTGCGATTTCCGCGCCGCCCAGACGGCCGCTAACTTCAACTTTAATCCCTTTAGCGCCCAGACGCATTGCGTTCTGTACAGCACGCTTCATCGCACGACGGAACATAACGCGACGTTCCAGCTGTGAAGTGATGCTGTCAGCAACCAGTTTTGCGTCCAGTTCAGGCTTACGAACTTCGGCGATATTGATCTGTGCAGGAACGCCAGCGATATCCGCTACGACCTTACGCAGTTTTTCTACGTCTTCGCCTTTCTTACCGATAACGATGCCCGGACGAGCAGTGTGAATAGTCACACGGATGCTCTTAGCCGGACGCTCGATAACGATACGAGATACAGACGCTTTAGCCAGTTCCTTAGTCAGGTACTGACGTACTTTAAAATCGCTGTCCAGGTTGTCAGCGAATTCTTTGGTGTTCGCAAACCAGGTAGAGTTCCATGGTTTTACAATACCCAGGCGAATACCATTAGGATGTACTTTCTGACCCATTGCTAGTCTCCAGAGTCTCAGCGATCGGACACAACCACAGTAATGTGGCTGGTGCGCTTCAGGATGCGATCTGCACGACCTTTTGCACGCGGCATAATGCGCTTCATGCTCGGGCCTTCGTCTACGAAAATTTTCGTAACTTTCAGATCGTCAATGTCAGCGCCATCGTTGTGTTCAGCGTTAGCAATGGCAGATTCCAGTACCTTCTTGACCAGTACAGCCGCTTTCTTATTGGTGTAGGTCAGAATATCCAGAGCCTGCGACACTTTCTTACCGCGAATCAGGTCAGCAACAAGGCGAACCTTCTGAGCAGAAGAACGAGCATGGCGATGTTTAGCGATAGTTTCCATCTCTTCCTCCTACCTTATTTCTTCTTCGCTTTTTTATCAGCAGCGTGGCCGCGATAAGTACGAGTCGGTGCGAATTCACCCAGTTTGTGACCGACCATTTCATCGGTTACGAATACTGGAACGTGCTGACGACCATTATGGACAGCGATGGTCAAACCGATCATGTTAGGAAAGATCGTTGAACGACGGGACCAAGTGCGCAGGGGCTTCTTGTCTCCGCTTTCCACCGCTTTCTCTACCTTCTTCAGCAAGTGCAGGTCAATAAAAGGACCTTTCTTGAGAGAACGTGGCATGGCTTATCCTCTAAAATTATTTGCTACGGCGACGTACGATGAATTTATCAGTACGCTTGTTGCTGCGGGTCTTCTTACCTTTGGTCTGAACGCCCCACGGAGTTACCGGGTGCTTACCAAAGTTACGACCTTCACCACCACCATGTGGGTGGTCGACTGGGTTCATCGCGGTACCGCGAACGGTCGGACGAACACCACGCCAGCGTGCAGCACCTGCTTTACCCAGAACGCGCAGCATATGCTCAGCATTGCCAACTTCGCCCAGAGTTGCACGGCAGTCTGCTTCGACTTTACGCATTTCACCAGAACGCAGACGCAGGGTGACATAAGCACCATCACGAGCAACGATCTGAACGTAAGTACCAGCGGAACGTGCCAGCTGACCGCCTTTTCCTGGTTTCATTTCTACGTTATGAACGGTAGAACCAACCGGGATATTGCGCATCGGCAGGGTGTTGCCTGGTTTGATTGCAGCATCAACGCCAGATTGGATCTGGTCGCCAGCTTTCAGGCCTTTAGGGGCCAGGATGTAACGGCGCTCACCGTCTTTGTACAGAACCAGCGCGATGTTCGCGGAACGGTTCGGATCGTACTCAAGACGTTCAACAACTGCCGGGATACCATCTTTGTTGCGTTTGAAGTCAACAATACGGTACGCCTGCTTGTGGCCACCACCGATATGACGAGTGGTGATACGGCCATTGTTGTTACGACCACCGGATTTGCTGTTTTTTTCCAGCAACGGAGCAAAAGGTTTGCCCTTGTGCAGCTCAGGGTTAACCACTTTAACGACGTGGCGACGACCCGGAGATGTCGGTTTACATTTAACAACTGCCATTGTATTACTCCTCCGACTTACTCAGCGCCGCCAACGAAGTCCAGATTCTGGCCTTCTTTCAGGGTGACGTAAGCTTTTTTCCAGTCGCTACGACGACCGATACGCTGTCCGTGACGTTTAACTTTCCCTTTAACTACCAGGGTGTTAACGACTTCGACTTCGACTTCAAACAGTTTCTGCACAGCAGCTTTGATCTCTGCTTTGGTCGCGTCTTTAGCAACTTTGAGAACGATGGTGTTAGTTTTTTCCATCGCAGTAGACGCTTTTTCAGAAACGTGCGGTGCACGCAGCACCTTCAGCAGACGTTCTTCACGAATCATGCCAGCATCTCCTCAACTTGCTTAACAGCATCAGCAGTCATTACGACTTTGTCGAAGGCGATCAGGCTAACCGGGTCGATACCCGTTGCATCGCGAACGTCAACCTTGTGCAGGTTACGTGCTGCGAGGAACAGATTTTCGTCCAGCTCACCGGTGATGATCAACACATCTTCCAGAGCCATGTCTTTCAGTTTCTGTGCCAGCAGCTTAGTTTTAGGCGCTTCAACAGAGAACTTCTCGACAACGATCAGACGATCCTGACGTACCAGTTCGGACAGAATGCTTTTCAGCGCGCCGCGGTACATCTTCTTGTTAACTTTTTGACTGTGGTCCTGCGGGCGAGCAGCGAAGGTCACGCCACCGGAACGCCAGATCGGGCTCTTGATAGAACCTGAACGCGCACGGCCGGTACCTTTCTGGCGCCACGGCTTTTTGCCGGAACCAGTTACTTCAGCACGAGTCTTCTGAGCACGAGTACCCTGACGAGCACCAGCTGCATAAGCAACAACAACCTGGTGAACCAGCGCTTCGTTGAAATCACGACCGAAGGTAGTTTCGGAAACAGTCAGCGCGCTCTGCGCGTCTTTCAATACTAATTCCATTGCTATCCCCTTACGCCTTCACAGCTGGTTTAACGATCAGGTCGCTACCGGTTGCACCCGGGACAGCACCTTTAACCAGCAGCAGGTTGCGCTCAGCGTCAACACGTACTACGTCCAGGCTCTGAACGGTTACACGTTCGTTACCCAGCTGACCTGCCATCTTCTTGCCTTTGAACACTTTGCCCGGAGTCTGGTTCTGACCGATAGAACCCGGAACGCGGTGAGACAAGGAGTTACCGTGAGTCGCGTCCTGGGTACGGAAGTTCCAGCGCTTAACGGTACCAGCGAAACCTTTACCTTTAGAGGTGCCAGTTACGTCAACTTTTTTAACTTCAGCAAACAGTTCTACGCTGATGCTCTGACCAACGGTGAATTCTTCACCTTCAGCCAGACGGAACTCCCACAGGCCGCGGCCAGCTTCAACGCCAGCTTTAGCGAAATGGCCAGCTTCCGGCTTGGTTACACGGTTAGCTTTTTTAGCACCGGTGGTAACCTGAACAGCACGATAGCCATCGTTAGCCAGGTCTTTAACCTGAGTAACACGGTTTGCTTCAACTTCGATTACGGTTACTGGGATAGAGACGCCATCTTCAGTGAAGATGCGGGTCATACCCACTTTTTTACCGACTAAACCAATCATTGTATCAACCTCTCAATCGCTCGATGACCTGATTAACCCAGGCTGATCTGCACGTCTACACCGGCAGCCAGGTCCAGACGCATCAGAGCATCAACGGTTTTCTCGGTTGGCTCAACGATGTCAACCAGACGCTTGTGAGTGCGGATTTCGTACTGATCGCGCGCGTCTTTGTTAACGTGCGGAGAGATCAGAACGGTGAAGCGCTCTTTGCGGGTCGGCAGCGGGATCGGACCACGGACTTGCGCACCAGTGCGCTTAGCAGTCTCGACGATTTCCGCGGTTGATTGATCGATCAGACGATGATCAAACGCTTTAAGGCGGATACGGATTCTTTGGTTCTGCATGAGACCAGAGCTCCAATTATTTTATAAACGAAAATGACTACTCCTCAGACCCATTACGATTGATGGGAGAGTGTAACCGTTCTTACGTAGCCCCCCGATTGGGAGCATTGTTAGATAGCCAAATCGGCTATCTGAGGTTCAAATCGAACCTGCCGTCGATTAAGACAAGCCCGCGCATTATACGTAAATATCAGACTGAAGCAAGTGTCGCGTAGATATTAATCACTTCGTCCGTAATGCGAGTAGGGTTCCAGGCTTTTATGTAGTGAATGAAACGCGGCAATTGAGCAGGAAAGTCGCTCGCAATACTCATAATAGTACCTTGCTCCCTCATTAGCCTTCTTTAAAGTAGCGACAGGATTGATGGAGGATACCTGATGGTCGCTGCCCTGCCCTTTCTGCTGCTATATACCGCATTGTCTTTGTCTCTTAGTTTCTGCGATGTGCGCAGCGGACAACTGCCGGACCGGTTTACCTGCCCATTGCTATGGGGCGGACTCCTCTTTCACCTGTGCATCATCCCGGCACAACTTGCAGATGCCGTATGGGGTGCCATTGCAGGCTACGCCAGTTTTGCCTTTATCTACTGGAGCTATCGGTTGGTTCGTAAGAGAGAAGGACTCGGCTATGGTGATGTGAAACTCCTTGCCGCGCTGGGTGCCTGGCATGGGTGGATGTCATTACCATTTTTGGTCTTTTGGGCGGCGCTGTTGGCGTGTTCTGGTATCGCAGCATTGGGGATAATTCATGGAAAGTCGGTATTAAAAAACCCGCTGCCTTTTGGGCCATTTCTGGCGGCTGCGGGTTTCATCACCGGATGTTACCGTTTCACTTCTGAAGCGATTAACTGGTCACTTTAATTTGCGACTGCAGATAATTTTGCAGGCCAATTTTCGAGATGAGATCCAGTTCAGTCTCCAGCCAGTCGATATGCCCTTCTTCATCCGCGAGGATTTCGATCATCATATCCCGGCTGACATAATCATGAACGGTATCAGCATAGGCGATCGCTTCACGTAAGTTTTTCGCCCCTTCGAGCTCTAATCTGAGATCGGACTGCAGCATCTCTTCAACATCTTCGCCAATCCCCAACTTACCGAGATCCTGCAGGTTCGGGATCCCTTCCAGGAACAAAATACGCTCAATATATTTATCCGCGTGTTTCATCTCATCAATGGATTCATGGTACTCGACGTCATTGAGGCGGGTAAGTCCCCAATTTTTGAACATACGTGCATGGAGAAAATACTGGTTGATCGCGACAAGCTCATTTCCCAATAGTTTATTGAGATAATTTATGATTTTAACATCACCTTTCATTTTATAGTCCCTCCGCTTCCACTCTCCAGAGCATAGATGGGGCTACAGGGATGTCAAAAAAAAGAGTGTGACTCAGGCGATCTCTTTAAATTCTGGCATTTGCATTAACTCATCCTGCATCACTTCGCGTGCTGCCCGAACGCATTTACCGCATTGATTTCCCACAGGTATAAACTTGCGTAGCTGTTGGAAGGATTGAGGATGAAACTGACGTACCGCCTGGCGAATTTTTTTATCACTTACACCATTACACAAACAAACGTACATGATCGCTCCCGTTCAATTTCTGCGCAAAGTGTAAATGAGAATAGTTATGATTACAATAGCACAATTCTCTCTACGCAACGGGAGCGAAGTAAAAATTGCGAGTAAATGTGACGACCAAATCACAGGCAGCAAAAAGGGCGCCGAAGCGCCCTTTTTAAGTGCAGAACTAATGAGTAAATATTAGCTCATTACTTTAGCAACAACGCCCGCACCAACAGTACGGCCGCCTTCACGGATTGCGAAACGCAGACCGTCGTCCATCGCGATCGGGTGGATCAGGGTAACAACCATTTTGATGTTGTCGCCTGGCATTACCATCTCTACGCCTTCCGGCAGTTCGATGGTGCCAGTCACGTCAGTTGTACGGAAGTAGAACTGCGGACGGTAGCCTTTGAAGAACGGAGTATGACGGCCGCCTTCGTCTTTGGACAGAATGTACACTTCAGATTCGAACTTGGTGTGCGGCTTGATGGAACCCGGCTTAGCCAGTACCTGACCACGTTCGATTTCTTCACGTTTGATACCACGCAGCAGAACACCTACGTTCTCACCCGCACGGCCTTCGTCCAGCAGTTTGCGGAACATTTCAACGCCAGTACAGGTAGACTTCGCAGTCTCTTTGATACCAACGATTTCAACTTCTTCGCCAACTTTGATGATACCGCGCTCTACACGACCGGTAACAACGGTACCACGACCGGAGATGGAGAATACGTCTTCGATCGGCAGCAGGAACGGCTTGTCAATCGCACGCTCTGGTTCCGGGATGTAAGAATCCAGGAAGCCAGCCAGTTCGATGATTTTCGCTTCCCACTCTGCTTCGCCTTCCAGCGCTTTCAGAGCAGAACCACGAACGATCGGCGTGTCGTCGCCCGGGAAATCGTACTGAGACAGCAGTTCACGAACTTCCATCTCTACCAGTTCCAGCAGCTCTTCGTCATCAACCATGTCGCATTTGTTCAGGAACACGATGATGTACGGAACGCCTACCTGACGACCCAGCAGGATGTGCTCACGAGTCTGCGGCATCGGGCCGTCAGTCGCAGCAACAACCAGGATCGCGCCGTCCATCTGCGCAGCACCAGTGATCATGTTTTTAACATAGTCGGCGTGGCCCGGGCAGTCTACGTGCGCGTAGTGGCGAGTCGGGGTGTCATATTCAACGTGAGAGGTGTTGATGGTGATACCACGAGCTTTTTCTTCCGGCGCGTTATCGATCTGATCGAATGCGCGAGCAGCACCGCCGTAGGTTTTAGCCAGTACGGTAGTGATGGCAGCGGTCAGCGTTGTTTTACCATGGTCAACGTGGCCGATAGTACCGACGTTAACGTGCGGTTTTGTACGTTCAAACTTTTCTTTAGACATCGATTGTCCCTCTAAGACACGGATAAATCGGTGATATCACCACATCAACCAGGCGATATGCCTGAACTGTTGAATCACTGAGTCGTTACAGAGAAAACACGGGGAGGAGAAGTGAAGTGGTGCTGATACCCAGAGTCGAACTGGGGACCTCACCCTTACCAAGGGTGCGCTCTACCAACTGAGCCATATCAGCACGTCTGGAGCGGGCAGCGGGAATCGAACCCGCATCATCAGCTTGGAAGGCTGAGGTAATAGCCATTATACGATGCCCGCATCCTGAAACTCGGCTACCCAGTTCTTTCTGTAACAAAAAAAGAGACAAGTCTCTTTTCTCATTCGAGCCGATTATTTTCTTAACCAGCTCAGACAGCAATTGCTGCCAGAAAGTGGTGGTGGGGGAAGGATTCGAACCTTCGAAGTCTGTGACGGCAGATTTACAGTCTGCTCCCTTTGGCCGCTCGGGAACCCCACCGGACTTGATGGTGCCGACTACCGGAATCGAACTGGTGACCTACTGATTACAAGTCAGTTGCTCTACCTACTGAGCTAAGTCGGCATCAAGTAGCGCGCATTCTATGGAGACCTGCGAACTCATGCAACTAAAAAATTGCATAAAATGTTCTATTGCTCACATTTTGCGCTATACGGCCAATAAATGACGTATTTTCAGTCAGCTTAGCATAAAATTTCGACATTATCTGGCAGCCCATTTCCTCCCACCTGCGCCAGCTGGCACTTCTAACGCCTCAAATCATCGTCTGCACATCTGGAATATCTGTCACATTACTTTTCAGGTAATGGCACCAGGAAGAGATTTTTTCTTATTATTCCCTCCCATCTGGTGTTACCCTCCTGCCCATTGTCCAAATTAACTGAAATGTGACGTGCCATTGCATGCCGGGGATGATGCGCTTTTTATCACTGCCCTGATGGTGTAATGACAGCCAGAAACATGCTTATGAGTATAAAAGAGCAAACGTTAATGACGCCTTACCTACATTTTAACCGCAACCAGTGGGCTGCGCTTCGTGATTCCGTGCCGATGACCCTTACTGAAGAAGAGATCGCGCGGTTAAAGGGGATTAATGAAGATTTATCGCTGGAAGAAGTAGCAGAGATCTATTTACCCCTGTCGCGTTTGCTTAACTTCTATATCAGCTCGAACCTGCGCCGTCAGGCTGTTCTCGAACAGTTTCTGGGCACTAACGGTGAGCGCATTCCTTATATCATCAGTATTGCTGGCAGTGTGGCGGTAGGGAAAAGCACCACCGCGCGTGTATTACAGGCGCTACTGAGTCGCTGGCCAGAACATCGCCGCGTTGAGCTAATCACCACCGATGGTTTTCTTCATCCAAACCAGGTATTAAAAGACCGTGGGTTAATGAAGAAGAAAGGCTTTCCTGAATCGTATGACATGCACCGTTTGGTCAAGTTTGTCTCCGACCTCAAATCCGGCGTGCCAAACGTCACCGCTCCGGTTTATTCGCATCTGATTTATGATGTGATCCCTGACGGGGATAAAACCGTTGCCCAGCCCGATATATTAATTCTCGAAGGACTCAATGTTTTGCAGAGTGGGATGGATTATCCGCACGACCCACATCATGTATTTGTTTCGGACTTCGTCGATTTCTCTATTTATGTTGATGCGCCGGAAGAGTTACTGCAGACATGGTATATCAATCGCTTTCTTAAATTCCGCGAGGGGGCGTTTACCGACCCCGACTCTTATTTCCATAACTATGCGAAACTGACGGAAGAGGAGGCAATCAATACGGCCACCTCATTATGGAAAGAAATTAACTGGCTGAATTTAAAGCAAAACATTTTACCCACGCGTGAGCGCGCGAGTCTTATCATGACCAAGAGCGCGAATCATGCCGTCGAACAGGTTCGCCTGCGGAAATAATTAAAAAAGGGAGCGAAAGCTCCCTTTTTATTATTCTGCACTTCTCAGGGAGATTTCTCCCCCAACCCACGGTTTTATCACACCATCCTGTTCCAGTAGTAATGCACCCTGTGCGTCGATCCCTCGCGAAGTACCGTATATTTCTTTTTCGCCGATGATCAGTTTTACCTGACGATTAATAAAGTTATCGAGTTTTTTCCAACGGGAAAGATAAGGAGCCAGTCCTTCCTGCTCAAATAATTCCAACGCGGTACGCAATTCACGAATGAGCCTCGCGGCCAGCGTGTTGCGATCGAGCGTAATCCCGGCTTCCTGCAGCGTAATCCATCCCTGATTCACCACGTCTTCTTCCACACGACGCATCGCCATGTTAATGCCGGCACCAATGACGATCTGCGCAGCATCGCCCGTCTTACCCGTTAATTCGACCAGGATCCCCGCCAGTTTGCGATCCAGCAGATAGAGATCGTTTGGCCACTTCACCCGAACTTTATCAGCACCGAGATCGCGCAGCACCTCGGCCATCACGATACCGATCACCAGGCTTAAGCCGATCGCTGCGGCCGGTCCCTGCTCCAGACGCCAGAACATCGAAAGATAAAGGTTTGCACCAAAGGGAGAGAACCACTTACGCCCACGACGTCCACGGCCTGCCTGTTGATATTCCGCCACGCAGGCATCGCCTGACTGTAACAGATCTATACGGTCCAGCAGGTATTGATTGGTGGAATCGATAACCGGAAGCACTGCCACCGTACCGCGATCCAACTGGCTGTATATACGGTCGGCATCCAGTAACTGAATCGGCTCAGGCAAACTGTATCCTTTACCTGGCACGGTAAAGACGTCGACACCCCAGTCACGTAAGGTCTGGATGTGTTTATTGATGGCAGCCCGACTCATCCCCAACTTTTCACCCAGTTGCTCGCCGGAATGAAACTCGCCATCGGCCAGTAAGGAGATAAGCGTCAGAGGAACGGTATTATCCTTCATGCAATGATCTCCACAGCATTGACTTCGCCTGTTTGCCCGATGAAGCGCACTTCAGGCTCCAGCCAGACGTTAAATTTTTCACCCACTTTCGTACGAACAAGGTGCGCCAGCTGAACAACATCTTTGCTTGTCGCATTATCAGCATTGATCAGCACTAGGGCCTGTTGACGATGCACTGCTGCCCCTCCGATCCCGGAGCCTTTCAACTGACACTGATCAATGAGCCAACCTGCCGCCAACTTTACTGAACCATCAGGCTGAGGATAATGGGGCGCATTCGGGAATTGAGACAATAATGCCTGTGCCACATCAGCCACCACTACGGGGTTCTTAAAAAAGCTGCCCGCATTACCGTTTACTTTCGGATCGGGCAGTTTCGTCATGCGCATATGGCAAACCGAATCAAACACCTGCCGGGGCGTTACTGTGGCCGGATCCAGACGCGTCAGGTCACCATAGGTCAACACTGGCTGCCATTGCTTAGTCAGGCGTAGACCCACTGCAACGATCGCGAAACGATCCTGATATTCATGTTTGAAGATACTGTCACGATAGCCAAATCGACACTCTGCCGCACTGACGCGCAGCGATTTTCCTGTCGCCAGCTCAACACAGTCAACGTAATCACAAACTCGTTGGAGCTCCACGCCGTAAGCACCAATATTCTGGATCGGTGAAGAACCGACACAGCCGGGGATCAGCGCCAGGTTTTCCAGACCCGGCATGCCAAGCTGTAGCGTGTGCTGTACCAGGTGATGCCAGTTTTCACCCGCGCCGACATGCAGCAGCCAGGCATCCGGTTGCTCTGTCACCTCAATGCCTTTGATACGGTTGACGATCACCGTTCCGCGGAAGGTATCAAGAAACAGGACGTTACTCCCTTCACCCAGTATCAGTACCGGCTGATGCAACGCATTGGCGGATTGCCAGGCATTCAGTAGCTGTTGTTCATTTTCGGCGCAAACAATCTCATTGGCATTTTGATCGATGCCAAAGGTATTCCAGGATTTAAGGGAGTGATTCATAGACGCTTTCCTGATGCAAAATCGCGGTTAGTTTACCGCATCTGCCGCAGTATGGCTTGTATTATGGCGGGCTAGCGTTATACAGAGGATTCCCCCTTGCCGTAGGCCGGATAAGGCGAAGCCGCCATCCGGCATTTTCCGTGGTGCACAGACGCAAAAAAGCCCATCCGTCAGGATGGGCTTCTTCACTGTTTGATGCCTGGCAGTTCCCTACTCTCGCATGGGGAGACCCCACACTACCATCGGCGCTACGGCGTTTCACTTCTGAGTTCGGCATGGGGTCAGGTGGGACCACCGCGCTACAGCCGCCAGGCAAATTCTGTTTTATCACCCCGTTTCCACGAAGTGACATAATCTGTTATCAAGCTGAACTGAAATTCTCTCTCAAATCCGCCAAAACAGCTTCGGCGTTGTAAGGTTAAGCCTCACGGTTCATTAGTACCGGTTAGCTCAACGCATCGCTGCGCTTACACACCCGGCCTATCAACGTCGTCGTCTTCAACGTTC
>NZ_CATNHH010000022.1:31915-34891 GCF_950098555.1 Citrobacter sp. T1.2D-1
TCTCTCAAATCCGCCAAAACAGCTTCGGCGTTGTAAGGTTAAGCCTCACGGTTCATTAGTACCGGTTAGCTCAACGCATCGCTGCGCTTACACACCCGGCCTATCAACGTCGTCGTCTTCAACGTTCCTTCAGGACCCTTAAAGGGTCAGGGAGAACTCATCTCGGGGCAAGTTTCGTGCTTAGATGCTTTCAGCACTTATCTTTTCCGCATTTAGCTACCGGGCAGTGCCATTGGCATGACAACCCGAACACCAGTGATGCGTCCACTCCGGTCCTCTCGTACTAGGAGCAGCCCCCCTCAATTCTCCAGCGCCCACGGCAGATAGGGACCGAACTGTCTCACGACGTTCTAAACCCAGCTCGCGTACCACTTTAAATGGCGAACAGCCATACCCTTGGGACCTACTTCAGCCCCAGGATGTGATGAGCCGACATCGAGGTGCCAAACACCGCCGTCGATATGAACTCTTGGGCGGTATCAGCCTGTTATCCCCGGAGTACCTTTTATCCGTTGAGCGATGGCCCTTCCATTCAGAACCACCGGATCACTAAGACCTGCTTTCGCACCTGCTCGCGCCGTCACGCTCGCAGTCAAGCTAGCTTATGCCTTTGCACTAACCTCCTGATGTCCGACCAGGATTAGCTAACCTTCGTGCTCCTCCGTTACTCTTTAGGAGGAGACCGCCCCAGTCAAACTACCCACCAGACACTGTCCGCAACCCGGATTACGGGCCCACGTTAGAACACCAGCCATTAAAGGGTGGTATTTCAAGGTTGGCTCCATGCAGACTGGCGTCCACACTTCAAAGCCTCCCACCTATCCTACACATCAAGGACCAGTGTTCAGTGTCAAGCTATAGTAAAGGTTCACGGGGTCTTTCCGTCTTGCCGCGGGTACACTGCATCTTCACAGCGAGTTCAATTTCACTGAGTCTCGGGTGGAGACAGCCTGGCCATCATTACGCCATTCGTGCAGGTCGGAACTTACCCGACAAGGAATTTCGCTACCTTAGGACCGTTATAGTTACGGCCGCCGTTTACCGGGGCTTCGATCAAGAGCTTCTCCCTAAGGATAACCCCATCAATTAACCTTCCGGCACCGGGCAGGCGTCACACCGTATACGTCCACTTTCGTGTTTGCACAGTGCTGTGTTTTTAATAAACAGTTGCAGCCAGCTGGTATCTTCGACTGATTTCAGCTCCATGAGTAAATCACTTCACCTACATATCAGCGTGCCTTCTCCCGAAGTTACGGCACCATTTTGCCTAGTTCCTTCACCCGAGTTCTCTCAAGCGCCTTGGTATTCTCTACCTGACCACCTGTGTCGGTTTGGGGTACGATTTGATGTTACCTGATGCTTAGAGGCTTTTCCTGGAAGCAGGGCATTTGTTACTTCAGCACCGTAGTGCCTCGTCATCACGCCTCAGTGTTAGAGTGAACCGGATTTACCTGGAACACACACCTACACGCTTAAACCGGGACAACCGTCGCCCGGCCAACATAGCCTTCTCCGTCCCCCCTTCGCAGTAACACCAAGTACAGGAATATTAACCTGTTTCCCATCGACTACGCCTTTCGGCCTCGCCTTAGGGGTCGACTCACCCTGCCCCGATTAACGTTGGACAGGAACCCTTGGTCTTCCGGCGAGCGGGCTTTTCACCCGCTTTATCGTTACTTATGTCAGCATTCGCACTTCTGATACCTCCAGCATGCCTCACAGCACACCTTCGCAGGCTTACAGAACGCTCCCCTACCCAACAACACATAGTGTCGCTGCCGCAGCTTCGGTGCATGGTTTAGCCCCGTTACATCTTCCGCGCAGGCCGACTCGACCAGTGAGCTATTACGCTTTCTTTAAATGATGGCTGCTTCTAAGCCAACATCCTGGCTGTCTGAGCCTTCCCACATCGTTTCCCACTTAACCATGACTTTGGGACCTTAGCTGGCGGTCTGGGTTGTTTCCCTCTTCACGACGGACGTTAGCACCCGCCGTGTGTCTCCCGTGATAACATTCTTCGGTATTCGCAGTTTGCATCGGGTTGGTAAGTCGGGATGACCCCCTAGCCGAAACAGTGCTCTACCCCCGAAGATGAGTTCACGAGGCGCTACCTAAATAGCTTTCGGGGAGAACCAGCTATCTCCCGGTTTGATTGGCCTTTCACCCCCAGCCACAAGTCATCCGCTAATTTTTCAACATTAGTCGGTTCGGTCCTCCAGTTAGTGTTACCCAACCTTCAACCTGCCCATGGCTAGATCACCGGGTTTCGGGTCTATACCCTGCAACTTAACGCCCAGTTAAGACTCGGTTTCCCTTCGGCTCCCCTATTCGGTTAACCTTGCTACAGAATATAAGTCGCTGACCCATTATACAAAAGGTACGCAGTCACCCCATAAAAGAGGCTCCCACTGCTTGTACGTACACGGTTTCAGGTTCTTTTTCACTCCCCTCGCCGGGGTTCTTTTCGCCTTTCCCTCACGGTACTGGTTCACTATCGGTCAGTCAGGAGTATTTAGCCTTGGAGGATGGTCCCCCCATATTCAGACAGGATACCACGTGTCCCGCCCTACTCATCGAGCTCACAACACATGCACTTTTGTGTACGGGGCTGTCACCCTGTATCGCCGGCCTTTCCAGACCGTTCCACTAACACACATGCTGATTCAGGCTCTGGGCTGCTCCCCGTTCGCTCGCCGCTACTGGGGGAATCTCGGTTGATTTCTTTTCCTCGGGGTACTTAGATGTTTCAGTTCCCCCGGTTCGCCTCGTTAAGCTATGTATTCACTTAACGATAGTGCAACGAATTGCACTGGGTTTCCCCATTCGGACATCGCCGGCTATAACGGTTCATATCACCTTACCGACGCTTTTCGCAGATTAGCACGTCCTTCATCGCCTCTGACTGCCAGGGCATCCACCGTGTACGCTTAGTCGCTTAACCTCACAACCCGAAGATGTTTCGTAAAACACCGTCAG